>NZ_VFTW01000004.1:0-435994 GCF_006440815.1 Mesorhizobium sp. B2-8-3
CATCGCATCAAGAAATGCGCCTGGAACGACGACTATCTCATCAATGCGATCACTCATATGCGATAGCCCTGCCCTTGCGGGGGAGATGCCCGGCAGGGCAGAGGGGGGTGTGAAGGATCGCTGCCTCTCTGATTTGCAGCTGGGCGCCAGCGTGAAAATGGTGAGGATTGCCGGACAGGCTGGAGGGACAGCACCCCCCTCTGTCCTGCCGGACATCTCCCCCGCAAGGGGGGAGATTGGCCATCATCCCGGCTTTCGCCAATCTCCAAGTCCAACAAAAAAGCCCGGCGCATGGCCGGGCTGTTCTGCTCAACAGAGATTCAAAGATCAATCCGCGTCGATCGCCTCGGCGATGCGGGCGATGGCCTGCTGGTAGACGCTTGCCGAATTCCAGCCGGCGATTGCGCCCATATTGGCCTCATAGCTCGCGCCGGCGTGCCAGCCATGGCCCTTGAGGTAGTTGGCGGTGGAAGCCAGCGCCGTGTTGCGGTCGCGCAGGTTGCCGCTGCCGACGCCGTATTTCAGCACGTTTCCGGGCAGGAACTGGGTGTGGCCGATCTCGCCATGCATGGCGCCGACCGAGGCGGCGCTGAGCGCGCCGCGATCGACCAACTTGAGCGCCGCGATGGCGTGCGGGGTGAAATAATCCGGGCGGCGGCAGTCATAGGCGAGCGTCAGGATGGCCGACACCGTGTTCTGGTTGCCCATCGAGGCGCCGAAGCCGGTCTCCATGCCCCAGATGGCCAGCAGCACGCCCGGCGGCACGCCATAGGTCCGCTCGATATTGGCGAACATCGCCGCGTTCGCCTTCTTCAGCGCACGGCCTCTCGAGATGATGGCGGAAGCGCCGCGGCGCTTCATGAAGGCCTCCACCGAGCCGCTGAAAGCCTTGTGGATGGCGCGGTCGGCCGAAATCGTCCTTGTCGCGTAGGTCGCCCCGGCCAGCGCCGAAAGGCCCCTTTGGCCGACGCCATTGGCCTTGGCCTCGGCGGCAAAGTCCTGCTTCCAGGCGTCGAAGCCGGCGCCGTTCTTGCCGCAGCTGGCCGCGGCCTCGGCGCCTGTCGCCAGCCCAAACATCGCCACCACCGCCGCGGCGGCCACGAAAATCCTTCCCTTGGCAAAAAATGCCATATCCGTCTCCTGGTTGCCTTGAATCACGTCTCGGTTGCGAATTTGCCAGCGAAACGCCTGATTGTCACCGCCCCCGCCGGGGACGTGACACCCGACACTGGCGAAAGAAGGGCAATTTGCCTACGATCAGGCATCAGGTGTGGCGGGCTTGCCTCATGAAAGACGTTGACGTCGTGATCATTGGCGCCGGTTCCGCGGGGCTTGCCGCGGCCAAGACGCTTCGAGCGGCCGGGCTTTCCTTCCTTCTTCTTGAGGCGATGGATCGCATCGGCGGCCGTGCCTGGACCAGCGACCGCCATTTCGGCGTGCCCTTCGACATTGGCTGCGCCTGGCTGCACGCGGCAGACCGCAATCCTTATTTTCCGGACGCCCAGGCGGCCGGCTGGACGCTGCATCACCACGACATGAATGTCGACCACCTCTATTACCGCAAGCGCAAGGCGGGCGAGGAGGAAGAGGCCGAGATGAAGGCGGCCGATGCCAAGCTGTTCGAATTGCTCGCCAATCACCAGGTCGAGGAAGGCGACGACGACCGGCTGTCGGCGCTGCTCGCCAAGGGCCAGGCGCCGCGCGCGGCCGCCACCTTCGCCGGCCCGATGGATTTCGGCGCCGACGAGGACGAGATCTCGATCCGCGACTTCCAGGCGGCCGCCGACCTCGACCCCAATTATTTCAGCAAGGAAGGGTTCGGCGCGCTGGTCGCGCGCTTCGGCTTCGATGTGCCGGTCGAGCTGTCGACGCCGGTGCGCAAGATCCTCTGGGATGTACCGGGCGTCGCCTGCGTCACCGACCGCGGCACGGTGCGCGCGAAGGCGGTGATCGTCACCGCCTCGCCGGCCGTGCTCGCCTTCGAGGAGATCGAGTTCTCGCCGGCGCTGCCCGACGCGCATTTCGGCGCCTTCTTCGACCTGCCCATGGGCATGCTGACCAAGCTGCCGGTGGAGATCAAGGGCACGCGGCTCGGCCTTGAACCTTTCGACGACCTTCTGATCGAACGCATGGCCAGGCACGACATCTATTTCCTCTGCTTCCCCTTCGATCTCGACCTGATGGTCGGTTTCGTCGGCGGCGACTTCGCCTGGGAAATGTCGGCCGCCGGCGAGGCGGCCGGGGTCGATTTCGTCGTCGACCGCCTGTGCGGCATCTTCGGCGGCGACGTAAGGAAGCATGTCGGCCGCGCCATGATGACCAACTGGGGCGCGGAGCGCTTTGTGCGCGGCGCCTATGCCGCGGCGCGCCCTGGCCGTTCGGAGGCGCGCGCGACGCTGCTGCAGCCGCTGGCGGAAAAGATCTTCTTCGCCGGCGAGCATGTCGCCGGCCCGCTGATCCAGACCTGCGGCGACGCCAGGCTTTCGGGCGAAAGCGTGGCCCGGCAGGTCATTGCCCAGCTCGCTACGAAATAGCTTCGGAACGCCGGAGGCCCGGCGGACGTTTCGACGAGGCTTCCACCTCTTCCGCATGTTGAAAACAAGATGAAGCTGTTCGACTGTCCAAACTGCGGCCACCGCCTTTATTTCGAGAACGCCCAGTGTCTGAACTGTTCCAGCCTGGTGCTCTACGACCCGTACGAAGCACGTTTCCTGCTGGCGGGTGCGAGCGGCGTTGCCGCATGCGGCAATGCCGACGAGTGCGCCTGCAACTGGCGGGCCGAGGCTGGCCGGACTTTCTGCCGCGCCTGCGCCCTCAACCAGGTCATTCCCGACCTTTCCATCGACGGCAACCGTCGGCGCTGGATCCGGGTCGAAGCAGCGAAGAAGCGGGCCGTCTATTCACTGCTCGCCTTTGGCCTGCCGGTCGTTCCCAAGGCCGACGCCAAGGATGAGATCGGCCTTGCCTTCGACCTCCTCGCCGACCCGATCGGCGCCGGTCCGGGCGGAGAGCGCATCCTGACCGGCCATGACAACGGCTTGGTCACGCTCAACGTTGCCGAGGCCGATTCTGTCGAGCGCGAGCGACGACGCGTCGAGATGGGCGAGAATTACCGCACCTTGCTCGGCCATTTCCGTCACGAGCTCGGCCATTATTATTGGGATCGGCTGATCCGTGGCGATCCCGCTCGGCTTTCAGTCTTCCGCGCGCTCTTCGGCGACGAGCAGGCCGATTATGAGCAGGCCCTGAAGGCATACTACGCCAATGGCGCGCCGCCGGACTGGCAGCAACGCCACATCTCCGCCTATGCCGCATCCCATCCCTGGGAGGACTGGGCCGAGACCTGGGCGCATCATCTCCACATCGCCGACACGCTGGAAATGGTCCATGCGCTGAATTTTCCGCTGGGCCGGCTGGAGACCGTGGATGCCGACGCCATCCCGCGCGGCGACACTGGTGGCCGTCTGCACCCGGCGCCCGCCGATCCCGACCTGGATCCGGAGCCATTTGAAAGGATCCTGGCCCGCTGGCTGGTATTGTCGGAGGCATCCAACTCGATCAACCGCTGCATGGGTCTGCCGGATCTTTACCCCTTCGTGATTTCCGAGGTGGCGGCGCGCAAACTCGCATTCGTGCACGATCTTTTGACAGGCGCGCCGAAAAAGGCCTGGAACAATTCGTGAGCGGGCGCAAAGCACTTTAGCCGGAACGCATAAGCCTTTGTTTCGTTTCCGATCCCGAGGGAGCGTTGAAAACGGAGAGAAGAACCATGACACGCGTGTTGTTTCCGGCTCTGGCCGGTGCGCTGCTCACAATCTCGGGCGCAGCTTTCGCCGACACTCCCGTACAGGCGGTGACCGACTTGAACGTTCGCGCCGGCCCCGGGCCGCAATATCCGGTTATCGGCGTGCTGGCGGCAGGGCAGTCGGCCACGCTTAACGGCTGCATCGAAGGCAGCAAATGGTGCACGATCGCCGAAGCCGACGGCAAGGGCTGGGTCTATTCCGACTATGTGACGGGCGATTTCGGCGGCAGCCGCGTCGTCGTGACCCGCCGCCCGGCCAATGCCGAGATCGCCGTCGTCGCCCCGCCGACCGACAACATCTACACGACCGATACCTACACCGGCGCCATCGTTTCCAACGACGACGCCATCGAGTCGATCGGCAGGCCGCCGGCCGAGGTCGGCACCTATGTCGCCACGCACCGGGTCGACCCGGTCTATCTCGACGGCGAGGTGGTGACCGGCGCCACACTGCCCGACACGGTCGAGCTGCGCGAGATCCCCGATTACCGGTATCGCTACGTCTATGTGAACAACCAGCCGGCGCTGGTCGACCCTGGCACGCGGCGCATCGTCTATGTGATGCGCTGATCGGCCTGATCGCTGTCAGATAACGGCCGCCATCGCTGGCGGCCGTTTTTTGATCCTGCTCGCGGCAACTCCGCGTGGACGGTAATTGCGCGGTAACTGCCGATCTCCTAGACCCATGTGGCGAAAGCCTTCGGCAGGGGAGCCGCGTGACGATCGAAAATGCCGCCTTCGAGCGCTATCGCCGCTCGCCGAACGAAAAGACCAATTTGCTGCGCCTGTTCTTCGGGACGGCGATCGTCATCGCCTTCTGGATGGCGATGACGGCTCTGGTGCTGTTTGCCGGCACCTATCTCTACATTGTCTGGCGTCTCCCCGGCCCCTCGACCGGGCGCTACATGCAGGACTTCCTGGCATCGCCCACCGGCATCCTGAGCGCGCTGACCTCTTTTGCCGGCATCTGGATCGGCCTGTGGGTGGCGATGCGCTTCGTCCACGGTGAGCCGCTGTCGGCCCTGTTCGGCGTCAGCCGCCGCGTCGCGGGCGGCGATTTCCTCAAGGGCCTGGCCGCGGTGATGATCACCTCGCTCTTTTCCGAGGTCTTGCTCTATTGGCTGCAGCCCGAGATCGCGCGCGGACCGATCGCCTTTTCGTCCTGGCTGCTCTTCCTGGTGCCGATCGTGCTGCTCGCCTTCCTGCAGACCTCGTCGGAGGAGATGCTGTTTCGCGGCTATCTGCTGCGCGGCCTCGCCTATCGCTTCAGCAGCCCGCTGGTCTGGGCGCTGCTGCCCGGGCTGCTGTTCGCGTCGCTGCACTGGAATTCGGCCTCGACACTTGCCATCAATGCCTGCGTGCTGGTCTCGATCGGCACCTTTGCGCTGCTGCTCACGCTCCTGGTCTATGTCACCGGCAATCTGGGCGCCGGTTTCGGCGCCCATCTCGGCAACAATCTGACCGGCTTCCTGCTGATCTCGCACCAGGAGGGCTACAATTCCTTCGCGCTGCTCAATGCCAAGCCCCTCGAAGGTCCCGGCTGGACCAATCTGGACGCCGTTCTCATCGCCGCGATCGGCGTCGTCAGCACGCTTCTGACGATGCTGCTGCTTTTGCACCGGCGCTCGCCGCTGCGGGTCGGGGCGACCCGGCAAAGCCCGCTATGAGGTGCCCCAAATGGCGGCGTTTTGGCCCGAGCCTTGACTCCGCGGCCAATTTCCTGTCTAGAGCCGCTGAATTCCGCGACGAGTTTTCTTTCGCGAAAGCCGACCAGGACGCCGAAGCCTCTTGAGGCTGGTGCTGTAAAGAGATCCTGGAGGCCAACACCCGGCAGCGCGATGCGCCCCCGGGTGCTTTTTGGCTTTGCGCTTTTGCTTGGCGACCCGGCGCGAACGCACTACCTCTCGGTCGAAACCCACCGAGATCAAGGACCGCAGATGTTTGAATCCCTCCAGGAGCGTCTTGGCTCCATCCTGAACGGCCTGACTGGCCGCGGCGCGCTGTCCGAGGCGGATGTCTCGGCGGCTTTGCGCGAGGTGCGCCGGGCGCTGCTCGAGGCCGACGTCGCGCTGGAAGTGGTTCGCTCCTTCACCGACAAGGTGCGCGAGAAGGCGGTCGGCGCCGCGGTGCTGAAGTCGATCAAGCCCGGACAGATGGTCGTCAAGATCGTCCATGACGAGCTGGTCGAGATGCTCGGCGCCGAGGGCGTCGCCATCGACCTCAACGCGCCGGCGCCCGTCGTCGTCATGATGGTCGGCCTGCAGGGCTCCGGCAAGACGACGACATCGGCCAAGATCGCCAAGCGCCTGACCGAGCGGCAGAACAAGAAGGTCCTGATGGCCTCGCTCGACACGCGGCGGCCCGCAGCACAAGAGCAGCTGCGCCAGCTCGGCGAGCAGACCAAGGTCGCCACCCTGCCGATCATCGCCGGCCAGAGCCCGGTCGATATCGCCAAGCGCGCTGTGCAGGCCGCCAGGCTTGGCGGCCATGACGTCGTCATCCTCGACACCGCCGGCCGCACCCATATCGACGAGCCGCTGATGGTCGAGATGGCCGACATCAAGAAGGTGTCGAGCCCGCACGAGATCCTGCTGGTCGCCGACTCGCTGACCGGCCAGGACGCCGTGAACCTTGCCAAGAGCTTCGACGAACGCGTCGGCATCACCGGCCTTGTGCTGACCCGCATGGACGGCGACGGCCGCGGCGGCGCGGCGCTGTCGATGCGCGCCGTGACCGGCAAGCCGATCAAGCTGATCGGCACCGGCGAAAAGATGGACGGGTTGGAGGAATTCCACCCCAAGCGCATCGCCGACCGCATCCTCGGCATGGGCGACATCGTCTCGCTCGTCGAGAAGGCCGCCGAGACCATCGACGCCGAGCAGGCGGCGGCGATGGCCAAGAAGATGCAATCGGGCAAGTTCGACCTGAACGACCTCGCCCAACAGCTTCAGCAGATGTCGAAAATGGGCGGCATGGGCGGCATCATGGGCATGATGCCCGGCATGGGCAAGATGAAGGACCAGCTGGCCGCCGCCGGTCTCGACGACAAGATGTTCGGCCGCCAGCTCGCCATCATCTCCTCGATGACCAAGGCCGAGCGCGCCAACCCCGACATGCTCAAACACTCGCGCAAGAAGCGCATCGCCGCCGGCTCCGGCACCGACGCGGCCGAGATCAACAAGCTGTTGAAGATGCACCGCGGCATGGCCGACATGATGAAGGCAATGGGCGGCAAGGGCAAAGGCGGCGGCCTCATGCGCGGCATGATGGGCGGCCTCGCCTCGAAAATGGGCCTTGGCGGCATGATGCCGGGCGGCGGCATGCCCGATCTTTCCAGGATGGATCCCAAGCAGCTCGAGGCCCTGCAGAAGCAGGCGCAGTCCGCCGGTCTCGGCAAAGGCATGCCGGGCGGCCTGCCCGGTGGCGGCGGACTGCCGGGCCTGCCCGGCGGCATGAAGCTTCCGGGTCTTCCGGGCGTCGGCGGCGGCGGGCTGCCCGGCCTTGGGAAAAAGAAGTGAGGGGGCGATGAACGAGGAGAAAGACATGGCCGACGCACGCGCCATCCTGGCTGGCTACCGCGCTTCGATCGACAACATCGACGCCGCCCTCATCCATATGCTGGCCGAGCGCTTCCGCTGCACCAAGGCGGTCGGCGTCCTGAAGGCCGAGCATGGCCTGCCGCCCGCCGACCCGTCGCGCGAGCAGCAGCAGATCGCCCGCCTTCGCCAGTTGGCGAAAGATGCGAACCTCGACCCGGATTTCGCGGAGAAGTTCCTGAACTTCGTCGTCCGCGAGGTGATCCGGCATCACGAACAGATCGCCGCTTCCAATGGTGTGACGAAAACGGGTTGAAGAAACCCCGACTTATTCAACGAAATCAGAGCTTTTAGGAGAAAACAATGGCACTGAAGATCAGACTGGCCCGTGCGGGCTCGAAGAAGCGTCCTTACTACCACGTCGTCGTCGCCGACGCCCGTTCGCCGCGCGACGGCCGGTTCATCGAGTCGCTCGGCTCGTGGAACCCGCTGCTGCCGAAGGACGGCGAGCGCGTCAAGGTCGACGCCGATCGCGTCAAGCATTGGCTGTCGCATGGCGCCCAGCCGACCGACCGCGTGCTGCGCTTCCTCGACGAGGCCGGCCTTGCCAAGCGCGAAACCCGCTCGAACCCGAACAAGGCCCTGCCCGGCAAGAAGGCGCAAGAACGAGCCGCCCTGTTGAAGAAGGCCCAGGAAGACGCGGCCGCTGCCGCCGCCGCGGCGACCGCTGCGCCGGCCGAGGCTGAAGCCGCCACCGCCGAGTAATCACGGCTTTTTCATTAACGAGAACGGCGGGCCCATGCCCGCCGTTTTTTATTCGATTGTCCGGTCCGATGCCTCAATAGCCGGACGGGCAGCGCGCCACATAAACGCGTCCGTAGCGGTCGCGGTAGCGGCACTGGCCGGCTTCGCTGGCATGACCGATCAGCGCGCCGGCCACTGCGCCAACAGCGCCGCCGACCACCGCGCCTTGCACCGGATCGCCTGCCACCGCGGCACCGACCGCCGCACCGCCCAAGCCGCCGATCGCAGCACCCTTTTCTGTTTGCGAGCAGGCGCCAAGGGCCACCGTCAGCACCAGGATGGTAATTGCTTTCTTCATTGCTGTTCCTCTCTCAAGCGCCGTCCTCGCCGCCATGCCCTAAACTCACGAACAGCTGAATTGATCCCGCAGATGATGAAGATTGGCCGGCTACGCGCCGGCCGGATTTACGGTACTGAGCGCCAACGCATTGAAACTTCGTGGTTTTCACCGCTCGGCGAGGCGCCGCAGATTGCCCAGCCCAGCCTCGAAATCCTTGCCGATCAGCGTGTCGAAATTCATGAACAGGCCCATCAGCTTGGCAATGAAAGGCCTTGCGCCGCGCATTGCCCAGGTGACCGTGGTGCCCTCGCCGGACGGCGAAAGCGAGAAATCGACAGTGTTGTTGGCCCTGAATGGCTTTTCGAAATCGAGTTTGAGCGAAACCAGCGAGGACGGCACCGAGTTGACGATTTCCATGCGGCCCTTGCCGGCCTTGCTGTTGCCCTCCCAGGCATAGGCCGCGCCCTTGCCGCTTTCGGCGCCGGACAAAGTGCGCTTCATCCCGGGGTCGAGCTTTTCGTAGGGCGACCATTCGGGCCAGCGCCGAAAATCGTCGATCAGCGGGAAGATCGTCTCGGCAGGCGCCTTGATGCTGGCCGAGCGGGTGACGACGAAATCGTTCGGCCGGGTCGCGGCATAGACCAGCACGGCGGCGATGATGACGGCCAGGATGATGAGGATAGTGGCAAACATCTCTTCTCCTCCCTATCGCGAAAACGGGATCAGCGCGCGCACTCTTGCGTCGCGCAGATAGAGTCCGCCCCACAGGATAATGCCGAGATAGACGCCGAACAGCGTGTGCGAGAACAGTGGGTTGCCAATCCGCACATGCGTCGAAATCGCGCCGCCCATATAGGCGGTGAGCAGGATGGCGCCGAGCACCGACGTGCGTGGCCATGCGTAGAGCGCGGTCGAGATCAGGCCGATGACGCCCAGCATGCGCGCCACATTCGGATCGGCCGGCCAGCCGAGCTGCGCCATCGTTTGCGTGACGATGTCGAGCGGCGGCAGCTTGATGGCGCCGTCGAAGATCATGAACGGGACGATGACGCCGCTGAGCGCGCGCCCGGCCCACAAAGCGCCTTTTGAAGCAGGCGCGGCTTCGGAAATGCTCATGGATATTCCCTCCTGATGGTTTCGAATGCCGGCCATTTGCCGGGTTCGATCCAAGGACGAAGGAACATGCCGCGATCCTACACGCCTTCGTCATACTCGGGCTTGACCCGAGTATCCATGCCGTGACGTCGAACGAAGAATGCAGCGCTCTAGAATGAAGCTCCAGCCAGGCGATCTTAACTTCTGGCCCGATGGCGCCCGTGACCAACGCCACGGCATGATTCTAGGGTCTGCGCCGCGTCGCTTCGCTCCTTGCTCCGCCCTAGAATGACGAAGAGAACACAGCGCTTTCGACCAATCTCCGAGGGCAGAGCCCTCGTGGGTCGACCTCCTAAGAGAAGTAGAACTTGTCGGCCGCGATCATCTTCGGCGGCGTCTCGTCCAGCGCCTCGAACACGGAGATCTCGCAGACGCGGCAAAGGCCGTCGAGCGCCAAGTCGTTGGCCTCGATGCCAAACGGGTCCTCGAGCTCTTCCGACAGCGCGTCGAGGCCGAAGAACGTATAGGCGATCAGCGCCGTGAACAGCGGCGTCGCCCAACCCGTGGTCGAGACCAGGCCGGTCGGCAAGAGCAGGCAGACGACATAGGCCGTGCGGTGCACCAGCAGCGTATAGGCGAAGGGCAAGGGCGTGCCGGCGATCCGCTCGCAGCCGGCCTGGATGGCGGCGATCGCGGCCAGCCTTTCATCGAGGATGCGGAAGCCGATCGGGTCGAGCGCGCCCGCCTCGCGCCGCGCATTGGCGCGCCGGCCCATGCGGCGGACCATGTCGTCGGCCGGATTGGTGCGGGCGGCGGCCTTGTCGACCTCGTCGCCGATGAAGGCGCGGGCATCCTTTATGCTGTCGATTTTGCGCAGTTGCCCGCGCAGCAGGTGGCAGAAGGCAAGCGCCTCCATCAGAAGCGCGCGCTGCTCGGCGCGGTCGCCGACCAGGCTGGTGGTGGCGCGCGCCAGGTTGCGTATCTCGAAAACCAGCGCGCCCCAGAGTTTGCGCGCCTCCCACCATCGGTCATAGGCGGCGTTGTTGCGGAACGACAGATAGATCGAGAGCGTCACGCCGACGAGCCCGAAAGGCGCGATGCTGAAAGCGCTGAGGTCGAGATGGAACTGCCGCGCGAGCAGCAGGATGACCGCCGAATAGAGGGCGAAGCCGAAAATCTGCGGCAGGATGCGCGGCACCACCGAACCACGCATGATGAAGAACAATTGCAGGAATGTCGGGCGCGGTCGGACGATCATCGGGTTAACCTTTGCAAGCCGGCTTGGCTTTGATGTCTTATTGTGCGGTCGATGCCCGCGGCGCGACAGCAAGCGACATCGAGATGTCGTCGGCACGGCCGGACCGTCGGCCCTTGCATGTATTGAGACATACGACTGCGACTGCCAAGAGGAGGAGCGACGATGACGGGCGAGACCGAGCTGCAAAAACTGCTCGCGTCAATGACGCCGCAACTGCTTGCCGACGTCTATGTGTTCGCGACGCTGGCGCCGGACACGCCGGTCCCGGCGAGACTCGATCCCATCATGCAATTTCGCGAGCGGGAAGGCCTGACCCTGATCACGACCGAAGACGAGGCGAAGGCCGCCGGCCTTGCCGGAACGTTCCGCTGCCGGATGATCACGCTCGACATCCACTCCTCGCTGGAAGCCGTCGGCTTCCTCGCCGCCATCACGAGACGGCTCGCGGCGGCCGGCATGGGCGTCAATCCGGTCTCGGCCTTCTATCACGACCATCTCTTCGTGCCGGCGGAGCGGGCGGAGGAGGCGCTGGCCACATTGCAGCGGTTGGCGGCGGAAAGCGGCGGGTGAACTCAGCGCCTGAGCGCGTAGAGATGGTTTCGGCGACGGCTCGGCCAACAAGGAAGGCCTGCTGGATATTTCGCGATGGTGGCGGCATCGGAGCCGATGGCCGGGCGTAGGGTGATTTCGGTCCGGTCACTCATAGGCCGGCGCTGCCCCTCATCCGCCCTTCGGGCACCTTCTCCCCGTTGAACGGGGAGAAGGAAGGGCGTCCCGGCCAAAGGCCGAGCCCGCGACTGCGGGCCGCCGGTCGTCCGGCGCCCCCCCGCGGAGGGCCCGCCGCGGCAGCGGCGATACGGCCCGTGAGCGAAAACAAACTGCCGAAGGCCGAGCCCGCGACTGCGGGCCGCCGGTCGTCCGGCGCCCCCCGCGGAGGGCCCGCCGCGGCAGCGGCGACACGGCCCGTGAGCGAAAACAAACTGCCGAAGGCCGAGCCCGCGACCGCGGGCCGCCGGCTTTCCGGCGCCCCCGCGGAGGCCAGCCGCGGCAGCGGCGGTGCGGCCCGTGAGCGAGATTAAGCCGCCTTCTGCTTCGGCTGGATGAGGCCGCGCTCGACCAGCAGCTCGGCGATCTGCACGGCGTTCAGCGCCGCGCCCTTGCGCAGATTGTCGGAGACAACCCACATCGACAGGCCGTTGTCGACGGTCGAATCCTCGCGGATGCGCGAGATGAAGGTTGCGTCCTCGCCGGCCGATTCGAGCGGCGTGATGTAGCCGCCGTTCTCGCGCTTGTCGAGCACCTGGCAGCCGGGCGCCTCGCGCAGGATCTCGCGCGCTTCATCCGCCGTGATCGGCTTCTCGAACTCGATGTTGACGGCTTCCGAATGGCCGATGAACACCGGCACGCGCACGCAGGTCGCCGTCAGCTTGATCTTGGGGTCGAGCATCTTCTTGGTCTCGGCGACCATCTTCCACTCTTCCTTGGTGAAGCCGTCGTCGAGGAAGACGTCGATATGCGGGATGACATTGAAGGCGATGCGCTTGGTGAACTTCTTGACGTCGACCTGGTCGGCGACGAACACCGCGCGGGTCTGGGTGAACAGCTCATCCATGCCTTCCTTGCCCGCGCCGGAGACCGACTGGTAGGTGGCGACGACGACGCGCTTGATGGTGGCGACGTCATGCAGCGGCTTCAGCGCCACGACGAGCTGCGCGGTCGAGCAGTTCGGGTTGGCGATGATGTTCTTGCGTGTAAACAGCGAGATCGCGTCCGGGTTGACCTCCGGCACGATCAGCGGCACGTCCGGATCGTATCGGAAGGCCGACGAATTATCGATGACGACGCAGCCCTGCTTGCCGATCTTCGGCGACCATTCCTTCGACACATTGCCGCCCGCCGACATGACGCAGATGTCGGTATCGGAAAAATCGTACTGGTCGAGCGCCTTGACCTTCAGCGTGCGGTCGCCGAAGGACACTTCGGTGCCCTGGCTGCGCCGCGACGCCAGCGCCACCACTTCGCTCACCGGGAAGCCGCGTTCGTCCAGAATGTTGAGCATTTCGCGGCCCACATTGCCCGTGGCGCCGACTACCGCAACCTTGAAACTCATCTGATATCTCCTGTCCCTCTCCGCTTGGTTGTTGGAGAAACCCGCCGGCCTCATGCGGGTTCCGCCCCCGGGCCGGACCCGGGAGAGGGTGGTTAGGCCAAGGGAATCACACCGTTTTGGTGGTGGTTTTGGCCGTAGTTTTGCTGGAACGGACGGACGCGTCTAAGCGCCCAGCCCAATGCGTTACATTGTGGCTGGGGGAGTCGAATGCAAGAAGAGCCATCAAAAGGCCGCGCATCGAAAAACGATCCCGTTCGACGCGGGCTTTTACGCGGTTTGATGAAAGAGTCAATTGGCGCAACGCTCTCCTTCTCCCCGTCACTATACGGGGAGAAGGTGCCCGAAGGGCGGATGAGGGGCGGCGCCGACTTCGACAGTTAGCTCGTCCGGAAGTGAGGCCTGAAGCCTCGCCCCTGCCTTACCTATCAGCGGTCGCGCTGCCCCTCACCTGCCTGCCGGCATCCTCTCCCCGTATAGTGACGGGGAGAGGGGCGCTCTCGCGAGCGGTTTCGCCAGCCGGCACAGCATGGTCGCGGTCCCGGTGGAGCCGATGCACTATACAAGTGAGGCCGCAAGAAGTACGAACGCCCAAATATCCTTTGGCTGGCGCAGTGCCGGCCTTGTGCTCCACGACGAGCACAGAACCCCGAATTCCGAAAGAAGAAAATGTCCAGTTTCGAAACGATCGTTCCTGCGCTGGCGGAGGCGCTGGAAAAGCGCGGTTATTCAGCGCTGACGCCGGTGCAGAAGGCGGTGCTGGAGACGGAGCTCGGCCAGGCCGACGCGCTGGTTTCGGCGCAGACCGGATCCGGCAAGACCGTCGCCTTCGGCCTCGCCGTGGCGCCGACCCTGCTTGGCGGTGCTGAGCGTTTCGCCGGCGCCGGCGCGCCGCTGGGGCTGGTCGTGGCGCCGACACGCGAGCTGGCGCTGCAGGTGCGGCGCGAGCTCGAATGGCTTTACGAACTGACTGGCGCGCAGATCGCCTCCTGCGTCGGCGGCATGGACATGCGCACCGAGCGGCGCGCGCTGGAACGCGGCGCCCACATCGTCGTCGGCACGCCCGGGCGGCTGCGCGACCACATCACGCGCGGCGCGCTCGACATGTCGGCGCTGAAGGCCGTGGTGCTGGACGAGGCCGACGAGATGCTCGACCTCGGTTTTCGCGAAGACCTCGAATTCATCCTCGATGCCGCACCGCCCGAGCGCCGCACGCTGATGTTTTCCGCCACCGTGCCGCGCTCCATCGCAACGCTCGCCCAGGGCTACCAGCGCGACGCGGTGCGGATCTCCGCCGGCGGCGAGGAAAAGCAGCATCTCGACATCGAATACCGAGCGCTCAGCGTTGCCCAGGCCGACCGGGAAAACGCCATCATCAACGTGCTGCGCTACTACGAGGCGCAAAACGCGCTGGTGTTCTGCAACACACGCGCGGCGGTCAACCACCTGACGGCGCGCTTCAACAACCGCAATTTCTCCGTCGTGGCGCTGTCGGGCGAGCTCAGCCAGAACGAGCGCAGCCACGCGCTGCAGGCGATGCGCGACGGCCGCGCAAAAGTCTGCATCGCAACGGATGTCGCGGCGCGCGGCATCGACCTGCCCAATCTCGAGCTGGTGGTGCATGCCGATCTGCCGACCAACCCCGAGACGCTGCTGCATCGCAGTGGTCGCACGGGCCGCGCCGGGCGCAAAGGCGTCAGCGCCCTGATCGTTCCTGGAAATGCCCGCAGGCGCACCGAGCGGCTGCTGCACAATGCCGGCATCAAGGCGACATGGGCGAGCCCGCCCTCGGCCGACGATGTGCTGCGCCGCGACGACGAGCGCATTCTGGCCGACCCCGCGCTTGCCGAACCGATCAACGAGGAGGAGCGCTCCTTCATCGAGACGCTGCTCAACCAGCACGGCGTCGAACAAGTGGCGGCGGCCTTCGTGCGGCTTTGCCGCAGCAGCCGCTCGGCGCCTGAGGACCTGCTCGACGTCGCGTCGTTCACGCCTTCGCATGAAAGATTGGCGGGCGAGAAATTCGCGCGCCGCGACGAAACACCCAGCCGCCGTGACGATTTCGGCGACAGCGTCTGGTTCTCGCTTTCGGTCGGCCGCCGCCAGAATGCCGAGCCGCGCTGGCTGATCCCAATGCTATGCCGCACCGCCGGCATGTCCAAGCGCGAGATCGGCGCCATCAAGATGCAGCCGGAAGAGACCTTCGTGCAGATCGCCGCCGACTGGGCCGACCGATTCGTCGCCGCGATCGGCCCCGACCGCAAGCTGCAGGGCAACATCGCGGTCAGGCGGATCGACGGCACGCCGGACCTGTCGCGCGCCGGCTACCAGCCGCCGAAGCCGGACAAGAAGCCGCATCGCGGCAAGGGTGCTTTCGACCAGAAGAGCCCCAGATTCGAGAAGCGGGAACCGGGCGAGCGACAGCCTGGCGGCGAGGCGAAACCCTGCGCGAAGAAGCCGGCAAAGGCGAAGTTCGACAAGCCGAAATCCGACCAGTCGGCAAAGCGCAAGAAGCAGAAGAAGCGGCCAGCGTAAGATCGCGACGGAAGTTGGAAGCCGACCCGCGGCGAGCGCCGGGTAGATCGCCAACCTCGGAGATTAGCTGAAGCGTCCGAACTTCGTCATCCACGGGCGGAGCGGGAGCGAAGCGGACGCGTAGACCCGAGGATCCATTCCGTGACCTCGCGCGAAGAGTCGCAACGGTGCGGAACGAAGGCTTTTTCTGAACCGCTGCGACGCTCATAGGTCACGGAATGGATTCCATGGTCTGTGCTGCGTCGCTTCGCTCCTTGCTCCGCCATGGAATGACGAAGGCGTGGTGGCTGCCGGCTCCCGCAACGTCGGGCTGACCGGCTGGTTTCACCCCAGGAACTTGGCGATGATGGCGTCGCCCATTTCGGTGGTGCCGACTTCCTTCATACCTTCCGAGAAGATGTCCTTGGTGCGCAGGCCGTCGTCGAGCACGGCGGCGATCGCCGCTTCGAGCTTGTCGGCCTCGGCGACCATACCGAAGGAATAGCGTAGGCACATGGCGAAGGACGCGATCATGGCGATCGGGTTGGCGATGCCCTTGCCGGCGATGTCGGGCGCCGAGCCGTGCACCGGCTCGTAGAGCGCCTTGCGCTTCTTAGTCTTCACATCCGGCGCGCCGAGCGAGGCCGACGGCAACATGCCGATCGAGCCGGTCAGCATGGCGGCGATGTCGGAGAGCATGTCGCCGAACAGATTGTCGGTGACGATGACGTCGAACTGCTTCGGCCAGCGCACCAGCTGCATGCCGCCGGCGTCGGCCAGCATGTGGTCGAGCTTGACGTCGCTGTATCTGGCCTTGTGCGTCTGGCTGACCACCTCGTTCCACAAAACGCCCGACTTCATGACGTTGCGCTTTTCCATCGAGGTGACGTGATTCTTGCGCGTCCGCGCCAGCTCGAAGGCGACGCCCGAAATGCGCTCGATCTCGAACGTGTCGTAGACCTGGGTGTCGATGCCGCGCTTCTGGCCGTTGCCGAGATCGATGATCTGTTTCGGCTCGCCGAAATAGACGCCGCCGGTGAGCTCGCGCACGATCAGGATGTCGAGGCCCTCGACCACGTCCTGCTTGAGCGAGGAAGAGGCGGCCAAAGCCGGGTAGCAGATCGCGGGCCTGAGGTTGGCGAACAGCTCCATGTCCTTGCGCAGCCGCAGCAGGCCGGCCTCGGGGCGCACCTCGTAAGGCACGGCATCCCATTTCGGCCCGCCGACGGCGCCGAACAGCACCGCATCCGCCGCCATCGCCTTTGCCATGTCTGCATCGGAGATCGCCGCGCCATGCGCGTCGTAGGCGCAGCCGCCGACCAGCCCCTCGTCGGTGGCGAAGCCGCTGCCGAGCTTGTCGTTCATGGCCTTGATCAGCTTCTTCACCTCGGCCATGGCCTCGGGGCCGATGCCGTCGCCGGCGAGCAGGAAGAGATTTTTCGAAGCCATGGAGAACCGTCCGGTGAGAGCATTGAACCGGCGCCTTGCTAAACGGCAAGCGCTTGCGGCGCAAGGGGACGAGCGCCGAGATCCTTCACACCCCCCTCTGCCCTGCCGGGCATCTCCCCCGCAAGGGGGGAGATCGATGCACTTCGGCCTTCGCCAATCGCCGACGTTGAAAAAGAGGAGCGGGGCGGCCAAGCTGCCAATCTCCCCCCTTGCGGGGGTTGAGGAGCGGTCCGCGCAGCGGACGGGAAGCCAATTGCTTGGCTTTCCGAGCGACGAAAGCCGGCAGGACAGAGAGGGGTGCTGTCCCGCCAGCGTCTCAAAGAAGACCGGCAGCGCCTACCGATGCGACAGAATATTCACCAGCCTGCCGAACGGATCGCGAACATAGAAGCGCCGCACGCCCCAGGGCTCGTCAGCCGGGCCATATTCGACGGCGAAGCCGGCGGCCTTCATACCCGCAAGCGCCGCATCCACATCGTCGACCTCGATCGAAAGGTCCGGCACCGGCGTACCTGACCGCCCTCGGCCATGAAGCTCACCTGCGCCTGCATCCGTTCCTCGGAGCCATAGGTGGCGATCCAGCCTTGATCCATGAGGATGTCGAGGCCAAGCACGTCATGATAGAAGCGCTTCGCCGCCGCGATGTCCCTTGTGGCGATGTTGGCTACGATGCGCCGGACAGTCATCGCTCCGGCCCCTGTGCCGTGCGCCGCAGCGCCGTCACCTCGATCTCGATCTTCATCTCCGGCTTGTTGAGCTGGCACACGATCATCGTCGCCGCCGGGCGGATGTCGCCGAACGCCTCGCCGAGGATCGGGAAGACCACGTCAACGAAGGCTTGGTCGGTGATGTAGTAATGCGCCCGCACCACGTCGGCCATGTCGAAGCCGCCATCGGCCAGCGCCTTGGCGATGGTCGCGAGGCAATTGCGCGTCTGCGCCTCGACCGTATCCGGCATCGTCATGGTGGCATAGTCGTAGCCGGTCGTTCCCGAGACGAAACACCAGTCGCCCTGCACCACCGCGCGCGAATAGCCGGCGGTCTTCTCGAAGGGGGAGCCGGTGGAGATGAGCTTGCGCATGGGCGGCCTCGTTGGGTTGCAGGCCTGAATTTAGCAGGCGGAGCGGCGCAGATCGTGGGCCAAGCCGGGCGGAGCATTGTCACGAAGGCAGGCGCAAGCCTTGGAGATTGGTTTGGGCCTTCCTCCGGTCGTCATTCCACGGCGGAGCAAGGAGCGAAGCGACGCGCGCAGACCCTGGAATCCATGCCGTGACGTCGAAGCGCCGCCAGCGGTGCAGAATTCTGCTCCGATGCACTCTGCGGCAACCGTTACGGCATGGATCCTCGGGTCTGCGCTCCGCTGCGCGTCGCTCCGCCCGAGGATGGCGAAGCTGACGGGTGGTCAGCAAGACACCGGTCTAAGGTATGTTGAGCTTCAGGTCAGGCCGAGTCGAAAGTGGTGGCTGCCCAGAACCGGAGCGGAGCGTACTTAAGTACGTGAGCACCGGAAGCGCAGGAGGCCGCCACTTGCAGGCCGGCCTCACCTGAATATCAGCATACCTTAATTCCCCGACCCTTGCGCGTCGTCATAGGCCTTCTTGATGTCGTCCGGCCAGTCCTTGACCGGTGGCCAGGCCTGCGGCTCGCCATTGTCGCCGCGGCGGGCGAAATAGACTTTCTGCTTGGCCGGGTCGACGGCCATGAAGCCGTCATTGCCGCCGCAGTCATGCGGCACGCAGCCGGTGGCGTAGAAGGCGCCCGATGCCGTCTTTTCGGTGCCGCCGCCGACCAGCAGGCTGGTCGCCATGTCGGGCATGTCGTCGCCCAGCAGCGCCTGTCCGGCCTTGTAGACGGCCTCGTTGTGGAAGGCGTCGATGATGTTGTCGTATTTCGACGGGTCGACGTCCTTCCAGCCGGTGCCGGGTTCGGGCGTGTAGGTCAGGTTGCCGGAGGTCGTCAGCCCTTCCGTGGGCGACCATTGCAGCGCCGGCTTGGAATCGCCGGGCAGCAGATAGGGCACGAAATAGATGGCGCTGTCGGAGACTGCCGCCGGCGGCGCGCCGCATTCGTCCTGCTCGACCGTGGTGGTCTGGATCTCGCCGTCCTTCGGCTTCCAGACGATGACCTTGGCCGGACCGCACTGGTTGCCGCCGTCGCCGACATCGACCAGCGCCACGTTGACGTCGCCGATCTTGACGATCCTGTCGAAGAAGACGTCGTAATTGCTGGCCAGCTGCTTGCCGTCATAGGACAGCACCTTCTCGCCGTCCTGCTCCGGCTGAGTGATGGTGAGCTGGCCGCCTTCGAACGGGATCGGCGCCTGCTTGTCGTCATCCGACGCGGCCTGGTCGCTGCCCGATCCCTGGTCGGACGCGCCTTGATCGGCGGCCGGCTGGTCGGACGTCGCGGGCGTCGGCTGCGTGGCCGGCGCGGCGGTCTGCGCATTCGCGCCGATTGTGGCGAGAGCGAGTGCCACCGAAGCAGCCAGAAGCGAGCGTGTCATGACTGTCCCTCCATTCAGCCGCCACGAACCCGGCCTGCCATGGCCGGGGCCTATCGATATAGCTTAGGTGCTCAGGCCCAGGGGCGCTGCTCGGCATTCTTCTTCTCGAAGGATGCGATGGCGCCGGCCTTCTCCATGGTCAGCCCGATGTCGTCGAGGCCGTTCAAGAGGCAATGGCGCTTGAAGTCGTCGAGGTCGAACGTCACCACGCCGCCGTCCGGCCCGCGGATTTCCTTGGCTTCCAGATCGATCGACAGCGTCGCGTTGGAGCCGCGCGAGGCGTCGTCCATCAGCTTGTCGAGGTCTTCCGGGCTGACGGTGATCGGCAGGATGCCGTTCTTGAAGCAGTTGTTGTAGAAGATGTCGGCGAACGAGGTCGAAATCACGCAGCGTATGCCGAAATCGAGCAGCGCCCAGGGCGCATGCTCGCGGCTCGAGCCGCAGCCGAAATTGTCGCCGGCGACCAGGATCTGCGCCTTGCGGTAGGCCGGCTTGTTGAGCACGAAATCCGGGTTCTCCGAACCGTCCTCATTGTAGCGCATCTCGGCGAAAAGCCCGGTGCCGAGCCCGGTGCGCTTGATCGTCTTGAGATAATCCTTCGGGATGATCATGTCGGTGTCGACATTGACGATCGGCATGGGCGCGGCGACGCCGGTGAGCTTGGTGAATTTATCCATGATCCTTGCCCGTCTTCTTGGCTTGCGGGGAATTTTGCCGGACGGTTTACACAAAGCCGGCGGCAAATGAAAGGCAACTGTTCGTGCGCGGGCCTTGGGCCAAGTCGAGCATGGCATGCGCGCCGGAGCTGCAATACCTAAAAAACGGCTTCGAAATCCTGGCCGGCTGGTGCAGTCTGCGATCATGGTTGAGCCTTCCAAAGTCCTTTACGCCAGCGAGCCTGCCCTCGACGTCGCCGAATTCCGCCGTGTGCTGGTCGAATCCGGCCTCGGTGCAACACGGCCCGTTGACGACGAAGCGCGCCTGAAGACAATGCTCGGCAATGCCAATCTGGTGCTGACAGCGCGGCTCGACATCGAGGGCAAGCCGCTGATCGGCGTCGCGCGCGGCATCACCGATTTTTCCTGGGTCTGCTACATCTCCGAACTCGCAGTATCCGCCTCGGCACAGGGTCTCGGCGTCGGCAAGGGCCTGATGGACGAGGCGCAGCGGCAGCTCGGGCCTTCGGTCGCCATCAGCCTGATCTCGATGCCCGACGCCGTCGGCTTTTACGAGCGCATCGGCATGACGCGCATGGCGGACGCCTTCTGGTTCTCCCGCAAAAGCTGACCTGAACCGCCACCGATATCGGAGCCGACTCCTGCCTGGAACCGGCGAGCCAGATCGACCCCCACTCCGTCGAGCTTCGCTCGACACCTCTCCCTCGATCGACGGGGGAGAGGAACCGTGCGAGTTCGCCGACCCTGGCTCCCTTCCTCTCCCTCCGGAGGGGGGAGAGGTGGCGCTGCGAAGCAGCGACGGAGTGGGGGAAGGCGCTGCTCAAAAGCGAAGCCACCTCAAGACAGGCACAATCCGGCAAGCAAGAAAACTTAGGCAAGCAGTCATCAGGCGGCAGAATATTTTTGCCACCGCTTGACATGCAACCAAATAGTTGCATATTAGAGCCATGAGCATGGATGCCGTCTTTCGCGCTTTGGCCGACCCGACCCGCCGGCAATTGCTGGACAGTCTCCATGCCCGGAACGGGCAGACGCTGAACGCGCTCTGCGAGCATATGGACATGACGCGCCAGGCGGTGACCAAGCACCTGGCGATCCTCGAGGAGGCCAACCTCGTCACCACCATGCGCCGCGGCCGCGAGAAGGAGCACTACCTCAACCCCGTTCCGATCAACGAGATCGCCGAGCGCTGGATCGGCAAGTTCGAGCGGGGGCGGCTTGCTGCCCTCAGCCACCTGAAGCAACGCCTTGAAAGGGAAGAGCCGTGAGCGAGAACAGCTTTGTCTATGTCACCTATATCCGCACGACGCCTGAAAAACTTTGGCAGGCGCTGACCGATCCCGAGTTCAACCGGCAGTTCTTCCTCTGCTCCCATCAGGAGAGCGACTGGAAGGTCGGTTCGAGCTGGAAACTGGTCTTCCCCGACGGGCGCGTCGCCGACTCGGGCGAGATCCTCGAGGTTGACCCGCCAAGACGCCTGGTCATCAAATGGCGCAACGAATGGATGCCCGAGGTCAAGGAGGACGGCTACACCCGCTGCACCTTCACCATAGAGCCCGACGGCGAGTTGATGAAGCTCGCCGTCATCCACGAGGCCGACGGCCCGCACAGGCTGATCCCGAACGTCTCCAAGGGCTGGCCGCTGGTTCTGGCGAGCCTCAAGAGCCTGCTTGAAACCGGCAAGGGTTTCGAGCGCCCGCCGTCAAAGGGGTGAACGTTCGTTTCGGATACGAGACAATCCTTGGTGGAGTTGAATCTGATGCTTCACTTGTCGTTACCGCAAGCCATGGCGAATGCAGACACAGTCATGGCCTCGGCCGAGCTTTGCGCCTCGCCGGGCGAGGTTATCGCGGCGCTGGTCACCAGTGAAGTCGAGCGCTGGTGGGGTTCGCCCGAAACCTACCGCATGACCGACTGGTCCGCCGATCTGCGTGTCGGCGGCGGCTGGAACGTCACGGTGCAGGCCGCCGACGGTAGACACCTCCCCGCCGGCGGAAAATTCCTCGAAATCGAGATGCCGCGCCGCATCGTGCAGACGCGGCGCTACGATTGGGACCATCCGGCGCTGGGGCATCACGAGACGACGGTGGCTTATCTGCTGGAGCCGATCGGCGGCGACACGCGGCTCACCGTCTGCCATGGCGGCTTCGCGGGTTTCCCGGATGCGGCGGCGGAACATGCCGAAGGCTGGGCGCGGGTGCTTGGGTGGCTGCAGGGCTATTTTGCCGGCGCGGCCGTCCCTTCCCCCCCTTTGTCCCTTGTGGGGGAAGGGAGCGCTGACGCTAGATCACATTCAATTCCCTGAACGCCCTTCCCTCCACCACCCTTTCATATCCAAACGCCCTGCAGTCCACCGTCCTGTACCCGCCATGCACGATCAACTCGGCGATCGACTTCCCCACTGCCGGCGCCTGCTGCAGGCCGTGGCCGGAGAACCCGTTGGCGAAGAGGAAGTTCTGGACCTCCGGGTGCGGTCCGATCACCGCGTTCTGGTCGAGCGTGTTGTAGTCGTAATGCCCGACCCAGGCGCGCGTCGGCTTGATCGCTTCGAAAGCCGGGATGCGGGCGGCTAAGGTCGGCCAGACCACCTCTTCGAACAGCGGCCAGTTGACGTCGAAATCCTTCGGGTCGGGCGCGACATCGCCCTCCTCCGGCTCGGCGCCGCCGGTGAGGTAGACGGAGCCTTCCGGCCGCACATAGATTCCGCTTGGATCGACCAGCAGCGGCATGTCGGCATATTTCTCGCGCGCCTCGAAGACGAAGACGTTGCGCTTGCGCGGCTCGACCGGCAGCGCAAGCCCGGCGAAAGCCGCCACCTTGCCGGCATTCGGCCCGGCGGCGTTGACGACAATGCCCGCTTCCAGCGTCTCGCCATTGTCGAGGCGTACACTGGTGACGCGATTGCCGTCGCGCGCAATGCCGGTGACGGATGCCGTGATGAAATCGATCTTCTTGTCGCGCAGCGCCTTGCGGAACAGCGTCAGCAGCGCATGCGCGTCGAACCAGCCCTCGCCGCTGCGGCCAAAGGCGCCGGCGGTGATGCCTTCGACCGACAGCCACGGGAAGCGGCGCGCCAGCTGCCCGGCGTCCTCGAGCAGGATATCGGCGCCCTCGGCGACCTGCGTCTGGTGATTGGACTTGAGGATCGGCAGGCCGGCCTCGCCGGCGAGGATAAGGTAGCCGCCCTCGCGAAAGCCGATATCGGCGTCGGCGCCGAAAATCTCCTTCAGCCGCCGGAACAGTTTCAGCGTGAACTGCGACAGGCGGATGTTTTCCGGGATGGAGAATTGCTGGCGGATCGAGGCGAGCGACAAGGTCGTCGCCGCGTGCGGAAACTGCGGATCGCGCTCGATCAGCGCGATCGAGCCGGTAAAGCCCTCCTCGCGCAAATAGTAGGCGACCGAGGACCCGACGATGGCTCCGCCGATGATGACGATGTCGTAGCGCATTTTTTCTCCGATCATTCGGTCGCGTCTTCACGCAACCGGCAAGTCGATCTCGAAGCGCGTGCCGCGCTCGGAGTCAACCAGCCTGATCGTGCCATCATGCGCTTTCAGGAGGGCCAGTACGATGCCGAGCCCCATGCCGGTGCCGCCGGACTCGCGCCGCGTGGTGAAGAACGGCTCGAAGATCCTGGCGCGGTTGGCGGCCGAGATGCCGTCGCCGTCGTCGCCGATCTGGACCGACGCGCGCTCGCCATCGGCTGAGGCATGGATCGCCGCCTGTCGGGCGCCATGCCTCGCCGAGTTGTCGATGAGGTTGGCGAGCACGATGCCGAGATTCTCGGCCGAGATGCCGAGCCCGATGTCGCCGCCGGCCTCGATACGAGCCTCCAGCCTTGTATCGACCGGCAGCAGCGCGAGCGCGGCATTGAGCGTCGTGCTGTCGCCGCTCGGTTCCAGGTTCTCGGCGCGCGCCAGGTCGAGCAGCCGGCGCACCAGGAGATTGAGCCGCCCGGCGTCGGTGACGATGTTGTTGGAGAAGCGCCGCCGCTCGGCCTCGTCCATCGCGCCGCCGGAATCCCTGAGCAGCTCCGCCGCGCCCTGGATCGCCGTCAGCGGCGATTTCAATTCATGCGAGACATGGGTGGCGAAGGTCTGGATGCTGTCGGAGCGCGCCTGCAGCTTTTGCGCCATGTCGAGGAAGGCCGCGGACAGCGCCGCCATCTCGCGCGTGCCGTGATGGTCGAGCGGCCTGATTGCGTCGCGGTCGCCGGCGGCGATGCGCTTCGTGCGGTCGATCAGCGCGTAGATCGGCCGGCTGACGGTGCGGATGAACACCAGCGCGATCAAAAGTGTGCCGCCGAGGATGGCGATGGCCGCCAACGTCACCTTGCCGCGCTCGCCATAGAGGTGCTTGACGATGTTGTTCGGCGTTCGCGACAGGTACACGACGCCGGCGACCCGGCCGTCGAGCTCGACCGGCATGGCGACGAAGACGCGGACCTTGGTGCCGCGGCTGACCGAATAGAGCGGCGGGGTCGGCTGGTCGGGGATGCGCAGCCTGAGCTCGCTGGCATAGGCGCCGGAAAGCGCGGTCCGCACCTCTTCGATCTCGCCGAGCGACTGGCCGACCTCGTCGCCGCCGGCGATCACCACGCCGCGTGGATCGAGCAGCCGGAAGCCGGCGAGCGTCGTTTTCTGCGTCTCGTCGAGAATGCCGTCGAGCCGCGCGCCTATTGCCGCGAAGGCGGGATCGGGCGTGGCGGGAAACGCCGCCGGCCGCGACGGCATGACATCGTCCGAGGCAAGGTCGAGGCGCGGCTCGATCGGATCATAGGGATAGTTGTTGTCCCTTGCCGGATCGGCCGAGACCGGCGCCCCCAGTCTTTCCGGGGCGATGCCGGCCGCGCGCACCTCGCTGGCATAGACGGCGGCGACGACCGCCCCTTGCGCGATCAGCTCGCCCTCGGTCTGGCGGATCAGCTGGTTCTCATAAAGCCGAAAGAAGAACAGCCCGACCAGCGGCAACGCCATGACCAGGATCAGGATGACGACGACGACGGTGGCGAGCCGCGGCCGCCACCTTTCCTTGCTCAACCACCGCATCGGCCGAGCCGGAAGCCGACGCCGTGCACCGTCGCGATCGCATCGATACAGCCGACCGCGGCCAGCTTGGCCCGCACGTTGCGGATGTGGCTGTCGACCGTGCGTTCCGAGACATGGATGTTGGAGGCATAGGCATTGGCCATCACCGCGTCGCGGCCAAGCACGTGCTGCGGACGGGCGAGGAAGCCTTTCAGGATCGCGAACTCGATCGCCGTCAAGGTGAGCGGCTTGCCGCCGAAACTTGCTTCATGGCTTGCCGGGACGAGCATGAGCTTGCCATGCGTGAATTCACGATCGTCCGCCTCTTCCTCCGCGGCGGCCGGCCGCGCGCGCCGCAGGATGACGTTGACGCGGGCGACCAGCTCGCGCGGGCTGAACGGCTTGGTCACATAGTCGTCGCCGCCCATCTCCAGACCCAGAATGCGGTCGATCTCTTCATCCCGCGCGGACAGGAACAGCACCGGCACGTCGGATTTTTGCCTGAGCCGGCGGCAGACCTCGAGCCCGTCCATCTCCGGCATGCCGATGTCGAGCACGATGAGGTCGGGCGCGCGGCGCTCGACCGCCTGGAGTGCTGCGGCGCCATCGGCGACGGCGGCCGTCTTCATGCCGGCCTTTTCCAGCGCGAAGCAGATGATCTCGCGGATATGCGGGTCGTCGTCGGCGACGAGGATATTGTGCGGCATCGATCAATGGCCCGGTGCGGACGGTTGCGCAGATGGAGGAAGCACGAGCGGGCCTCTGTTGTCGAGAACCCGTACCAGCCGCCAGTCGCGAAAGCTCCAGGCGCGCCACTTCTTTTGTTCGGCGAGATAATCGTCGATCATCACCTGGTCGGCCAGATAAGTGGTCGGCATTCCGATCTTGTGTGTGTGGTAGCGGTCCAGCGCCGGCATGGCGACAGCGCCGAGCGAATGCAGATACGGCGTGTCGAGCGGAGTGCCGGATCCGGTCATTTCCAGGGAATGGTCGACATTGAAGTTGGCGATCGTTGCTGCGAAGTTGACGAAGCAGCAGGCATAAAGCGTCGCCGAAAGCGTCAGAAGATTGGCGGAAAGCAGCCATTCGCCGGATTTTTGAAGCGCGATGCGGGCGACGATGAGGGCCAGCCCCGCCGCCACCAGTCCCATCCAGATGAAGGCGGCGATGCGCAGATAGGTGAGCGCATAGACGTCGATATAGAGATCGAGCCGCAGCATCGAGGAGATCACCAGCGCGATGTTCTGCGCCACCCAGAGATAGACCAGCCCGCGGATCAGCGGATCCCGGGACGTCTCGCTGCCCGAGCGCAGCGCCGCCAGCACGAAGCCGGCGGCGAGCAGCGCGGTGGCGACCAGCGGATAGGCGCCGCGATGCGCATAGGCGGCATAGGTCATCCCGTCGGGCAGGGCGACTCCGCCCCAGAGATAGGTTGCGTCGAGCGCACTCTGCACCGCGAACAAGCCATTGAAGACAATCAGCGCGCGCAGGATGGCCGCCTTGCCGAAGAGGATGTCCTCGGCCTTCGCCGGTCTCGCTGCGGGCGTGGCAGGCAAAACGCGCCTGACACGGAAGGCGAAGCGCGGCAGGCGCGGCCTCAGGAGCGCCCAGACGCCGGCAAGCACGATCAGCCAGAAGATCAGCCGCGCGAACTCAATTTTTTCGAGGAGCGCGTAGAGGTCGATCAGCGACAGCCAGTGCTCGATGATCGGATTGGCGGCGCCGAACAGCGCCAGGAAGACGACGCCAAGCGTCAAGGGCATGATCCAGACGACAATCGCCGTAAGCTGAAGCCGCCGCTGACCGAGTTCCCGCGCTGCCTTGCGCCAGCGGAAGAAGTCGCGGGCGAAGCGGAAGGGCGCTGCGATCAGGAACAGGCTGAGCTGGCGGGCTATTCGGGCAGGTTCGCTGCGCAGCCGCCCGGCCAACGATAGCGCGAAGACCGCAAGTGCTGCGACAGCGACCAGCAGCGAAAGCGGGCTGACATTTTCGACGAGAGGCAACAGCGCGGCGAACAGCGCGGCCGGCTTCAGCCAGACCCGGCCGTCGCTGAGCGCCGCCGGGTGCATGGCGACGACCGTGGCGGCGAGCACGGTCGCGAAGATGAAGACGGTGATCCCGACCGGCTGGCCGTAGAAAAGAAAATCGGCCAGCGCCACCAGCAGCGCGGCGGCGCCGACACGGCGGCAGTAGCTCGGGACAGGCGATGTCTTGCTCGCCGGCGCCATCATGGTCATCGTCGTCATCGCTGGGCCTTCCTGGCTGCTGTCATGCCGCCGCCGCATGCCGGCCGCGATCTGAAGGGAAGCACCGTCGCCGTGACGCGCCGCCTTTGCGGCTCGACGAGCCACCAGCCTTCGTCGCGGAGCCGGCGCGGCAGGAACCAGCGGGATGTGTGAGGTGTTCGCATGCCGCCGGTTTCGCCGACGGGCACGGTGAACGCGCGGCGGATTGGAGGAGGTTTTCCGCACAGATTTGCAGATTTGGTGCAGGACAGCCTGGCGCCGGCGCCCGAGACGCTCGAGTACGGCATCGCATATGGCGGTGCCAGCCCCTGGGATGCCGTCAAAGGCGATAGAGAGGGTTCTTGCGCGTGAAGCTGCGATCTATCCTCGTCATTCTAGGGCGGAGCAAGGCGCGAAGCGACGCGCGCAGACCCTAGAATGACGAAGGACGGGTTGGCAGGACAGCGTGCGCCTCCGCCCTGCCGGGCATCTCACCCTTGCGGCCCCTCAAGGAGAAGATTACTCCCCGCCTTGCCTCATCCGCCATCACCCTGCATAGATCGGCCATGGCTCAGGAACCCTACCGCCCGCGCCGCTCGGTGCTTTACATTCCCGCCTCGAACGACAAGGCGCTCGCCAAGATCGCTTCGCTTGCCTGCGACGCCGTCATCATTGATCTCGAGGACGCCGTCCTGCCCGCCGACAAGAAGGCGGCGCGCGACAAGATTGCCCGCATTCTCGTCGGGCGCGAAAAACGCTGCGAGATGGTGGTGCGCATCAACCCGCTCGCCAGCGAATGGGGCGCCGACGATCTGTTGGCCGTGGCCAAGGCCGAGCCCGACGGCATTCTCCTGCCCAAGATCGGCACGCCGCGCGACATCCTCGAGGCCGGCGACCTGCTCGACGACAATTTCGCGCCGGACGGCGTGAAACTGTGGGCGATGGTCGAGACGCCCAAGGCGCTGCTCAACATCGGCGCCATCGCCGAGCTTGGCCGCGATCCAGCGTCGCGCCTCGCTTGTTTCGTTGCCGGAACGAATGACCTGGTGAAGGCGACCGGCATCCTGGCGACGCCCGACCGGCGCTATCTGATGCCCTGGCTGATGCAACTGGTGCTCGCCGCGCGCGCCGGCGGCCTCGACGTGATCGACGGCGTCGCCAATGATTTTCGCGACCTCGACGCCCTGGCGCGCGAATGCGCCGACGGCGCGGCCATGGGTTTCGACGGCAAGTCGCTGATCCATCCCGCCCAGATCGAGCCGGCGAACCATGCCTTTTCGCCGTCGCCCGAGGCGCTGGCCAGGGCGCGTGCGATCAGGGATGCGTTCGCGCGGCCCGAAAATGCCGGCAAGGGCGTGATCGCGATGGACGGCCGCATGGTCGAGCGGCTGCATCTGGCGGAAGCCGAGAAACTTCTGGCGAAGGCGATAATCATCGGCGCATGATGCGCCGATATTCAAGACAGGCTCGAAAATGAAACTCTACCGCTTTCTGTCCGGCCCGGACGATTCAACCTTCTGCCACAAGGTGACGGCGGCGCTGGACAAGGGCTGGCACCTGTTCGGCTCGCCGACCTACGCCTATGACAAGAAGACCAAGTCGATGCGTTGCGGCCAGGCAGTGGTGAAGGATGTCGAAGGCCAGGACTACGGCCCGGACACCAAGCTGAGCGACTGGTAGAAAGGGCGGCAACCCCCACTTCGTCATTCTAGGGCGGAGCAAGGAGCGAAGCGACGCGCGCAGACCCTGGAATCCATGCCGTTACCTGAGCCGAAAGGCGCAGCGGATCAGAATATAGGGGACGTTTGCGGGTGTCGGGCGGCAAGCGTTCCGTTCTGCACCGCGGGTTTGGTGTTGATGGAACGGCATGGATCCTAGGGTCTGCGCGCGTCGCTTCGCTCCTTGCTTCGCCCTAGGATGACGAAGTGCACGCTCAGCCCGCCGCCGCCTGCTCG
Source organism: Mesorhizobium sp. B2-8-3 (assembly GCF_006440815.1). Lineage (NCBI taxonomy): Bacteria > Pseudomonadati > Pseudomonadota > Alphaproteobacteria > Hyphomicrobiales > Phyllobacteriaceae > Mesorhizobium > Mesorhizobium sp. B2-8-3. The sequence continues at coordinate 29,236 of NZ_VFTW01000004.1, forward strand.
GCCGCTTCCTCGATGCGCTCCATGTCGTCGTCCGACAGGCCGAAATGGTGGCCGATCTCGTGGATCAGCACGTGGGTGACGATGTCGCCCATCGTCTCTTCGTTCTCGGCCCAGTAGTCGAGTATGGCGCGGCGGTAGAGCGTGATGCGGTTCGGCCCCTCGCCGGTCTGCGGGTTCCAGCGCTCGGCGATGCCACGTCCTTCGAACAGGCCGAGCAGGTCGAAAGGCGTCTCCAGCGACAGGTCGTCCATGATCTCGTCGGTCGGGAAATCGGCGATCTGGATAATGATCTCGCCGGTGAGCTTGCGGAACTCGTCCGGCAGATGGGCATAGGTCTCCAGCGCCAGAAGCTCCATCTCGTCCATCGACGGCGAGAGCTGGTCGTGCCAAGTGCGTGTCTTATAGATGCGGGCCATGAAATTTCCTTTGATCCCGGCATATAGGCTTTCGCGCCGATAGAGGCAAATGAGCCGGCTGGGCGTTCGCTTTCAGGGTAAAGGGCGAAGGAATAAATTCCTTATGACTCCGCTTGACTCTTCCGGCACCCTCTGGAATCTATAGGAACATAACAGGAACAATTGCTGTCGGAAGTAAACGTCATGGCGATGAGCGCCGTGGCGCGGGACACTGTTTTTGCCCTGCGTCGCCAGATCGCGAAGATCGAAGGAACGCTGCCCGAGCGCCTGGAAGGGTCGGCGGCCGGTGGTATTGTGGATGCCACTCGATCGGACAGGACGATCGTCCGGCGTGGCCTCGCCGTGGCTTCGGCGGACGCCTTCCTGCATACCGGCATCGGTCGCCTCGACGCCGCCCTCGGCGGCGGCCTGCCCAAGGCGGCGCTCAGCGAAATCCATGGCCTGGAGACCCGCGATGCCGGCGCCGTTGCCGGCTTCGCGCTGTCGCTCGTAAGCCTGGTCCTCAGAGAGAAGCAGGGCCTGCCGATCCTCTGGGTCGGGACGGCGGAAATCTTCCATGAGGCCGGCTTTCCCTATGCCAGGGGCCTTCACGCCCTGTTCGGCATCGAGCCGGAGCAATTGCTGTTTTCCGAGGCGCCAAAACTGCTCGATGCGCTGTGGATCGCCGAGGAGGCCGCCCGCATGACGGCCTTTGCCGCGGTCATCCTCGAGATCCGCGGAAGTCCGCGGCGGCTCGACCTCACCGCCACGCGCCGGCTGCACGCCCGCGCCCAGAATGCCGGCCGGCCGCTGCTTTTGCTGCGCCAGGCCGGCGAGGCCGACCCCACTGCCGCCCCGGTGCGCCTCATCGTCTCGGCGGCGGCGGCGGCAAGCCGCGAAACCGTCGCCGGGCCGCTCGCCGGCTCGATCGGCCGCCCCGCCTTCAAACTCGATATCGGCAAGAGCCGCACGGCCCTGCCCGGACAATTCACACTGGAGTGGAACCCAAATGAGCACGCTTTTGCAGAAAGAACAGAGAATTCTGTCGCTGTGGTTCCCGCATCTGGCCGCGGAGCGGATCCTGCGCCAGCGCCTGGGGAGGTCCTGGCGTTCCCGGCCCCCGCATCACCTGCCGTCACCTCACCCGCCGCTTGTGATCAGCCATCGCGACAACAACACCCAGCGCATCGCGGCCCTCGACGAGCGGGCTGAGGCGCTCAGATTGAAGCGCGGCATGGGCATCGCCGATGCGCGCGCCATGCATCCCTCGATCGATGTGGTCGAGGCCGATGCGGAAGCCGACCGCCGGCTGCTCGAAGGCCTTGCCGACTGGTGCGACCGCTACACGCCGCTGGTGGCGATCGACGGCGAGGACGGGCTGTTCCTCGACGTCACCGGCTGCACGCATTTGTTCGGCGGCGAGCGCGCCATGCAGGACGAGATCCTCACCCGCTTCTTCCAGCAGGGCTTCGATGTCCGCGCCGGGCTGGCTTCGACGCCGGGCGCCGCCTGGGCGGCGGCGCGCTTCCATGGCGACCGCATCATCGCCGGCGGCGAGGAGGAGGCGCTCCTGGCGCCATTGCCACTGTCGGCGCTGCGCATCACGCCGGAAACCCGCGTCGGCCTGGAAAGTGTGGGCCTGCGCACCGCCGGCGCGGTGATGGCCGCGCCCCGCGCGCCGCTCGCCCGCCGCTTCGGCGCCACCTTGCTTCTGCGCCTCGACCAGGCGCTCGGCCGCCTCGACGAGGCCGTGTCGCCGCGCCTTCCCGTCGCGCCGCTCTCGGTCGAGCGCCACCTTGCCGAGCCGGTCGTGCTCACCGACGACATCGAGCGGCTGGTGAGCCGGCTGGCGATCGCCTTGAAGACCGACCTCGAACGCCGCGGCGAGGGCGCGCGCACGCTGGCGCTGCTTCTCTTCCGCGTCGACGGCGCCGTCAGCCGCATCGCCGTCGGCACCTCGCGCCCGATGCGCGAGCCGCGGCTGATCCAAAGACTGTTCCATGAGCGGCTCACCGCGCTGGAGCAGACCATCGACGCCGGCTTCGGCTTCGACCTCGTGCGGTTGTCCGTGCTGTCGGTCGCGGCCTTCGACTTGGCTCAGGGCGACCTCACCGGCGAGACGAACGACGATGACGCCGACATCGCGCTCTTCGCCGACCGCGTCCGCGCCCGTCTCGGCGAGGCCGCCGTGCTGAAGCCGGTGGCCGTCGAAAGCCATCTGCCGGAACGCGCCGTCAAAACCGTGCCTTTCGCCGAAGCGCCGCAAAGACGCGCCCCGGCGGCCGGCCGGGCGGCACCCCCACGAACGGCGCCGCCGATGACCATCTATCCGCCGGAGCGGCCGGTTCGCCTGTTCCGCTCGCCCGAGCCGATCGAGGTGCCGGCGACCGAGATCCCGGAAGGTCCGCCGATGAATTTCCGCTGGCGGCGCGCGCTCTACCGCGTCGCCCGCGCCGAAGGGCCGGAGCGCATCGCCGCCGAATGGTGGCGGCAGCTGCCCGGTGAGGAGGAGGCGCCGACCCGCGATTATTACCGCATCGAGGACAGCGAGGGACGCCGCTACTGGCTCTACCGCCAGGGCCTCTACAGCAGCGCCGCGCAGGCCGCGCCGCCGCGCTGGTTCATGCATGGGGTGTTCGCATGAACGCGCTGACCGTCATTCCCTATGCCGAATTCGGCATAAGGTCGAACTTCTCCTTCCTGCGCGGCGCCTCCAAGCCGGAGGAGCTGGTGGTCACGGCGAAATTCTACGGTTTTGCCTCGATCGGGCTTGCCGACAGGAACACGGTCGCCGGCGTCGTGCGCGCCTGGCAGCAGGCCAGGGTGGAGAAGATGGCCTATCATCCCGGCTGTCGCCTGGTGTTCGGCGACGGCACGCCGGACATCCTCGCCTATCCCCGCGACCGCCAGGGCTGGGGCCATCTCTGCCGCATGCTGACCCAGGCCAATCTGCGCGACGAGAACGAGAAGGGCGCGACGCTGCTCCGCTTGAGCGACCTGCTCGAATGGGGCGATCGGATGTCGCTGGCGGTCCTGCCCGGCCTGTCGGCAGGCACCGAGGACGGCTTGTCGTTTATTAGCCGGCTTAAGGATCGTTTCGGCGCGGCGCTTCGGCTGGCCGTGGCACCGGATTATGCCGGCAACGATCGCTTCCGCATCGAGCAGGCGGCGTCGATGGCCGAACACGCCCGCGTCCCGCTGATGGCGACCAACGACGTGCTCTATCACGCCGCCGACCGCCGACCGCTGCAGGACGTGCTCACCGCGATCCGCCTCAACACCCCGGTTTCCGAGGTCGGGCTCGAGCTGACCGCCAATGCCGAGCGCCACCTGAAGCCGCCGCTGGAGATGGCGCGGCTTTTCCGCCGCCACCCGCAGGCGCTGGCGGAGACGCTGCGCTTCGCCGACGAGCTCACCTTCTCGCTCAGCGACCTCGAATACAATTATCCGGACGAGCCGACCGAATCCGGGCTCGGACCGCAGGCCGAGCTCGAACGCCTGGCGCGGGAAGGGGCGGTCAGGCGCTATCCGGCCGGTGTTCCCGATTATGTGCTGAAACGTATCGACAGCGAACTCGCTTTGATCGAGCGCCTGAACTATGCCCGCTATTTCCTCACCGTCCACGACATCGTCAAATTCGCCCGCAGCCAGGACATCCTCTGCCAGGGCCGCGGCTCGGCCGCCAATTCGATCATCTGCTTCTGCATCGGCATCACCGAGGTCGGCCCCGAACGCATCGACACCTTGTTCGAGCGCTTCATCTCGGAAGAGCGCAACGAGCCGCCCGACATCGACGTCGATTTCGAGCATGAGCGGCGTGAAGAGGTCATTCAGTACATCTATACGAAATACAGCACCAAGCGCACCGCCTTGGCCGCCGCCGTCATCAGCTATCGCGGCCGCTCCGCCTTGCGCGAGGTGGCCAAGGCCATGGGCCTGTCGGAAGATGTCCGCAGCGCGCTGTCCAGCACCATCTGGGGCTGGTCGACCTCCGAGCTTGGCGAAAAAGAAGCCAATGCCGGCGGCCTCGACCGCACCGATCCGCTGTCCAGGCAGGTGCTTGAGCGCGCCAACGAGATCATGGGCTTCCCCCGCCATCTTTCCCAGCATGTCGGCGGCTTCGTCATCACCAGGGACCGTCTCGACGAGGTCGTGCCCATCGTCAAGACGGCGATGGAGGAGCGAAAGATGGTCGAGTGGGACAAGGACGATCTCGACGCGGTGAAGATCCTCAAGGTCGACGTGCTGGCGCTCGGCATGCTGACCTGCCTGAAGCGCGCTCTGACCTTGCTCACGCAGCACTATCCGCAGGCGCGGGACGATTACGGCCGGCCCTACAGCTTGGACTCTATCCCGCCGGAGAACCAGCGCGTCTACGACATGATCTGCCGGGCGGATACGCTGGGCGTCTTCCAGATTGAATCCCGCGCTCAGATGTCGATGCTGCCGCGGCTTAAGCCCCGCGAATTCTATGATCTCGTCATCGAGGTGGCGATCGTGCGGCCCGGTCCGATCCAGGGCGACATGGTGCATCCCTATCTGCGTAGACGACAGGGCAAGGAGAAGGCCGAATACCCCAAGCCTGAGCTGGAAGAGATCCTTGGCAAGACGCTCGGTGTGCCTTTGTTTCAGGAGCAGGCGATGAAGATCGCCATTGTCGCCGGCGGCTTCCGGCCGGGCGAGGCCGACGAACTGCGCCGCGCCATGGCGACCTTCAAGAGAACCGGCACGATCGGCAACTATGAGACGCGGATGGTCGAAGGGATGGTCGAGAAAGGCTATCCCAGAGACTTCGCCGAGCGCTGCTTCAAGCAGATCGAAGGCTTTGGCGAATATGGCTTTCCCGAAAGCCACGCCGCCTCCTTCGCGCTGCTGGTCTACGCCTCCTGCTGGTTCAAGACCTTCTTTCCCGACGTGTTCTGCGCCGCGATCCTGAATTCCCAGCCGATGGGTTTCTACCAGCCGGCGCAGCTCGTGCGCGATGCGCGCGACCATGGCGTCGAGGTGCGCGAGGTCGACATCAACCATTCCGTCTGGGACTGCACGCTGGAGGCCACCGCCTTCGATCCGTCCCGCATCCTCGAGCGCCACGCCTCGATGCGCGGCGTCATCGAGACGGCGCATGCCGTCCGCCTCGGCTTCCGCCAGATCAAGGGCCTGTCCGAGGAGCGCATGGATATCGTCGTTGCCCAGCGCGGCGATGGCTATCGGTCGGTCAGGGATGTCTGGTTGCGCTCGGGCCTCGATGTCGGCGAGATCGAGAGATTGGCGCAGGCTGATGCGTTCCGCTCGATCGGCCTCGACCGCCGTGCCGCGCTCTGGGAGGTGCGGGCGCTCGACGGCAGGAGCGCCGCCGAGAAACTGCCGCTGTTCGACCGGCCCGCTCTCGGCTTACGCGAGCTGGAGCCGGAAACGAAACTGCCGAAGATGCCGCTCGGCGAGCATGTCGTGCACGATTACCGCTCGCTCGGCCTGTCGCTGAAGGAGCATCCCGTCGCCTTCCTGCGCGAAAGGCTGGATCGCGCCGGCGTCACCGCCAATGCCCGCCTGCCGTCGGTGCGCGACGGCCGCCGCGTCTCCGTCGCCGGACTGGTGCTGGTGCGCCAGCGCCCAGGCAAGGGCAATGCGATCTTCCTCACGCTGGAAGACGAAAAATCGATCGCCAACGTCATCATCTGGCCACGCGTCTTCGACCGCTTCCGCTCCGTCGTCATGGGCGCCCGCTTCATCCGCGTCACCGGCAAGCTGCAGCATGAATCGGACGTCATCCACATCGTCGCCGACCGGATCGAGGATCTGACCTCCTGGCTGAGCGTGTTGCTGGAGTCCAACCGCCCGGTCATCGAGCATAACCCCGCCGAACGGCCGGCTGGATCAGAGGCCGCCGCAAGCCGCGGCCTGCCGGTCCGCCAGGATACCGCCACGCTGTCGGGCACGGCACGCCAGGTCATGCCGAAGGGGCGGAATTTTCAGTAGCAGCGATTTCCAGCACAAAAGGGAACGCAGCAGAGGCAAGAAGCGCAATCGCCGCCTGCGCAAGCCCACTCATGACGGCCCGCCGAGCCGCGGCGTCCGCGGCGCCAGCATGTCCTCGGCCGAGATCGTGCGCGCCTCCGAAGGCAGCATGATCGGGATACCGTCGCGCACCGGATAGGCGAGCTTCGCCACGCGCGAGACCAGCTCGCTGCGCTCGGGGTCCCAGGTCAGCGGCCCCTTGGTCAGCGGGCAGGCCAGCAGCTCCAGCAGCTTCGGGTCGACCTCGGCCTTCCGTCCGTCACGTCCGTCAGCCATGAACCCATTCCCGTACCGGCAACCTATTGCAGGCTTGACCCAAATTCATCATCCTCGCGCGCCAGCGTTATTTCGGTGATGGCGATCAGCGTCTCGGCGCGCGTCTTCAGGTCCGGCGCTTCCAGCAGCGCCTGTTTCTCGGCCGGTCCATAAGGCGCCATCATCGACAGCGCGTTGACCAGCATGCCGTTTTCGGCGCGGCTGACGCTTTCCCAGTCGGCCTCGAGGTCGTTGGCCTGCAGATAGGCGCGAAACGCCTTGAGCAGCGCCGGCCGGTCGACCTCGGCGCCGGCCGGGTCTTCCTCGAGGTCGGCCAAAAACGGCCTGATCTTGCACTGCCGGAACGGCGCCTTTGCCGCGAGCTCCTGCACGATGCGAAACCGGCATACGCCCTGCAGCGAGATCAGGTAGCGCCCGTCGCCGGTCTCGGCGAGCGAGATGATGCGCCCGGCGCAACCGACGCTGCACAGCTCGGGCTCGCCGTCATCGCGCAATGCGCCGTCAAGGCTGGGCTGGACCATGCCGATCAGCCGCGAGCCGGCCATCGCCAGGTCGATCATCTGCAGGTAACGCGGCTCGAAGACGTTGAGCGGCATGCGGCCGCCCGGCAGAAGCAGCGCCCCGGCAAGCGGGAACACCGGGATTGCCGCCGGCAGATCCTTGCCAAGCCGATAGAGTGCGTTACCGACGCGCACCGCGACCCTCCCAAAGCAACGCCGGCAAGCGCATCAAGCTGCAATCTCCTCTCGCACCGGCAAACTCGCCTCTATCGGCATCCGGCCCCGCCCTTATCTGGCGCTGACGTCCCGCTGCGCAAGCCTGCCGGCCACGACAGCCGGCAAAAAATTCACGGCAATTCCGCGAAAGTGCCTGGCGGTCAGGTTCGGCGACGTCGCCGTAGCCTCCCGTCCGGAATTGCGCAAAACCAAACTTTAAAGCGGTTCGGCGATTCTGTGAAACGCCGAACCGCTCTAGGAAAACAGCAGCGACGAGAGCTTGCGGCGTGCCGCGAGCGTCGCCTCGTCGGTCATTCCCCAGGCCTCGAACAGTTTCAACAGCTGCGCCCTGGCGCCGTCGTCGTTCCAGGTCCGGTCGGCCTTGACGATCGCCAGCAGGTTGTCGGCGGCCGCGTTGCGCTCGCCGCGCGCGTTCTGGATCATCGCCAGGTCGAAGCGCGCCTGATGGTCGGCCGGGTCGGCGGCGAGCCGGCGCTCGAACTCGGCCGGATTGCCGAGCGCGGCCGCTTCCGCGGCAAGCGTCATCTTGGCGCGCAGCGCCGCCAGCGCCGGCGCGTCCTTCTTGTCCTCGGGCGCCCGCGCCAGCACGGCTTCGGCGCCTTCCGCATCCCCGGCATCGAACAGGATCTCGCCCAGGCCCGCGACCGCCTCGATCGTCTCCGGCGCCTGCTCGAGGATCGCATCGTAGATGTCGGCCGCGGTCTGGACGTCGCCGGCCGTACGCGCCTCGGCCGCCGCGGCAAGTGCGTCCGCGATCTGCGGCGCGCCGCCGCCCTTGCCGCCGACCTTTTGGATGAACTGGGCGATCTGGCTTTCCGGAACAGCGCCCATGAAGCCGTCGACGGGCTGGCCGTCCTTGAAGGCGATGACGGCGGGGATCGACTGGATGCCGAGCTGGCCGGCGATCGAGGGATGATCGTCGATGTTCATCTTGACCAGCTTGACCTTGCCGCCGGCGTCCTGCACCGCCTTTTCGAGCTGCGGCGTCAGCTGCTTGCAGGGCCCGCACCATGGCGCCCAGAAGTCGACCAGCACCGGCTGGCGGCGCGATTCCTGGATGACGTCGGCGGCGAAGGTGGCGGTCGTGGTGTCCTTGATCAGGTCGGCCGCCGCCGGCGCGTCGCCGAGCGAAACCTTGGCGCGGTCGCCGCCGCCATATTGCACCGTCTGGGCGTACTGGCCGCCATTGCCGCCGAACGCGCCGCTATATGGATTGTCGTCACTCATATTCTCGCCCTTTCGGTCACGCTCTCGGGCGTCGGCGCCCGGCGCGTCATTGTCGGATTTCAAAAACCGCCTTCCATGTGGCGATCAGCCCCTGAGTTTCAAGGTAGTGGGACTTTCAAGGTCATGAGACCTTCAGGATAACAGGATCGTGACCGGTTGCCTCGACGAATCTGATCAGGTCGGCGGCGGCGATCGAGGTCGTCGCCTCATTGGTCAGCGGGTGGCCGTTGATGACGTCGTGGCTCATCAACGCCTGGTCGAGCACGATCTTGACCTTCCCTTCCGTGTCGTTGATCAAGCCGAAAACGGTGACCGCGCCGGGGATGACGCCGAGCAGCTCCATCAGCATTTCCGGCTTGCCGAAGGACACCCGGCTGGTGGCGCCGATCAGGTGGTGGATCTGTTTCAGGTCGACCACGGCGTCCTCGCCGACGGTGACGAGGAAGTAATTGTCCTTCTTGTCCTTGAGGAACAGGTTCTTGGTGTGGCCGCCGGGAATCTCGCCGCGCAGGCCTTGCGAATCGGCGACCGTGAACAGCGGCGGGTGCCGCACCGTCGTCACGGCAATGCCGAGATCGGCAAGAAATTCGTTGAGCTCGGCTTCGGTCTTCGGCATCGGTCCTCGCGCAATCAGAAAGGGGTCATGCCGTTTACGGCCAACGGCGCCCTCGGGGCAAGGCTGCCGCAGCGATTCCAGGCAAGGCGAACGGCGGCTTTGCCCGGGGACTCGCAACCGGCCCGGTTTTGGCCCCGCTTCGATCATTTCGAAGCGAACTTCGCCGCGTGAGGAATTCGCTCCAAGAACACCGTCATTTCCCTGTTGCAATCGCCGCGCTCTTCGGCCATATAGGCCCGGCTTGCGGCCCAAGGCCGCGCGAGCGGGTGTAGCTCAGGGGTAGAGCACAACCTTGCCAAGGTTGGGGTCGAGCGTTCGAATCGCTTCACCCGCTCCAATTTCCTCAAGGAAGTTAAGCGCTATGAAAAAGGGCCGGATCGATCCGGCCCTTTTCATTTTTGCCGCTGACATACACCGTTGGACACTCATGGCTGCCACTTGGCGGAGCTTTTCGCGGATTATTTCGCGATTGCCCCTCGCACCGGAGATACGCTAACAACGGCAAGGCAGGCCTTGGCGGGGCGCTTGTCGCGTAACGCAGGCACGCTTGCCGCAGTATCTGGCCTGAACAGGCTCCATACCCATGACCTTTCCTCTCTCATCAACGGTTACTCGGTGCGCCGCGATTGTCGATCCGGTCACCACGGGGGCGTGCGCTGCGCGGGTGCCGCGTGTACCAGCCTGATTGCTCACAGGCCGATTTGGAGGCCCGCAACGGGCTGGCGGAGGCGCTCTCGCCTCTATTGCAGGGTTTTGTTCGGGCTCCCTCCGGATCCGGGCCTGCCGAAGCGATTCATGGCTTGTTCGCGCGTTTCAAGCGACGTTTCGCCGAGCCGGCGGGGCACTGGGCGCAGAATAACCTTGCGGCGCACCGGACCATGGTCGAGACCATTTTCTATCCTTTCGGCGGCCCGGACCTGCTGTTCCCCCTTCACCTTTTCCCGCAAGCTCGAGAATATATCCTGGTTGGCGCCGAACCATGCGGTCCCTGGCCGCTCGCGGAAAGACCGGACGACTTCGCGTTGGCCGGCATAGTGGACATCTTGCGGCACTATCTCGACTGCTCCTATTTCGTCACCAAGGACCTGCGATCGCAGCTGACGGGCAGCAGCATAGGGGGCGTCCTGCCGCTCCTGATCGCGCAGATCGCCCATGCCGGGCTGCCGCTGCACCGGATCGATCCCGTCGACGGCACGGGGATCCATATCCTGTTCGGTGACCGGGCGGCGCCAATCCGCCTCACCTATTTCCAGCAGGACCTTCGCGACGAACACTGGGCGCGCGAGAGTCCGCTCAGCCGTCACCTCGGGGCCACGCGCCGCTTGGCGACCTTTGTCAAGAGCGCGAGCTATCTCCTGCACGAACCGCCCTTCGAGCGGCTTCGCGGTCTTCTGCGGGAACGGACCGATGTCCTGGTGCAGGATCCAAGCGGCATCCCCTACCGCCTGTTGCGCGACTGGGGATGGCATATCGAACTGCATGGACGCTTTGTCGCCGATATTCCGGTGTTCGCGAAATATGATCAGTCGGAGCTGGCCGCGGCCTATGGCGACAGGGGCGACGGTCCGGCCCTGCCCTTCGGGATCGGCTATCTCAACGACGCCGCAAGGGCCGGCCTTATCGTCGCGGTGCCTCCGTGCCGCTTATAGGGGCCGGCATTCGGCTCCTGATGACCCAACGCGCGCTTGTCGACTTCCACGGGTCGGAGATGGTCACGGTCGAGGTCGCCCGCGAAATGGCCGAGCGCGGCCACGAAATCACGGTTTTCAGTCCTCGTCTCGGCGGTGTCGCCAAACTGCTCTGGCCAAGCGGCGTGCGTGTGGTATCGCGCCTGGACGACGTGCCGTGGACCCCGGACCTGATCCACGCCCACCATCATCTGCCGGCCATGGCGGCCATGGCGCGCTTCGAAACAACGCCTGCCGTCTACTATTGTCACGGCGCCATACCATGGGTGGAGCAGCCGCCCATGCACCAGCGCATCCACTGCTACGTGATGATGTGCGAATGGATGGTGCGACGCGCCATCGCCGAGTTCGATCTCGATCCCGGGCGTGTTTCCTGCGTGCCGAACTTTGTCAACACGACGCGCTTCTCCGAGGTGCGCGCGCCGCCTCGGGAGATGCGCCGGGCGCTGCTCTTCCAGAGCAGTGGCCTGCCCGCGATCGAGCTTTCGCAACTGGAATCCGGTTGTGCCGCGCTCGGTCTCCAACTCGACAAGATCGGCGCGGCCTATGGCAACAGCCAACCGCGGCCGGAGATGCTGCTGCAGCAATATGATCTCGTCTTCGCAAGCGGCAAATCCGCGCTGGAAGCAATGGCGACCGGTTGCGCGGTGATGACACTGGCGCCAACCCAGGCCGGTGGACTGGTGACCGTGGAGAACTTCGACCGCAGCTCCTTCTTGAATTTCGGACCCCGCTACTACAGCGGCGCGACGCCGATCAACGAGGCATGGCTGCGCCGGGAGCTCGCTCTCTATTCGCCGGAGGACGCGGCCCAGGTGACGGCAAAGGTGCGGCGCGAACGAACCCTCCAGATTGCGGTCGACGGGCTGGAAGGCCTTTATCGAAAAACGCTGGAATCCGGTGTGCCGGAGCCGGCGGTGGGTCCGTTCGCGTCCTATCTCGAACGCCTGGCAAGCGAGGTTGACGCGATGTGGCTGGAGAGGGAAAGCTTGCCGGCGCTGCGCGGGCGCATCGCTTATCTGGAAAGGAAGCTCGCGCGGAGATGGCCGTCTCGTCTCAAAAAAATCATCAAATCCATCTCGCGCAAACGTAGGCATGAATAGGGCAGCGCGTCTTGGTGCCGCGCATGGCCCGAAAGATGTCCCCGCCTGAACCGATCGCCTGTGCGCCTTCCGTCACGGACTTCCCGCAAAATGGATCAAGCAGATGGATCACGCGATATTTCTCCCGGGTAGTAGCATTCGCCACCCCGAAAATATCGGCAACCCATCAGACTTGGGTCGCATGCCGAAGGGACTGTAGAGCCTCTTTTGCCGGGCGCCCGACAATTATATGTTGAGCGAAAGTGCCGGAATTTATCTGGCCGGGCAGTCTCGCGGGGAACCATTCCCGCAAGTCGTTACGTTGGGGCATAGCTAAACAAAACGGCCATGAGGTTCACAGCCTTACAGGATCCGTGCGGCCAATGGATGGTGTACGATCTGCGGTCCGGTTGCCCGGCGCAGATGCCGGACATGGTGCTGCTCGGTCTCACGCGCGAGCAAGCGGAGAAATTCGCCAGCCAGGCGAATGAACTCCTCTCGACACCGCGGCCGGCGGTACTTTCCCGATATTCCAGCCTTCTATCGATACTTTACTGGCCTGCGCCGGAACAATCGGACTCTGTTTCAACTTCCATGCGTGTCGTGGGAGCGCGCTGCGGTTCCGGGGCAACCACGTGGGCCAAACAAAGACTTAGGCCGGTCAGCGATTCTGTGAACACCGAGCCCGCTTTAGCTACGCTGAAACAAGGAGCGTCAATGCGGTTCGCAGCGATGCGGGATCCGTGCGACGACTGGCTTGTGTGTGATCTTGCTTTCGACATCCCGGCGGAGATGGTCGGCCGGCCGCTGATCGGCCTGACGCGCGGCGAAGCCGAGCAGCTTGCCGACCTGGCCAATGCCGGGCTTGGCGGACAGACTGCCAGTTCGCCGATCCCGTTCGCCAGCGTCGCCTGAAGACCCCGGCCCGCGCATTGGCGATTCAACGCCCGTTCACATCGGATAACGTTTGCGTTCCACCCTCGTTTCAACGCCGGGGCGGCTTCTATATGTCTGCTTTGGGCCGAGAAACGCCGGCGGTGAATGGCCAGCACCGCGACACGACGCGACAGGACGGCCCGTTTCGGAAAAAGCGGTTTTACCGCTTCTTCCATCGCAGGGAGATGTCATCATGCGTTCTTTCATCCCAAAACTCATTGCGGCCGCCTCGATCTTCGCGGCCATGCCGCTTTCCAGCGCCTATGCCGTGCACCGCCACCATAGAGCCGCGGTCGACACGACAACCACGGCGTCAGTGCCGATGGATCCGGAGGCGAGAGCCGCAACGGAGCAGCTGCTTGGCGTCAAGCAAGGTATCCGCAACGCCAGGGAGCTCGGCAAGATCTCTGAAGGCAAGGCCCGCGAGCTGATGCAGCGAGCCGACAGCATCCAGCGCGGCGGATCGGCGATCGGGCAGATCAATGAGCTGGATCAGCGGCTTCAGGACGCCACCGGCCAGGGAACCTATATGGGCGACGGCTCGGACGGCGGCTATTATCCGAACGGCTGACGAACATGCGTTCTTCGCAAGGCGGCTGCCGGTGTGACCGGGCCTTCCCAGGCTTCACACCGGCGCTGCCGTAGAATGCCGCTGCAGCGACGGCGCCGGCATCCGTCATACCAGGCTACGCTCTTTGGCGGTCTTCGCTTTCTCCGCCATGCGCAATCCCGTCGCCTGACACGTCGCATAACGCTCGTTGGGCCGCCGGTCGTCGCGGCCTTCGCGAATCCGTGATGTGACGGAGGGGCCGGCCGGCCCGCTCGACTACGCCAGCCGCGCCCGCGTCGTTCTCGGCGTCGCCAAGAGCAGGCTTGTCTCGCTTCCCGTTATGCCGGGGATCAGCCTTATGCGCCGCAGCACAGCGTCGAAATCCGTCAGCGTGGCGGTGCCGAGCTCCACCACCAGGTCCCAGCGGCCGTTGGTGGTATGAATGGTCGAGACCTCGGCGAGGCCGCCGAGCGCCTTGACGACGCGGTCGGCGGCATGGCCCTCGATCTCGATCGTCATCACGCCGCGTATCTTCTGGTCGACCGCGTCGGCGCGCAGCACCACCGTGTAGCCGATGATCTCGCCGGACTTTTCCAGCCGTTCCATGCGCGACCTGACCGTGGCGCGTGACACGCCGAGATCGATGGCGAGGTCGGATACGCTGCGCCGAGCATCATGCCTCAGCAGCGTCACCAGCTTCTCGTCTAGAGCGCCCATGGCTTCCCATTTCGATCAAATCATTTGACCAATATGATAGATTAGTCTTCTCGAAATGCCAATTTTCGCTGTTCAAACCGCCAGCGGGTGATGGTTCACTCCTTCGATCAATCGCAAGGTGAGAAAAATGCGCTGCAGGATCGTCGGCGCGCCGGTGCAGGACGGCGCGGGCAGGATGGGATGCGAAATGGGGCCGAGCGCGCTGCGCACGGCGGGGCTGGTCTCGGTGCTGGCCGAGCTCGGCCACGAGGTCAAGGACTGGGGCGCGGTCGAGAAGGCCGCGGCGCGGCCCGTGGTACACGGCAACCTGGCGCTGAAGGCGCTGCCGGAAATCTCCGCCTGGACGGCGGCGATCGCCGAGACCGCCTACGCCGCTTCCAGGGATGCCATGCCGATCTTCCTCGGCGGCGACCATTCGATCTCCGCCGGCACCGTGTCCGGCGTGGCGCGCCGCGCTGCCGAGCGCGGCCGGCCGCTCTTCGTGCTGTGGCTCGACGCGCATCCCGATTTCCACACGCTCGACACCACCACCAGTGGCAATCTGCACGGCGTGCCGCTCGCCTATGCCAGCGGCCAGGCGGGTTTCAAGGGTTATTTCCCGGATCTGCCGCAAGCGGTCGACCCGGCCCGCATCTGCGCCATCGGCCTGCGCAGCGTCGACCCGGCCGAGCGCCGCGCGCTCACTGAAGCCGGGGTCACCGTGCATGACATGCGCGCCATAGACGAGCACGGCATCGCGCCCTTGCTGCGCGCCTTCCTGGCCCGCGTTGAGAAGGAGAACGGGCTCTTGCATGTCAGCCTCGACGTCGATTTCCTCGACCCTTCGATCGCGCCCGCCGTCGGCACCACGGTGCCCGGCGGCGCCACCTTCCGCGAGGCGCATCTGGTGATGGAGATGCTGTCCGACTCAGGCCTGGTTTCGAGCCTCGACCTGGTCGAATTGAACCCGTTCCTCGACGAGCGCGGCCGCACCGCGACCCTGATGGTCGACCTCACCGCCAGCCTGATGGGCCGCCGCATCATGGACCGCCCGACCCGCAGCCACTCTGGAAGCCTCTAACCATGACCCAGCCTTCGCGCCTTGCCATCGTCCCCTTCGTCAGCGTCGACCGCATGATGAAGCTTGTGCTCGCCATCGGCGTCGAGCGCTTCCTGACCGAGCTCGCCGCCTATATCGAGGAGGATTTCCGGCGCTGGGAGCTGTTCGACAAGACCCCGCGCATCGCCTCGCACAGCCATGACGGCGTCATCGAGCTGATGCCGACCAGCGACGGCAAGATGTACGGCTTCAAATATGTCAACGGCCATCCGAAGAACATGCGCGAGGGCCGCCAGACGGTGACCGCCTTCGGCGTGCTTGCCGATGTCGGCTCCGGCTATCCGATGCTGCTCACCGAGATGACCATCCTGACGGCGCTGCGCACCGCCGCAACCTCGGCCGTCGCGGCCAAATACCTGGCGCCGAAGGGCAGCCAAGCCATGGCCATCATCGGCAACGGCGCGCAGTCCGAGTTCCAGGCCATCGCCTTCAAGGCGCTGCTCGGCATTGACCGGCTGCGGCTCTATGACATCGACCGCCAGGCTTCCGAAAAATGCGCCCGCAACCTCGCCGGCAAGGGTTTCGACATCACCATCTGCGCGACAGGACAGGATGCCGTGGAAGGCGTCGACATCATCACCACGGTGACCGCCGACAAGCAGTACGCCACCATCCTCACCGACAACATGGTCGGCTCCGGCGTCCACATCAATGCCGTCGGCGGCGACTGCCCCGGCAAGACCGAGCTGCACCGCGACATCCTCCTGCGCTCCGATATCTTCGTCGAGTTCCCGCCGCAGACCCGCATCGAGGGCGAGATCCAGCAGCTCGACGCCGACCATCCGGTGACCGAGCTGTGGCAGGTGATGACCGGCCAGGCTGAGGGCCGCAAATCGGCCAAGCAGATCACGCTGTTCGATTCCGTCGGCTTCGCCACGGAAGATTTTTCCGCGCTGCGCTACGTCCGCGACCAGCTCCAGGCCACCGGCCTCTACGAGGAGCTCGACCTGCTCGCCGACCCCGACGAGCCGCGCGACCTGTTCGGGATGCTGCTGAGGGCGGCCGTGCAGCCGGCGGCTTGAAGCCAATCGCATAGGGCGTCCCCCCCTCTCCGTCTTATGTAGCGCTGGTCGACCCCCACTCCGTCTCGGCTTCGCCGAGCCACCTCTCCCCCGTTCGACGGGGGAGAGGGAAAGGCGCCAAGCTTCTTGCCGTCAACGCTCGTCCAGCAACGCTCCCTTCCTTTCCCTCCGGAGGGGGGAAAGGTGGCGCTGCGAAGCAGCGACGGATTGGGGGAACCACCTGGCAATCAAGCCTCCGCCTGATCAGTCACGCCAGTCACAGAAGGTGTGCATAGCAGTGGGGGAGAGGTAGATCGGCGCGCAGCGCCGAGACGGAGCGGGGGCTGGCGCCGGCGTCGACAATTGCCAGCACTACCGCCGCGCCGCGCAGCTTTCCCTTTCGACCAGCACCGGCGCCAGCACCTCGCGGCGCGAGGGCGCGGCCGGATCGCCGAGCCGTTCCAGCAGCAGGCTCACCGCCCGCGTGCCGATCTTTTCGACCGGCTGCGCGATCGTCGTCAGCGGCGGCCAGGTGGTGACGGCATAGGGGATGTCGTCGAAGCCGACCATCGACATGTCGTCGGGAACCCGCAATCCGCGCGAGCGCAGCACCGTCAGCGCGCCCATCGCCATCAGATCGTTGCAGGCAAACAGCGCCGTGATGTCGGGCGCCTGCGCCATCAGCTGCTCCATCGCCAGGCGGCCGCCGGCGAAATGATAGTCGGAATCGACGATCAAGGACGGCGGCAGCTCGAGGCCTGCCTCCTCGAGCGCGCGGACAAAGCCGCGCAAGCGGGCCGGGCTGGAGCTCGAATCGCGCGGACCGCCGATGACGCCGATCTTCCTGTGCCCGAGCCCGGCCAGGTATCTGCCGGCGAGATAGCCGCCATGGTCGTGGTCGACCAGCACCGAATCAACATTGACCGACTGGATCTCGCGGTCGAGCAGCACCGCCGGCACGCTGGGCAGGAGGCGGGCGAACACCCGCGCGTGGTCGGACGAACCGGCGAAGATCAGCCCGTCGATCTGCTTGGCCATCAGCACCGAGAGATAGCGCTCCTCCTTCTCGGCATTGCCGTCGGAGTTGCACAGGATCACCGTGTAGCCGGAGACGAAGCCGGCATCCTCGATCTGCCGCGCGACGCTGGCGAAGAACGGATTGGAATTGTCCGGAAGCAGCAGGCCGATGGTCTTGGTCTCGCCGCGCCGCAGGCTCCGCGCCACCGAGTTCGGGCTGTAGCGCAGCGCCGCGATCGCGGCGCGCACGCGCTCTGCCGTTTCCGGCTCGACATGACGGGTATGGTTCATCACATGCGAGACGGTAGCGACAGATACCCCCGCATGGCGCGCGACATCGGCGATCGTCGTCATGGCCCGTTCCCCTCAGCGGATCCTCCGCAACAGCCTCTCCCGATACGCGTCTAGGATGACCGCGAGCACGATGACAAGGCCGATTACGATGGGTTTGAAATTGTCGCCGACGCCGAGCAGCTGCAATCCGGTGGAGAGCACCTGCAGGATGCAGGCGCCGACCAGCGTGCCGATGATCGAGCCCTTGCCGCCGCTGAGGCTGGTGCCGCCGATGATGACGGCGGCGATCGCATTGAGCTCGTAGCCGACGCCGGCGATCGGACTGCCGATGTTGAGGCGCAGAAGATAGACCATGGCCGCGATGCCGGCGGTGAGCCCGCTGATGGTGAAGGCGGCGACCTTGTAGAAATCCGGGTTGTGGCCCGACAGCCGCACCGCCTCGTCATTGGTGCCGACGGCGAAGATCATGCGGCCGAAGACGGTGAAGCGCAGCACGAACCAGCCGGCCGCGATCACCAGCACCGCCACCAGGAAGATCGACGGCAGGAAGCCGCCGATGATCAGATTGCCGAAATCGACGAAACTCTGCGGCAGGCCGGTGATGGTCGAATTGTCGCTGACGACGCGGGCGGCGCCCGCGGCCATGTTGAGCATGCCGAGCGTGACGATGAAGGAGGGTATCTTCCAGCGCGTCGAGATCCAGCCATTGAGGAAGCCGCACACCGCGCCCGTCGCCATGCAGGCGAGCAGCGCCAGCGTGATTGCGACGGCCGGCGACAGGTTCTCGTCGATCATCACGGTGGCGCCGACGACCGTGCACAGCGCCAGCACCGAGCCGACCGAAAGGTCGATGCCGCCGGTGAGGATGACGAAGGTCATGCCGGCCGCCAGCACCGTGTTGATGGCGATCTGCACGAAGATCTTCAGCGCGTTGCCGGAGGTGGCGAAATAAGGCGCGGTCGCCGAGAAGAACAGCGTGATCAGGACCAGCGCCAGCAACACGCCGGCATCGCGCACGAGGAAGCGCAGGAATTTTGCCCTTGCGGGAGAAACCGGCGCCGCCACGGCTATCTCGGACGTCTCGCTCATGGTCGCACATACTCCTGATAGGCGAGCGACAGGATGCGCTCCTGGTCGAATTCGGATCGCGGCATTTCGCCAACGATCCTGTTCCTGGAAAAGACGACGATGCGGTGGCACATGCCCATCAATTCGGGCAGGTCGGAAGACACCATGATGATGCCCTTCTGCTGCGCCGCCAGCATCCAGAGCAGCTGGTAGATCTCGCGCCGCGCGCCGATATCGACGCCGCGCGTCGGCTCGTCGAGGATCAGCGTCGAGGTGCCGCGGAACAGCCATTTGGCCAGAACCACCTTCTGCTGGTTGCCGCCGGAAAGGTTGCGCACCGCCTGCTCGATCGAGCTCGCCTTGACGCGCAGCTGGCCGACCAAATCGTTTGCCGCCGAGCTCTCCGCCCGGCGGTTGAGCAGCCCGTTGCGCGAAACCTTGGCGAGATCGGTGATGGTGATGTTCTTGTCGACGGCCATGTCGAGCAGCAGGCCCTGGCCCTTGCGGTCCTCGGTGAGCAGGCTCAAGCCGTGCCGCACCGCGTCCTTGGGCGCGGCGATCGCCACCGGCTTGCCGTCGATCTCGACGACGCCGTCGAGCTTGGGATCGGCGCCGAACAAGGCGCGCATGGCCTCGGTGCGACCGCTGCCGACCAGGCCGGCGACGCCGAGGATCTCGCCATGGCGCACGTCGAAGGAAATGGCGGGCGTCGCGGCGTCGCGCTTCAGATTGGCGACGCTGAGCGCGACCCTGCCCGGCACGATCGAAACGTCGAAACCATATTCATCGGCGATGTCGCGGCCGATCATCATGCGCACCAGGTCGGGCACGGTGAGGCCCTCAAGATCGCGGGTCGCGACCAGCCTGCCATTGCGCAACACCGTCACCCGGTTGCCGATCTCGAACACCTCGTGCAGCCGGTGCGAGATGTAGATGATGGTGACGCCCTTGGCCTTGAGCCGCTTGATGATGGAAAACAGCCGCTCGATCTCGGGCGGCGTCAGCGTCGCCGTCGGCTCGTCGAGCACCAAGAGCTTCGAGTCGTAGCTCAGCGCCTTGGCGATCTCGACCAGCTGCATCTGCGCCACGCCCAAGGCCTCGACGCGCGTGCGCGGATCGATGTCGAGGCCGACTTCCTTGAGCAGCGCCACCGCGCGGCTGTTGAGCGCCTTGCGGTCGACGATGCCGAAGGCGCGGCGCGGCAGGCTTTCCAGCATCAAATTCTCGGCGATGCTGAGATAGGGCAAAAGGTTCAGTTCCTGGTGCACGATGCGGATGCCGCTTTGCTGCGCGTCATGCGGCGTCTTCGGCTGGTAGGGCTGGCCGTTGAAGGCGATCCTGCCCGAGTCCGGCTGGTAGATGCCGGCCAGGAGCTTGATCAGCGTCGACTTGCCGGCGCCGTTCTCGCCCAGGATGATATGGGTCTCGCCGCGCGCGATCGACAGCGACACATCGCTCAGCGCGACGGCGCCGGGAAAGATCTTTCCGACCCCTTCAAGGGAAAGAATCACGTCGTTCATGCGGCAATCCTGAACAGCGCTCTTCTACCGCAACGGCGGTACGAGCGCGCGGCCATCGTCGCCGGCAGGTCGCCGGCGACGATGACGAGACAAGCAGAACACCGGAGGGAGTCCCGGCGGCGGCTCGCCTCAGGCGGTGATCAGCTTGATGTCGGTCTTGACCCAGCCGGAGAATTTCTCGCCGGCAAGCTCGCGCAGGCCGTAGTCGATGCCCATGGCCGCCATCTGCGCGCCATACTGCTCGACGGTGGCGAGCATCTTGCCGTCCTTCAGCAGCGGGCCGACGGCCGGGATGTTGTCGAAGCCGACGACCTTGATCTGGCCGGACTTGCCGGCCGCGTCGATCGCCTTGACGACGCCGAGCGCCATGGAGTCGTTGGCCGCCATCACGCCCTGGATGTCCGGATGCTGGGTGAGGAAGTTGGTCATCAGCGTGTTGGCTTCCTCGGTCTCCCAATGCGCGGTCTTGGAATCGAGCAGGTCGAGGCCGTTTTCCTTCACCGCGTCGTCGAAGCCGAGCTTGCGTTCCTTGGCGTTGTCGGCCTCGGGATTGCCTTCGAGGATGACGACCTTGCCGCCCTTGCCCAGCGCCTTGCCGAGCGCGTCGCCGGCGAGCTTGGCGCCAGCGCGGTTGTCCGGCCCGAAGAAGGCGAGGTCGATGCCGGCCTTCTTCTTGGCCTCGGTGTCGAGCGAGACGTCGATGTTGATCACCTTGATGCCGGCCTTCAGCGCCTTGGCGATCGGCGTGACCATGGCTTTCGAATCGGCCGGGGCGACGACGATGATGTTGTAGTTCTGGGTGATGAAGTTCTCGATGGCGTCGACCTGGGCGGCGAAGTCGCGCTCGTCCTTCATGCCGACGGCGGCGAAATCGAACTTGTCCTTGTTCTTCGCCGCATACTCCTCGGCGCCGGCCTGCATCTGCTTGAAGAACTCGTTGGCGAGCGACTTCATGACCAGGCCGACCTTCGGCTTGTCGGCTGCAAGCGCCGGGCCGAGCGGCAGAGCGAGCGCGCCGGCAGCTAAGGCGCTGGTCTTCAGGAACTGGCGGCGTGAGAATGGGCCAAACCCGTGCGTGTTCGAAATCTTGCTCATTAGTCTCCTCCACTTGATTGAGCCGTAATCGGTTACGTAACCGATTACGCGACAAAGTAGATTGTTATTTTATCAGATGTCAACGTCGAGGGTAAGGATGGGAGGAGGAGCGCCGGCGCCGAAGCTGCCGATCTCCCCACTTGCGGGGGAGATTAAGCCTCACCGCCACCCCAGCGCCGGCGCGACGTGCTTCAGGATCGACTCGATGACATGGGCGTTGTAGTCGACGCCGAGCTGGTTGGGCACGGTCAAGAGCAGCGTGTCGGCCTCGGCGATCGCCTCGTCCTCTTTGAGCTGTTCCACCAGCTTGTCCGGCTCGTCGGCATAGGTGCGGCCGAACACAGCGCGCTTCTCCGGCTCGATATAGCCGAAATGGTCCTCGCCCTCGCTGCCGCCGAAATAGGCGCGGTCCATGTCGTTGACGAGGGCAAAAATGCTGCGGCTGACCGAGACGCGCGGCTCCCTTGTATGGCCGGCTTCCTTCCAGGCGGCGCGGTAGGCTCTTATCTGCTTGGCCTGCTGGACATGCAGCGGCTCGCCGCTCTCATCGAATTTCAGCGTCGAGCTTTGCAGGTTCATGCCAAGCTTGGCCGCCCATACCGCGGTCGCGTCGGTGGCGGCGCCCCACCAGATGCGGTCGCGCAAACCAGCCGAGAAGGGTTCGAGCCTGAGCAGGCCCGGCGGGTTGGGGAACATCGGTCGCGGGTTGGGCTGGGCAAAGCCCTCGCCGCGCAACAGGTCGAGGAAGATCTCCGAATGCCGGCGCGCCATGTCGGCGTCGCTCTTGCCCTCTTCCGGCACATAGCCGAAATGGCGCCAGCCATCGATCACCTGCTCAGGTGAGCCGCGGCTTATGCCCAGCTGCAGCCGCCCGCCGGCGATGAGGTCTGCAGCGCCCGCGTCCTCGGCCATGTAGAGCGGGTTTTCATAGCGCATGTCGATGACGGCGGTGCCGAGCTCGATACGGCGGGTTTTGGCGCCCGCCGCGGCAAGCAACGGAAACGGCGAGGCGAGCTGCCGGGCAAAATGGTGGACGCGGTAATAGGCGCCGTCGGCGCCGAGCTCCTCGGCCGCGACCGCGAGGTCGATCGACTGCAGCAGCGCGTCGGCGCCCGAGCGCGTGCCCGATTGCGGCGAGGGCGACCAATGCCCGAACGACAGAAATCCGATCTTCTTCATGGTTCCATTCCTGCTGGAGCGATCCATCGGCCGCTCGAACTCCCTGTTGCTCCAGCAGATAGCCAGGGCAGTGGCGCGATACAACGGACACCGAACGGATACAGACCGTCAACGGGTAAGGCCCCCAGCGCGCCGGTCGGTCCCATGATCCACGGCCGGCGTTGTCACACGGATGTAATGAACATTTCGGAGTGTCAGTGCCGTAGCGATTGCTACAGAACCTCCTGGCGAACGGCCGACCATCATGACATCCGACGATTCCGCCGACCGGCAAAGCGCTTTCGACGATCGCGTCGAGGCGGCCTTCGAAACCCTGCCGCCGGCCGAGCAGCGCATGGCGCGTTTCTTCGTCGGCCAGAAGCAGGCGGTGCTGCTGGGATCGGCGGCCGAGATCGCCGCGCTTGCTGGCGCCAGCGACGCAACCGTGGTGCGCACCGCCCGCTCGCTCGGCTTCGACAGCCTGTCGGCGCTGCGCCAGGTACTGCTGGCGGACCTGACCGGAACGGCCTCACCCGGCAGGCGGCTGGCCCGCACCTTGCAGGAGACGGGCAACGACAGCGCCGCGGCGCTGCGCCATGTCGTCGGCCTCCATGAAAGCGCGCTCGAGGCGCTGAAGCGGCCGGAGATGGAAGCGTCTTTCGCCAACGCCGTCGATCTCCTGGCCGCCGCCCGTCGCCGCCACATCTTCGGCATCGGCCCCTCGGGCGCCATGGCCGAATACGCGGCCCTGCAATTCAACAGGATCGGCCTGCCGAGCAGCGCGCTTTCTGTGTCGGGCGTAGCGCTTGCCGACCGCCTGCTGTGGCTGGAAAGCGGCGATGCCGTGTTGATGATGGCCTACGCACCGCTTTACCGCGAGGTCGAGATCGTCCTCGACCAGGCCGGCCTGCATGACGTGCCGGTGGTGCTGATCAGCGACAATCTCGGGCCGCTCGTCTCCGACAAGGTGGCTGCGACGCTGCCGGTCCCGCGCGGCAAGGCCGACCACCTCGCCACCCATGGCGGCACCATGGTGCTCATCGAGGCAACGATCATCGCCCTGGCGGCGAAGGCCGGCGAGACCGCGTTCGACAGCCTGGACCGGTTGAGCGGCCTGCGCGGCGCGATCGACAAGGCATGGATAAAACGCGGGACGCGCAAGAAGTAAATGCCGCTGACATAAAAATGTCAGTTAAAGAGGTATACTATACAATTGGCATTACTTTGCCTTCTCGAAACAACAGGAGAGCGAGATGACTATAAAGACAACGCTTGGACTTGCGTTGAGTTTGACGGTTCTATCCATCGCCGCGCCGGCCTGTGCCGCGGATCTGGTGCTCTATGACGCGCTCGACTTTGCCGGTCCGGTCGCCAAGGCCTTCCAGGCCAAGACCGGGCTGACCGTCGACATCGTCGAGCCCGGCAGCACCGGCGAAACGCTGGGCAAGATCGCCGCCGAGGGCAATAACCCGCAATTCGACATCGTCTGGCTCGACGGCTCCGCCGTTATGGAGCGCATGGCGGCCGACCACGTGCTGCAGCCGGTGCCGGCCGATGAATTCGACAAGATCGCCTGGACCGATCTCGGCAAGTCGCTGATCCCGCAGAGCCACGCCTTCCTGCCGACCGGCACCAGCACCACCGCGATCGAGGTCAACACCAAGAAGGTCAAGGCCGACAAGATGCCGAAATCCTGGGCCGACCTGCAGGGCTTCGCCGGCAGCGTCGCCGCCAAGGACCCGAACCTCTCCGGCCCGGCCTATCAGTGGCTTGCCGGCCTGTTCCAGACCAACGGCGTCGATGCCGGCAAGGAGCTGCTCGCCAAGACGCTGACCAACAAGTCGCTCTCGGGGCTCTCCAGCGGCGGCAAGGTCAACAAGGCGGTGCTGACCGGCGACGCCTCGGTCGGTATCAACCAGGACAGCGCCATCTTCTCCAAGATCGCCGCCGGCGAGCCTGTCGTCGCCGTCTATCCGAGCGAGGGTTCGGTCTCGCTGCCGCAGGGCCTCGGCATCAGCGCCAGGACGCAGCATATGGATGCCGCGCGCAAGTTCATCGAATTCGTCACCAGCGCCGATGGCCAGGCCGCGATGCAGAACGGCGACGACACCGACTTCTTCTACATTCCGATCGTCAAGGGCGTGAACCCCAAGCCCGGTCGCGAGACCAGCATCGCCTACACCCATCTCGACGACGCGACGGCCTCGGCGCACGAGACGGAGTGGAAGCAGTGGTACAAGGAAAAGTTCGTCCAGTGACCGCGCTCGCCTGGCAATGACGATGGTGCAGAAATTCGATGCCGCCGCCGGCGGCATCGGCTCGAGCGGGTGGGCGCGCGGACGCCTGCCCGCGCTGGCGCGCCTTGGCGGGCCGCTGGCGGTCTATGCTGTCTTCGCTCTGTTGATCGGCCTGCCGCTGGCGCTCGTGCTGCTGCAGGCCGTGGTGCCTGGGCTGTTCGCGGTCGACGGCGCGCAAGGCCTCTTCAGCGCCGAGCCGCTCGCGCGCGTCTTCTCCTCACCCTATATCGCCGGCTCGATCCTGCATTCGCTGGAGCTCGGCCTGCTTGCGGCCCTGACGACGACCATGCTCGGCGGCGCCTTCGCCGTGCTGGTGCAGCGTTGCGGCATCCCGCTGCGCGGCCCGCTTTCGCTGGTGCCCTGGCTGGTGTTCCTGACGCCGTCCTATCTGAAGGCGCTGGCCTGGGTGCTCTTGATGTCGTCCGGCGGCTACCTGGCGCAGCTTGGCCTTTTGCCGCCTTGGCTCGGCGCTTCCTTCTTCGGGCTGGCCGGCCTGGTCTTCGTGCACACGCTGAGCCTCTTCCCGCTCGCGGCTTTCATCATCGGCAGCGCGCTGGCGGGGCTCGGCAGCGAGCTGGAGGACGCCGCGCGCCTGTCGGGCGCCGGGCCGCTCAGGATCTGGCTGCGCGTCAACGGCCCCTTGCTGGCGCCGGCGATCGTGCTGAGCTTCATCGCCACCTTCGCCGAAGTGCTCTCCGATTTCGGCCTGGCCTCGACGATTGCCAGGATGTCGAGCTTCGGCGTGCTGACCTATGGCATCTATGCCGCGGCAAGCGACTATCCCGTCGACTTCCCTGCCGCCGGCGCGCAGGCCCTGGTGCTGCTGGCGCTGGTTCTGCTCGTCGTCGTGGCCGACAGGCTGCTGCGCCGCCGCGCCGATCCGCGGCTGATTTCCGGACGAGCCAGGCCGGTCCGGCGCTATCGGCTTGGCGCCTGGCGCTGGCTCGCTCTTGCGATGGCACTGCTGGTCGCCTTCCTCGCGCTCATATTGCCGCTCGGCGCCATCACGGTGCGGGCGCTCACCAGCACGCTCGGCAACGGTCTGGCGCCGGACAATTTCACCCTCGCCAATCTCGGCGCGGCGCTTAGCCTGCACACGGCGGCCAATGAAGGGCTGATGCGCAGCCTCTTTTACGCCGGCTTTGCGGCGGTCATCGCCAGCACGCTGGCCTTGCTGCTTTCGGCCCAGCTCGATCGTTCGAGCCCGGTCATGCGCACCGCGGTGCTTGGCCTCTCGCTCGGCGCGGTCGCGATCCCCGGCATCGTGCTCGGCTTCGGCTACATCCTGGTCTGGAACCGGCTGCCTGGTTTCCGCGACTGGCCGTTCCCGCATTACGGCGACGGCTCGCTGCTGGTCATGGGCTATGTCGCGGCGGCGCTGCCCTATTGCCTGGTCGTCATCCTCTCGGCCGTCGGCCAATTGGCGCCGAGCCTGACCGACGCCGCGCGGATCTCCGGCGTCGGCGCGGTCCGGCGTCTCATCTCGGTGACCTTGCCGCTGATCCTGCTCAGCGTCGTCACGGCCTTCCTGCTTACCTTCATCCGCACCGTGTTCGAATTGCCGATGTCGCAGATGCTGATCCCGCAAAGCGGTCCGCCGGCGCCGACGCTCATCCTGAAATTGTTCAGCCATGACCGCGACGGGCTGGCCTGCGCCATCGCGCTCGCCGCCATGGCCGCCGCCGGCGGCGCCGCGGCGTTGATCTGGTATCCGCTCAAGCGCTTCATTGCATTTGGCCGGCCGCAAGGCACTCCGGCCGCGTCGGGAGAGCCGGCATGACCGCTTCGCTCCATTGCGCCGGCATCTCGAAGTCGCTCGGCGGGCGCGCCGTGCTCAGCAACCTCGACCTCGCCATCAGGGCCGGCGAGGTGGTCTCGCTGCTCGGCCCGAGCGGTTCCGGCAAGACCACGCTGCTGCGCAGCATTGCCGGGCTGGTCGACCCCGACAGCGGCACGATCGCGCTCGGCGACCGTGTCGTCTGGAGCGAACGATCCGTCCTGCCCGCTGAAAAGCGCAGGATCGGCATGGTGTTCCAGGACTACGCGCTGTGGCCGCATATGACGGTGGCCGGCAACCTGTCGTTCGGGCTGCGCGCGCAGCGGCTCGCCGAAGCGGAGATCGCCGTCCGCGTCGGCCATGCGCTGGAGGTCGCGCGGCTCGCACCCTATCGCGATCGCTACCCCTCGGAACTGTCGGGTGGACAGCAGCAGCGCGTCGCCATCGCCCGCTGCCTTGCGGCGCGGCCGGCGCTGATGCTGTTCGATGAGCCGCTCAGCAATCTCGACGCAGCGCTTCGCGAGGACATGCGCATCGAGATGATGGAGCTGGTGCGCCGCGAAGCTGCCACCGTCATCTATGTGACGCATGACCAGGCCGAAGCCATGGCCGTTTCGGATCGCATCGCTGTGATGCGCGACGGCCGCATCGCCCAGTTCGACACGCCGAGGGCGATCTACGAGCGGCCGGCCGATTCCTTCGTCGCCGGTTTCATCGGCGGCTTTTCGGTGGTGCCCGGCACCGTGCGCGACGGGCTGTTCAGCGTGCGGGGCGCCGCCGCCGACAGCCTGCGCACGCCCGGGGCGAAATCAGGCGACGGCATGCTTGTGGTCCGGCCGGAAGACGCGCGGCCCGCCGAGGCGCATCCCGGCAACCGGCTGCAGGGCAAAGTGCTGTCGAGCGCCTTCCAGGGGCGCTGCTGGCGGCTGGCGGTGGAACTCGGCCCGCAACGCGTCCGCCTCGACTGGCCGGAAGCGCCGCCGGTCGGCTCCTCGCTGGCGTTCTCGCTGCCGCCCGAACGCTGTATCGTTCTCGCCAACTGATGATTCCGAACTGTAGGATGCCTGCATGCATGGCCTGACACCCATACTTTCCACCATGACGGCCTCTTTCCTGGCCTCCTTCGTCGAGGTGGTCGAAGCCTTCACGATCGTGCTCGCCGTCGGCGTGACGCGCAGCTGGCGCCCGGCGCTGACCGGCGCGGCGCTGGCGCTTGCCGTGCTGGCGGCGCTGGTGCTGGCGTTCGGACCGCTGCTGGCGCTCGTTCCCATCACCGTCCTGCAATTCGTCGTCGGCGTGCTTTTGATCCTGTTCGGCATGCGCTGGCTGAGGAAGGCGATCCTGCGCAGCGTCGGTGTCATCGCGCTGCATGACGAGGAGCAGGCCTTTTCCAAGGAGACGGCCGCGCTGCAGCGGCAGGCCGACGACCGCCGCGCCGACTATTTGGCGGCCGTCGCGTCGTTCAAGGCGGTGCTGCTCGAAGGCGTCGAAGTGGTGTTCATCGTCATCGCCGTCGGCGCCGCGCATGGCCAGACGCTCTATGCCGGCCTCGGCGCGCTGGCCGCCTTCGTGCTGGTGATGCTGATCGGCCTCGCCGTGCACCGGCCTTTGGCGCGCGTGCCGGAAAACGCCCTGAAATTCGTCGTCGGGCTGATGCTGACCAGCTTCGGCGTGTTCTGGACCGGCGAGGGCCTCGGCGCCGAGTGGCCGGGCGCCGACCTCGCTCTGCTCGCCATCTTCGCCATCATTGCCGCCGCATCCTTCGCCATCGTGCGCTGGCTGCGCGGCGCCTATCCGACGCCCGCCGAAGGAGTCGCCCGATGACCATGATCCGTCTTGTCTTCAAGGAGCTCGTCGGCATGTTCGTCGACGACGGCAGCCTGGCGCTGCTGGCGCTGATCCTCATTGCACTGATCGCCGCCGCGGTGAAGTTCCTGGGGCTGCCGCCGCTCGTCGGCGGCTGGCTGCTTCTCGCCGGCTGCCTGGCAATTCTTCTGCAGAGCACGCGCCGCGCCGCGCGCGGCAGGCCGCGCTGATCATCGTTCATTTCGGTGAAGCAGCGCGAACGCTGGAGGTGGGCGGAAGCCTCCTAACCTCGTCATCCACGGGCGGAGCGACGCGAAGCGGCGTCGCGGAGACCCTGGAATCCATGCCGTGCCCTCAGCCGTGGAATGCAGCGAGGCAGAATTCTGCACCGTTGTGACGCTTCAAAGTAATGGCATGGATCCTATGGTCTGCGCGCGTCGCTTCGCTCCTTGCTCCGCCATAGGATGACGATCGCAATGGGCGCTTCAGTCAATCTCAAAGCATGCCGCCTGCCAAGGCAAAGCATAGCCGCCGGCCAAATCCGCGCCGGAAACCTAATAGACCGTGAAAAGCGTCGGCAAGTCACCGCTGAGGCGGAAATACTCCACCGCCTCGATGACCGGGAACAGCGCCAGGAAATAGAGCCCGTCGCGGAACGTGTTCCTCAGCGCGCGCGTCGAAAACAGCCATTGCGCCTCGTCGCGGTAAAGCAGCGGATTCGGCCAGAAGCGCGGCGTGCGGTCGGCATAGGCCGCGTAAGCCGCACCGAACTTGCCGGCGAGGTATTCGGCCTCCTTGCGCGCGGTGAAGCGGAAGACGAGGAAGCTCGCCAGGCCAAGCATCGCGGCGGCCAGCACCGAGCCGAACATCAGGCCGATGCCGGCAGCGCCGACGGTCGAGAAGAAATAGAGCGGGTTGCGGGTCATCGAGAACGGACCGGACATGATCAGCTCGTCATTCTTCCTGCCGCCGACGAAGAGGATGCTCCACAGCCGGCCAAGGAAACAGATCAGCACCATCGCGAACCCGATCGTCTCGACGATTTCGTGCCCGTCCGACCCTTCGGCCAGCGCCGGCTTGCTGAACAGGAGCAGGATGACGGCAAGCACGGCGGCCGCCTGCACGACGATCAGGCGCTTGTGCTGGTCGAACGCCTTCGGCGCCGATTTGAGGGACGTATAGGCCATTCTTCTCACCGCTCCGGCGCCGACAGGGGCGCCGAGGCTTCTCTAGCTGTTCCGCCGCGCGATGACGAGGCCCGATGGAGGTTTTCGGCCGACCTTACGAATTTGTAAGCGCGCGGACAGGCCGCGGTGAATTCGCCCGTCTAGCCTGACGATCGCCGCCAAACGCGATTTCGGGCGGCGAATGGATCATCAACCTCGGGATAATGTCATGAACAAATTTGCCCTTGCTTTCGCCTTTGCCGCTGCCGCGATCATCGTTCCCTTGTCTTCGGCCGTTGCCGCTCCGACGCCTTGCGAGACCGCGTTGAAGGACCTGCGCGCCGCCGAGGCCAAGGCGACACCCAGCGATGCCGACAAGAACAAGGTTTCCGAACTGGAGACGAAGGGCATCGAGCGTTGCAACGCCGACGACGACAAGCGCGCCGACGACTTCTTCGCCCAGGCCATGAAGATTCTTGGCAAGTAAGCGGCGGAGGAACCGGAAATGGATATCGCCATGACCGTGGCAAGCCACGCACACGAGTCCGAATTGAACCGCGTCCCGGACGTCGCCATCGATTTCTGGCTGATCAAGATCATGGCGGTGACCATGGGCGAGACGGCGGCCGACTATCTCGCCGTCAATCTCGGCCTCGGCCTTACCGCGACATCCTTGATCATGAGCGGCATCCTGGTGGTCGCGCTTGTCCTGCAGTTCGCGCGGAAGCGCTACGTGCCCTGGGCCTATTGGCTCGCGGTCGTGCTGATCAGCGTCGTCGGCACCTTGGTCACCGACAACCTCGTCGACAATTTCGGCGTGCGGCTGGAGACGACGACGATCGTCTTCTCGGTCGCCCTCGCACTGACTTTCGCGGCCTGGTATGCCAGCGAAAAGACGCTCTCGATCCACACCATCTTCACCACCAGGCGCGAGATCTTCTATTGGCTGGCGATCCTGTTCACCTTCTCGCTCGGCACGGCCGCCGGCGATCTGGTGGCCGAGCGTTTCGACATGGGTTATCTCACCACCGGCGTGATCTTCGGCGGTGTCATCGCGGCGATCGCGCTCGCCTGGTTTTTCCTCGGCCTGAACTCTATCCTGGCCTTCTGGCTCGCCTATATCCTGACCCGGCCGTTCGGCGCCTCCTTCGGCGACCTGCTGTCGCAACCGGTCGAATATGGCGGCATGGGCTTCGGCACCACCGCCACCAGCCTGACCTTTCTCGGCTGCATCGTGGTCATCGTTCTCTATATGACGCTGAGGAACCTGATCGACGAAGACGAACAGGCCCTGCTCGACTAAAACGCTTCTCGCAAAAATGTGTTGCGGCCTTCGCTCCGGCAGCGCGTAAAAACAGATGGTTAGAGCAATTCCAGCAACGGGTGGCGCGGGATTTTCCGTCAGGAACCGCGTCAAACGAAGAGATAGAGACCGGCCAAGAAAAAGCCGCAGCCGGCGCTACCATGCCGGTGAGGTTGAGGCGGCAAGGACAGCACGGGGCGATGCGACTTCTGCTTGTTGAAGACGATCCGAGAACCGCCGATTACATCGTCAGGGGACTGACCGAGGCCGGCCATGTCTGCGATTTGCTGCGCGACGGCCATGACGGCCTCTTCGCCGCGACCCGCAACGCCTATGACGTGATCGTCGCCGACCGCATGGTTCCCGGCCTCGACGGCCTGTCGATGATCAAGGCGGTGCGCGCCGCCGGTATCCGCACGCCAGCCATTTTCCTGACCTCCATCGGCGGCGTCGACGACCGCGTCGAGGGCCTCGAAGCGGGTGGCGACGACTATCTGGTCAAGCCCTTCGCCTTTTCCGAGCTGCTCGCCCGCATCCATGCGCTCGGCCGCCGGCCGGCGGCGCAGGAGCAGAAGACGGCGCTGCGCGTCGCCGACCTCGAAATGGACCTGATCCTGCGCCGCGTGACCAGGCAGGGCCAGCCGATCGACCTGCAGCCGCGCGAGTTCAGCCTGCTCGAAGTGCTGATGCGCGGCGAGGGCCGCGTCATCACCCGCACCATGCTTCTGGAGCGCGTCTGGGATTTTCATTTCGACCCCAAGACCAGCGTCGTCGAGACGCATATCAGCCGGCTGCGGGCCAAGGTCGACAGGCCCTTCGACGTGCCGCTGATCCACACCGTGCGCAACACCGGCTACAGCCTGCATGTCCCGGCCTGATCTCACGGCCGCACGTGCGGGGCGACCCACCGCGATCGCATGAACGAGACACGCTCCAGCCTGCTGCGCAGCACGCCGTTCAGGCTGGCGCTGACCTTCGCCTTTCTGTTCCTGCTGGCCTTCATCCTGTCCGGCGCGATCGTCTATCAATTGATGAGCGCCTCGCTCGCCAGGCAGCTCGATCAATCGATCAAGGAGACCTATTCGCTGATCGCCGCGACCTATGCCGAGAGCGACGAGGAGGATCTCGTCTCCACGGTCAGGGACCATGCCCAGTTCAGCCAGGACAAGGACGAGATCTTTTCCCTCACCGACAAGGACGGCAACCGCCTTGCCGGGGATTTCACAGCCTCCGCGCTGCCGGACGGCTTTTCCATGTTCGCCGCCAATTTGCCGGGCGTGCCGCCCGACACCGAGTATCGCGCCTATTCGGGCGTGGTCGGCGACAACAATTTGACGGTCGCCTTCTCGCTTTCGGAAACCGAGGATCTGGAAAGGATCGTGCTGATGAGCTTCGGCTGGGCCACGCTCTTCATCACCGTCCTGGCGATCGTCGGCGGCGCCGTGCTTGCCTCGCGCGTCCAGCGGCGCCTCGACGGCATTGCCAGCACCATGGTCGACGTCTCGCATGGTCGCCTCGATGCGCGCATTCCGCTGATCGGCAGCGGCGACGACATCGACGCCGTCTCGGCCCAGGTGAATGCGGCGCTCGAGCGCCTGTCGGCGCTGGTCGACGGCATGCGCGAAGTGAGCGCCAACATCGCCCATGACCTCAAGACGCCGCTCAACCGGCTGCAGATGATCCTGGAATCGGCGGCCGACAAGACGGTGTCGGGCGAGGACGTCTCGACCGAGCTGACCGACGCCCGCGCTGAGAGCCAGCAGATCAACAGCACCTTCGACGCTTTGCTTCGCATCGCCCAAATCGAAGCCGGCGCCCGCAAGGCGCGCTTCGTCGATCTCGATGTCGGCCCGATCGTCGAGACCATCGGCGAAGTCTATGCCGACGTTGCCGAGGATGACGGCAAATCCTTATTCACTGGGATTATTCCGGGTACGAAATGGTATATTCACGGTGACCGCGACCTGCTGATGCAGATGCTCGCCAATCTGGTCGAGAACGCGCTCAGGCATTGCCCGCCGGGCACCGCGATCGAGCTCTCGGTGACCAGGGAAGGCAGCCACGTCCTCGTCCATGTCCGCGACAATGGTCCGGGCATCCCCGCCGAAGAGCGCGAAAAGGTGTTCCGCCGGCTCTACCGGCTGGATGCGAGCCGCACGACGCCGGGCAGCGGCCTGGGCTTGAGCCTGGTCAAGGCGGTGGCCGACCTGCATGGTGCGGCAATAACGCTCGAGGACCGCAACCCGGGTCTCGGCGTGACAATCAGCCTTCCGGCCGTGCGAGTTCCAGATGCCTGAGGCAGGCGGAGCCCGCGTCCCGGCCGCCTTACGCATTTGTATAGCCCCCGCCAGCCGCACGAAAACTCCGGTCTCTAGGCTTGTGCCGTTCCCGCCGGATCGGGAGCGCGGCCCGGCGAGGTTCGGGCCAGCAACCTCAGAGAAGAAAGGAAAGAAGATGAAAAAATCCGTCATCGCAGCCGCAGCGATCGTGGCTCTCGCCTCCGCGACCGGGGCCTATGCCAAGGCGGCCAGCGGCACCATCGCCAGCGTCGACAAGAAGGGCGATTCCTTCACGCTGAGCGACGGCAAGACCTTTGCCCTGCCCGAAAACATCGAGGTTGAGACCCTGAAGGTCGGCGAAAAGGTCACCGTCACTTATTCCGCCAAGGGCGGCAAGCTCTTGGTTTCGGCCGTCCAACCGGCCAACTGAGCCGACAAGCACGACACGCCGGCAGGGTTCTCCCTGCCGGCGACGCCATTCGGCGATGCTACCGCGCGGCGCCTGCCCGGCGGAAATCGGAAGGCGACATGCCGGCAAGCTTGCGGAAGGATTTGTTGAAGGCGCTGAGCGAGCCGAAGCCCGATTCCATGGCGACCCTCAGCACATTGGCGTCCTCATGCATCAACAGCGCCTGCGCGTAGCTCAGGCGCAGCAGATTGACATATTCGTTAAGCGTCATGCCGGTCGATTTCTTGAACAGGCTCATGGCGTATTTGGGATGGATGTCGGCGGCGGCGGCAATGGTCACGCAGTCGATGTCGTAGAGGAAATTCTCGGCGATGTAATCGCACATGCGCCCGACATTGCGCGAGGATTGCTGGTCGAAGGGATTGCCCGCCCCTTGCCCGGCGGCCGCTCCTGGCACCAGGCGGTAGGGCTCGAAGCGCACCCGCTCGAGCCTCAAGAGCAGCTCGTTGACGGCGTGCTCGGCCCTGGCCGGATCGCCCGAGCGCGCATATTCGTTCCAGCGCTTGAAATTGTCGTTGTCCGACTGGTCGGTGGCGTTGGTCACCAGGGTCGCGCCGGTCATCAGCCGATGGCGTATGTCGGCCGGCAGATGCAGGCGGAAGAAATGCACCAGCGGCAGATGCGCGCCAGCATAGACGGCGTCGTCGGAGAGGTCGTCCATCTGGTGCGGCAGGCCGCCCCAGAACAGGCACATCTCGCCGGCAGACAGCGCAATCTCGTGCTCGGCCATGCGATAATGCACCGAGCCTTGCACGATGAAATTCACCTCGACCTGGGCGTGCCAGTGCGGCTTCAGCATCACCAACGGGTGGTTGTGGAACATCTGCAAAACAAGCGGCAGTCCTTCGACGCTGCTCGCGCCAGGCTGGTAGAATGGACGCCCCGGCATCTTACTTTCCGCCAACTTCTTATTCCCTTCGACGGGGACAAGCCTTCCGCGCCGCATAGTCTAGCCACGCTCACAGTGAGAGAGCAAATGAAATGGGAGGATTTCAATGCGCACTACACTGACCTGCGCCGCGCTTATGCTTGCCCTGGGCTCCGGCCCGGCCCTGGCGCAGTCCGGCGAGATCACCATCTGGAGCTGGAACATCGCCGCCTCGTCGTTGAAGGCGACGGTGGAGGGCTTCAACAAGAAATACCCCGACATCAAGGTCACGGTTCAGGACCTCGGCAACCAGCCCACCTATGACAAATCGATCGCCGGCTGCGCCGCCGGCGGCGTCGGCCTGCCCGATATCGTCTCGATCGAGAACGGCGAGGCGGAGAATTACTGGAGCCAGTTCCCGGACTGCTTCGTCGACCTGCACACGCTGGGCTACAGCGCCGAGGACCAGAAGAAATTCCCCGACTTCAAGCGCACCGAGCTCGAAGTCGGCGACAAGGCTTACGCGATGCCCTGGGATTCCGGCCCGGTGGCCGTCTTCTACCGCCGCGACTTCTACGAGAAGGGGGGCGTCGACCCGGCCTCGATCAAGACCTGGGACGATTTCATCGCCGCCGGCAAGAAGATCCAGGCCGCCAATCCGGGCGTGTCGATGACCAATGCCGATTTCAACGGCGACACCGAATTCTTCCGCATGATCTCCAACGAGCAGGGCTGCGGTTACTTTGCCGAGGACGGCCAGTCGATCACCGTGGCCGAGCCGAAATGCGTCGACGCCCTGACCAAGGTCAAGGAGATGAAGGACGCCGGCATCATGTCGTCGGCCGACTGGTCGACCAAGATCACCAACAACACCGCCGGCACCGTCGCCAGCCAGGTCTATGGCGGCTGGTATGAAGGCACGATCCGCACCGAATCGCCGAAGGAGAGCGGCAAATGGGGCGTCTATCTGATGCCGAGCCTGACCGCCGACGGCCCGCGCGCCGCCAATCTCGGCGGCTCGTCGCTGGCCATCACCTCGGCCTCGAAGAACAAGGAGGCGGCTTACGCCTACCTGAAATATACGCTGGAGACCAATGAGGGCCAGATCACCATGCTGAAGGATTTCGGACTGGTGCCCTCGCTGATCTCGGCGCTCGACGATCCTTATGTCGCGCAAGGGCAGCCCTATTGGGGCGACCAGGCGGTCTGGAAGGATATCCTGGCGACCCTGCCCAAGGTGGTGCCGAGCCGCGGCACGCAGTTCCAGAGCGACGCCGAGATCATCATGCGCGCCGTGCAGACCAAATATCTGGCAAGCGGCTACCCCGACGCCAAGGCCGCGCTCGACGACGCCGCCAAGCAGATCGCCGCCGCGACTGGTTTGCCGGTGAAGTAGGCGTCGCTTTTTCCTTCTCCCCTTGTGGGAGAAGGGAAAGACAGAGAAAGGAGGAAGACGATGCGCACGCAGAACGCCACCGCGTACCGCTTCCTCACGCCTTACCTTTTGATCTTCGCCATCTTCTGGATTTGGCCGATCATCTCGTCCTTCCTGATCTCCTTCCAGGCGACGCGCACCGTGCCGTGGCGCTTCGCGCCGGCCTTCAACTGGGGCCGCCTGATCGGCGACCCCGCCTTCTACAACGCGCTGAAGAACACGCTGCTGATCCTGGTCATCCAGGTGCCGGTGATGATTGCGCTGGCGATCGTCATGGCGGTGCTGCTGAACTCGCCGCTGCTCAAGGCGCGCGGCCTCTACCGCTTCGCCTTCTTCGCCCCGGTGGTGGTCGGCGAGGTCGCCTATTCGGCCGTCTTCCGGCTGATGTTCAGCCTCGATTTCGGCATCGTCAACAAGCTCTTGAACAGCGTCGGCCTGCCCAAGATCGACTGGTTCTCCAACGTCACGCCGGCCATGGCGCTGATCATGATCGCCGTGACCTGGCGCTGGGCGGGCTACAACGCCATCATCATCCTGGCCGGCCTGCAGTCTATCCCCGAGGAGGTCTACGAGGCGGCGACACTCGACCGTGTCAGCCGGCTGAAGCAGTTCTTCTACATCACCTTGCCATTGCTGAAGCCGGTCATCGTCTTTTGCGCCGTGCTGTCGATCATCGGCACCATGCAGCTCTTCACCGAGCCGTTCCTGATCACCGAGCGCGGCGGACCGGGCGGCGGCACCGAGACGCTCGGCCTGCTGCTTTATCGCCAGGGTTTTCGGTCGCTCAACTTCGGCTACGCTTCCGCCGTCGCCTACACCATGGCCGGGCTGGCCATCGCCATCACCCTGGTGCAGCTCTGGCTGATGAGGGAGCCGAAATGACCTCGCGCTCGCAGGCAAGGCTCGGGCGCGTCATTGCGCTGCATTTTTTCCTGACGCCGCTGGCGCTGGTCTGGCTGTTCCCGCTGTGGATGATGGTGGTGTTTTCCACCATGCCCGACAACGGCATCTTCAGCCCCGGCATCGAGCTTCTGCCGCACGACAATTTCCTCGACAATGTCGCCAACCTGCAGCGCGACACCAATTTCATCGGCGCCATCGGCATCTCGGTCTCGGTCGCGGTGACCTACACGATCCTCTCGGTGCTGCTCACCTCGATGGCCGGCTGGGCGCTGGCGCGCTACGAATTCCACGGCAAGGGCGCGGTGGTGGCGATCATCTTCGGCACCATCACGCTGCCCTACGCGGTGGTGCTCATCCCGCAATTCATCATGGTGGCGCGCGACTTCGCTCTGGCCAACACCTGGATCGCGCTGATCGTGCCGCCACTGTTCAATTCGCTGGGCGTGCTCTTCATGCGGCAGGCCTTCTCGATGATGCCGGCGGAGCTGTTCGACGCGGCGCGCGTCGAGGGCGTCAAGGAATGGCGCATCTTCCTGTTCGTGGCGCTGCC
Organism: Mesorhizobium sp. B2-8-3; assembly: GCF_006440815.1. NCBI lineage: Bacteria > Pseudomonadati > Pseudomonadota > Alphaproteobacteria > Hyphomicrobiales > Phyllobacteriaceae > Mesorhizobium > Mesorhizobium sp. B2-8-3. The sequence continues at coordinate 66,580 of NZ_VFTW01000004.1, forward strand.
GCTGGCCCGCCCGATGCTCGCGGCGCTCGCGATCATTCTCTTCCTCGCCTCGTGGAACAACTATCTCTGGCCGCTGCTGATCAACAGCCAGCCGGGCGCGATGACCGCGCCGGTGGCGCTCGGCACGCTGATCGGCCTGACCAAGGTTTCGTGGGGCGGCATCATGGCCGGCGCCGTCATGCTGACGGTGCCGATGCTCGTCGTCTTCGTGCTGTTGCAGCGTCATTTCATCGCCGGCATCGCCGCCGGCGCGGTCAAGTAGGAAGGAGCGCAATGGCGGCCGTCACCCTCACCAATGTCGTCAAGCGCTTCGGCGTCTTCGAAGTCGTCCACGGCGCCAACATCGACATCGCCGACGGCGAGTTCGTCGTCTTCGTCGGCCCCTCCGGCTGCGGCAAGTCCACGCTTCTGAGGATGATCGCCGGGCTGGAGGACATCAGCGGCGGCGACATCGCCATCGGCGGCAAGGTGATCAACGATGTCGAGCCGGCCGAGCGCGGCATCGCCATGGTCTTCCAGTCCTACGCGCTCTACCCGCATATGACGGTCGAGCAGAACCTCTCCTTCGGCCTCAGGATGAACGGCAACCCGAAGGCCGACACCGATCGCCGGGTTAGCCGAGCGGCGGAGATCCTGCGCATCGACGAATTGATGCAACGCCGGCCGAAACAGCTCTCCGGCGGCCAGCGCCAGCGCGTCGCCATCGGCCGCGCCATCGTGCGCGAGCCGCAGGTTTTTCTCTTCGACGAGCCGCTCTCCAATCTCGACGCTGAGCTAAGAGTCCAGATGCGCGTCGAGATCTCGCGCCTGCACAAGGAACTCGGCGTCACCATGATCTATGTGACGCACGACCAGACCGAGGCGATGACGCTGGCCGACCGTATCGTCGTGCTGAAGGCCGGCAATGTCGAGCAGATCGGCGCGCCGCTCGATCTTTACGACGACCCGGCAAACCGTTTCGTAGCCGGCTTCATCGGCTCGCCGAAGATGAATTTCCTCAGCGCCAAGGTCGTGGAGATCTCCAACAGCGCGGCAATCGTCGAGCTCATCCATCATGGCGGCGCGCGGTTGCGCAAGCCGCTCGCCGAAGCGTTTCCCGCCCTTGATGCGGAGGTCGTGCTCGGCGTCAGGCCGGAGCATTTCTTCGAGGCGGGCGAGGGCGATTGCGACATCCCGGTCAAGGCCGACGTCGCCGAGCATCTCGGCTCGGTGAGCTACGTCTACGCCAATGCCGGGCCGGAGGAGCTGATCGTCGAGCGCGAGGCCTCGCGCCAGCGCGCCAGCGGCGATCATTTCACGGTTTCGATCAAGGCGGAACGCGCGCTGCTCTTCGACAAGAAGGGCGCAAGGATCCGTTGACCCGCAAGTTTCTTTGCCGGCATGCCAGGCGTGGCGGCGACCCATGGAGTATTTGATATGACATCCTCATCCACGAAAATCCGCTGGGGCATCCTCGGGCCAGGCAGCATCGCCAAATCCTTTGCCGGCGGCGTGGCGCAGTCGCGCACCGGCGAACTGGTGGCGCTCGGCGCCCGCAATCCGGGCAAAGCGGGGCTTGCCGAGACCTTTCCGGGCGCGCGCATCCTCGACGGCTATGAGGCGCTGCTTGCCGACAAGGACGTCGACGCCGTCTACATTTCGATCCCGCATCCCGGCCATGCCGAATGGGCGATCAAGGCTGCCGAGGCCGGCAAGCATGTCTTATGCGAAAAGCCGCTGGCCCTGACCGCCTTCGAAGCCGACGCCATGATGCATGCGGCGCGCAAGGCCGGCACCTTCCTCGGCGAAGCCTTCATGTACCGGCTGCATCCGCAGACGCTGCAGCTGGTCGAGCTGATCAAGTCGGGCGCCGTCGGCGATGTGCGCATGATCAAGTCGAGCTTCGGCTTCGCCATGCCGGGCTTCATGCCGGAGCACCGGCTTTACGCCAGCGAGCTCGCCGGCGGCGGCATCCTCGATGTCGGCGGTTATCCGGTGTCGATGGCGCGGCTGATCGCTGGCGCCGCGATCGGCCAGCCTTTCGCCGAGCCCGACAAGGTTGTGGGCGCCGCCCATCTCGGCCAGTCCGGCGTCGACGAGTGGGCTTCCGCGCTGCTGCATTTCTCCGGCGGCATCGTCGCCGAAATCTCCGGCAGCATCTCGCTCGACCAGGACAATGTGCTGCGCATCCTCGGCACCAAGGGCCGCATCGAGGTGCCCGATTTCTGGTTCGCCGGTGGCAACCGCGATGTCGGACCGGGCCGGATCGAGGTGATCCGGTCCGGGGCCGCTCGCGAGGTGATCAGCCTCGGCGAGACCCGCCACCTCTATTCCTTCGAGGTCGACGCCGCCGGCGAGGCGATCCTCGCCGGACGGCAGGAATTCGCCTGGCCCGGCATGTCCTGGGCCGAGAGCCTCGGCACGCTGCGCGTCCTCGACAGATGGCGCGCCGCTGTCGGGCTCGAATACGAGATCGAGAAGCCGGCTAAGCGTGTCAACACCATTTCCGGCCGGCGGCTCAGGACCAACGGCGCCGCCATCGGCAAGCGTGACATTCCCGGCCTGTCGATACCCGTCTCGCGGCTTGCGCTCGGCTTCGAGGATTTCCGCACCTTCTCCTCCGGCTCGATCCTGCTCGACGCCTATTTCGAGGCCGGCGGCAATCTGTTCGATACCGGCTTTGTCTATGGCGCCGGCTACACCGAGACGCTGCTTGGCCAATGGCTCGCCAATCGCGGCATGCGCGCGCAATCGGTGATCATCGCCAAGGGCGCGCATTCGCCGCTCTGCTATCCCGACGTGATCGGCAAGCAGCTGGCACAGTCGCTCGACCGGCTGCAGACCGACCATGTCGACATCTATTTCATGCATCGCGACAACCCGGACGTGCCGGTCGGCGAATTCGTCGACGCCATGGACGCGGAGGCCAAGGCCGGCCGCATCCGCGGCCTGGTCGGCGGCTCCAACTGGACGATGGAGCGCATGGATGAAGCGATTGCCTACGCCGAAAAGAACGGCAGGCAGAAGCCCGGCGCGCTCTCCAACAATTTCTCGCTGGCCGAGATGCTGGAGCCGATCTGGGCCGGCTGCGTCACCTCGTCGACCGACGCCTGGAAAGCCTGGCTGGCGGCGCGGCAGATGCCCAACTTCGCCTGGTCGAGCCAGGGCCGCGGCTTCTTCACCGACCGCGCCGGCCGCGACAAGCATAACAGCGAGGAGCTGGTGCGGGTCTGGTATTCGGAAAAGAATTTCGGCCGCCGCGACCGCGCCATCGAACTGGCCCGAAAGCTCGGCAAGAGCCCGATCCATGTCGCGCTGGCTTACGTGCTGGCGCAGCCCTTTCCGTCCGTGCCGCTGATCGGCCCCCGCACGCTGGACGAGTTGGAGGACAGCCTCAAGGCGCTGGATATCAAGCTGACGCCGGAGGATGTGGCCTGGCTGGACGAGGGACCGGAAAGGCGGCGGGCTTAGGGGATAGACCACGAGCGAGATGACGGGCGTCGCGTCCCTTCGCCCCCCTCTGCCCTGCCGGACATCTCCCCCTCAAGGGGGGAGATCAGATGTCACGCCGGCTTTCGCCAATCACCAATGTTGCAGAAAAGGTGCCAGCGTCGAAGCTGCCAATCTCCCCCCTTGAGAGGGGGGCCTCGCGCCGGCGCCTCCTTCGTCATTCTAGGGCGGAGCAAGGAGCGAAGCGACGCGCGCAGACCCTAGAATCCATGCCGTGACGGTTGAGAGCCGCCACGGTCCAGAACGCTCACCAGCCGATCCCGCGAAACAGCTCGAACCATTCCGGATTGGTCTTCTCGATCAATTCCACCTTCCATTGGCGTGGCCAGCGCTTCAATGACGTCTCACGCTGGATGGCGTCAGTGATGTCAAAATGCTCTTCGTACCAGACGAGGCGCTGCACGCCGTAACGGCTGGTGAATCTGGAGCCCTGGCCGGTCTTGTGCTCGGGCATACGGCGAGCAAGGTCGTTGGTGACACCAATATAGATCGTGCCGCCTTTCTGGCTTGCGGTCATGTAGACGTAGCCTGTCATGTGACGATCTTATCTGGCGCCGTCGCCAGCCGCTATTCTGGACCGTTGCATTCTATGGCCAATGTCACGGCATGGATTCTAGGGTCTGCGCGCGTCGCTTCGCTCCTTGCTCCGCCCTAGAATGACGAAGGAGGTATCGGCGCTCTACGGGAGGCGATCCCCCTCTGGCCTGCCGGCCATCTCCCCCGCAAGGGGGGAGATTGGCAGCTTCGCCGCCCCGCCAACATCTCAGGCCCCCCTACCGATCCACCCTTGTCGACAAAATAATCGACGACGAGGTCCGCTCCACCCCGTCCATCGCGCCGATCCGGTCGAGCAGCGCGTCGAGATCCCGGATCGACGGCGCGTCGACGATGACGATCATGTCGAAATTACCGCTCACCGAATGCACCGTGCGGACCGGCGCCATCGCTTCCAGGCTGCGCACCACCTTGTCGGCGAGCTTCGGCGTCACGGTGAGCAGCACATGCGCCTTGACCAGCCCTTGCTCATAATCGGGCGACAGCCTCACCCCATAGCCGGCGATGATGCCGCGCTGCTCCAGCCGCTCGATGCGGCTCTGCACCGTCGTGCGCGACACGCCGAGCTGTCTGGCCAGCTCAGCCGTCGAGGCGCGGGCGTTGGCGCGCAGCAGGGTAAGCAGGGCTTGTTCGGCTTCTGTGATCATTTCGACGAAACCTTTCGGCAGATCGCTTAAAGTTCGGCTTCATATTGCCAGATTCCACGCTTCCTTTCGACAGGCAAGCTGCGAAGATTCTCGCCAATCGAATTGGCCCAAATCAGGATTGGCAGGGGATATTGATCATGAAGAACATCGCTGTCGTCGGCGCCGGCAAGATCGGTTCGACCATCGCCGAAATGCTGAGCGCCACGGGCGACTATCGCGTCACGCTCGTCGACCGCTCGGCCGCCCAGCTTGCCGCCGCCGAACTGCCGGCTGGCGTCGAGACGCAGGAGCTCGACATCGCCGCCACGGGCGAACTCGAAAAAGTGCTTGCCGGCAAATTCGCCGTACTGAGCGCCGCACCCTTCCACCTCACCACCCGCATCGCCGAGGCGGCCGCCGCCGCCGGCGTGCACTATCTCGACCTGACCGAGGATGTCGTCTCGACCCGCCGCGTCAAGGAGCTGGCGCGCGACGCCAAAAGCACCTTCATCCCGCAATGCGGCCTGGCGCCGGGCTTCATCTCGATCGTCGCCAACGATCTCGCCAGCCGCTTCGACACGCTGGAAAGCGTGCGCATGCGCGTCGGCGCGCTGCCGCAATATCCGTCCAACGCGCTGAACTACAACCTCACCTGGAGCACCGACGGCGTCATCAACGAATATTGCGAGCCCTGCGAGGCGATCGTCGAGGGCGAGCTGATCGAAGTGCCGCCGCTGGAGGAGCGCGAGGAATTCTCGCTCGACGGCGTCACCTATGAGGCCTTCAACACCTCCGGCGGTCTGGGCACGCTCGCCGAGACGCTGAAGGGCAAGGTGCGCACGCTGAACTACCGCACCATCCGCTATCCCGGCCACGCCGCGATCATGAAGGCGCTGCTCAACGATCTGGGGCTGCGCCACCGCCGCGACGTGCTGAAGGACATCTTTGAAAGCGCGCTGCCTTCGACGCTGCAGGACGTGGTCATCGTCTTCGTCACCGTCTCGGGCCGCCGCAACGGCCGGCTGCTGCAGGAGACCTACGCCAACAAGATCTATTCGCAGCGCGTCGGCAGCATCGTGCGCAGCGCCATCCAGATCACCACCGCCTCCGGCATCTGCGCCGTGCTCGACATGCTGGCCGACGGCAGCCTGCCGGCGAAGGGTTTCGTGCGCCAGGAAGACATCGCCCTCGACACCTTCCTCGCCAACCGCTTCGGCCGCGCCTACGCCCAGCACGAGATGGCGAGCCGGCTCGCGGGCTGAGGGCGCCTTTCCTCTCCCCCGTCGATCGGGGGAGAGGTGTCGAGCGAAGCTCGACGGAGTGGGGGTCGACCTGCGCCGGCCGTTGTTATTTCAGCCGGGGCGATACATCGCCTTGATTAGGCGCCGTAGCGAGTTGTCAGCGGCAGCGCATCTGAGCAGCGCCTTCCCCCACTCCGTCGCCGCTTCGCGGCGCCACCTCTCCCCCCTCCGGAGGGAGAGGAAGGGAGCTTGGCAGACTAAGTTCGCGCCTTTCCTCTCCCCCGTCGATCGGGGGAGGTGTCGAGCGCAGCTCGACGGAGTGGGGGTCGATCGCCGCCGGACTCAAACATGCAGCGCGTGGCCGAGCGCCTTCAGCGCCGCTTCCTGGAAACCTTCGCCCTGCGTCGGATGCGCATGGATCGTGCCGGCGATATCTTCCAGCCGCGCGCCCATCTCGAGCGCGAGACCAAAGGCTGCCGCCAGTTCCGACACGCCTTGCCCGACCGCCTGGATGCCCAGCACCAGATGGTTGTCCGCGCGCGCCACGACCCGCACAAAACCGTCCTCGCCCTGCTTGGTCATCGCCCGGCCGTTGGCGGCGAAGGGGAACTGGCCGATCTTGATCTCGCCGGCGAGCGCCTTCGCTTCTTCGGGCGACAGCCCGGCGGTGACCAGCTCCGGATCGGTGAAGCAGATCGCCGGAATGGCGCGCTTGTCCCAGCTTCTTTTGTGGCCGGCGACGATCTCGGCCACCATCTCGCCCTGCGCCATGGCACGGTGCGCCAGCATCGGCTCGCCGGTGACGTCGCCGATGGCAAAAATGCCGCGCATCGAGGTGCGGCACTGGTCGTCGATGCGGATGAATTTTCCCGCCTTGTCGAGGTCGATCTGCTCCAGGCCCCAGCCCTCGGTCAGCGGCTTGCGCCCGACCGTCACCAGGATGCTGTCGGCGGTGAGTTTGGCATTCTTGCCGTCGGCCGTCTCGACCAGCAGCGCGTCGCCCTTGGTCGACAATCCGTTCGCCTTTGCTCCTGTAATCATCTCGACGCCGAGCTCGCCGAGCCGCTTCAGCACCGGCCGGGTCAACTCGGCATCATATTGCGCCAGCACGCGCGGCAAGGCCTCGACCACGGTGACCTTGGCGCCCATCTTGGCGAAAGCCATGCCGAGCTCGAGCCCGATATAGCCGCCGCCGACGACCGCGAGCTTCTTCGGCACGTCGGTCAGCGCCAGCGCTTCGGTGGACGAGATGACCGGCCCGCCAAAGGGCAGGAACGGCAATTCGACCGGCGCCGAGCCGGTGGCGATCACCACCGTTTCGGCGCGGACGACCTGCGTGCCGGTCTCGGTCTCGACCTCGACCGTCTTGCCGTCCCGGAACGTCGCCCAGCCTTGCACGGTCTTGACCTTGGCCTTCTTGAGCAATCCGGCAACGCCGCTATTCAGCCGGCTAACGATCCCGTCCTTCCAGGCGACGGTTTTTGCGAGCTCCAGCGTCGGCGCGGCGACCTTGATGCCCAGCGGATCCTTGCCGCCGGCCATATGCGCGACCTTCTCGAACTCTTCCGCCGCATGGATCAGCGCCTTGGACGGGATGCAGCCGACATTGAGGCAGGTGCCGCCCGGCTTGCCTGCCTCGACGATGACCGTGTCGACGCCGAGCTGTCCGGCGCGGATGGCGCAGACATAGCCGCCCGGACCGGCGCCGATGACCAGCAGCTTGCAGGAGATCTCTTTCATGATGGCACCTTATGTTGCGGCCTGGGGAACATAGGTCGCGATCCTTCGCGCCCCCCTCTGTCCTGCCGGACATCTCCCCCACGAGGGGGGAGATCAGCAGCTTCGGAGCGCCGCCCATTCCTGCTGCGTCGGAGATTGGCGAAAGCCGCGGCAACGTCTGATCTCCCCCCTCGTGGGGGAGATGCCTGGCAAGGCAGAGGGGGGCGCTGTCCCGCCGGCATCTCGATCGTTCCGCCCCCTCAATCCACGAAGATCAGCGCCGGCGTCTCGAGCAGCGCCTTGATCCGCTGCACGAACACCGCGGCATCCCAGCCGTCGATGACGCGGTGGTCGAAGCTGGACGACAGGTTCATCATCTTGCGCGGGATGAACTGCGTGCCGTCCCATACCGGCCGCACCATGATCTTGTTGACGCCGATGATCGCCACTTCCGGATAGTTGATGACCGGCGTGGTCGCGACGCCACCCATGGCGCCGAGCGAGGTGATGGTGATGGTCGAGCCTGAAAGCTCCTCGCGCGTCGCCGTGCCGGACTTCGCCGCGTCGGCCAGCCGGTTGACTTCGACAGCGCAGTCCCACAGATCGCGCGCCTCGGCATGCTTGACCACTGGCACCACAAGCCCGTTGGGCGTCTGGGCGGCGATGCCGATATGGATGCCTTCGTGCTGATGGATGATGCCGGCATCGTCGTCGAACTGCGCGTTGAGATTGGGCTGCTCGGCGATCGCTTTGACCATCGCCCGCATCAGGAAAGGCAGCAGCGTCAGCTTGGGCCTTTCCGCCCCCTTGGCCCCGCGCTTCTCCTTGTTCAGCGTCGCGCGCAATTCTTCCAAGGCCGTGACGTCGATCTCCTCGATATAGGTGATGTGCGGGATGCGCGACTTCGCCAGCGACATCCTTTCGGCGATCTTGCGCCGCAGGCCGACGACCTTGATGTCCTCGACGCCGTCCTTCCGGGCAAGCCCGGTCGCGCGGGCCAATTGCGGGCCGCGCGCGACGAACGCATCGATGTCTTCATGGCTGATGCGCCCGGCCGGACCACTGCCCGCGACCTGGCGCAGATCGATACCGGCCTCCCTGGCGCGCAGCCGGACGGCCGGCGAGGCCAAGGGTTTTTCGCCTTCCGCGCGCGGCGCGGCTGAAACGGAGGCAGGGCGCGTGGCCTTCGGCGCGGCGGCGGTCGTCTTCGGCGCCTCTGTCGGCTTTGGTGCCGCCTTCGGCGCGGCCGGCGCCGGTTTTGCCTCGGCCGGCTCAGCCGGCGCTTTCTCCTCGGATGCAGGCGCGGCGACCGCCTTCACATTGCCCCCGCCGGCCACCTTCAGCCGCACGATCGGCGAGCCGATCGCCACCGTGTCGCCGATCTCGGCGCCGAGCCAAAGGATTTCGCCATCGACCGGCGACGGAATCTCGACGGTCGCCTTGTCGGTCATGACGGCGGCGAGGACCGTGTCCTCGCGCACGAGGTCGCCGACCTTGACATGCCATTCGACGAGCTCGGCCTCGGCGACGCCTTCGCCGACATCGGGCAGCTTGATGATATGTTCGCCCAACCAGGCCTCCCCGCTCTAAGCTTCCAATGTTTCGATAAGCGCGCGCCCGAGCCGCGCCGGGCCGGGGAAATAGTCCCATTCCTGCGCATGCGGATAGGGCGTGTCCCAGCCGGCGACCCGCGCCACCGGCGCTTCCAGATGATAGAAGCAGTTTTCCTGCACCAGCGAGACCAGCTCGGCGCCGAAACCGGAGGTGAGCGTCGCCTCGTGCACGACGACGCAGCGGCCGGTCTTCTTCACCGAGGCGACAATCGTGTCGAGGTCGAGCGGCAAAAGCGTTCTCAGATCGATCACCTCGGCGTCGATGCCGGTCTCCTCGGCCGCCGCCTGCGCGACATAGACCATGGTGCCGTAGGCAAGCACTGTGATCGCGCCTCCTTGCCTGCGTATCGCCGCCTTGCCGAGGGGGATCGTGTAATGGCCGTCGGCGACTTCGCCGAGCTCGTGTTTCGACCACGGCGTCACCGGCCGGTCGTGATGGCCGTCGAACGGTCCGTTGTAGAGCCGCTTCGGCTCAAGGAAGATCACCGGATCCGGATCCTCGATCGCCGCGATCAGCAGCCCCTTGGCGTCATGCGGGTTGGACGGCACCACCGTCTTCAGGCCGGAGACATGGGTGAACAGCGCTTCCGGGCTCTGGCTGTGCGTCTGGCCGCCAAAAATGCCGCCGCCGGTCGGCATGCGCACCACGATCGGGCAGGTGAAATCGCCGTTCGAGCGGTAGCGCAGCCGCGCCGCTTCCTGCGTCAGCTGGTCGTAGGCCGGATACATGTAGTCGGCAAACTGGATCTCGACGCAGGGCTTCAAGCCGTAGGCGGCCATGCCGATGGCCGAGCCGACGATGCCGGACTCGTTGATCGGCGCGTCGAAGCAGCGGCTGCGGCCATACTTCGCCTGCAGGCCCTGCGTGGCGCGGAAGACGCCGCCGAAGAAGCCGACATCCTCGCCATAGACGATAACGCGTTCGTCGCGCCCCATCGAAACGTCGAGCCCGTCGCGGATCGCCTCGATCATGGTCTTCCTGGGCATGGTCAGACCCCCGCCTGCTGGCGCTGGCGCCTCAGATGCGGCGGCATCTCTTCGTAGAGCCCTTCGAACATGTCGCGGGTCGATGGTTTGCCGCCGGCATGCAGCGTGCCGTGGCCCTCGGCCTCCTTCTGCGCGGCGATCACCGTCTCGAGGATCTCGGCTTCGGCCTGGGTGTGACGATCCTCCGACCAGACGCCCTTGTGGATAAGATGGTTCTTCAGCCGGATGACCGGATCGCCGAGTGGCCAGGCATCCGATTCCGCCTTCGGCCGGTAGGCCGATGGATCGTCCGACGTCGAATGCGCGCCGGTGCGGTAGGTGACATATTCGACCAGCGTCGGCCCGAGATTGGCGCGCGCCCGCTCCGCCGCCCATTTCGCCACGGCGTGCACCGCAAGATAGTCATTGCCGTCGACGCGCAACGCCGGAATGCCGAAGCCAAGCCCGCGCGCTGCAAACGTGCCGGAGCCGCCGCGTGCGATGCCCTGGAAGGTCGAGATCGCCCACTGGTTGTTGACGACGTTGAGAATGACCGGCGCCTTGTAGGTCGAGGCGAAGACCAGCGCGGAATGGAAATCCGACTCGGCCGTAGAGCCGTCGCCGATCCAGGCGGCGGCGATGCGCGAATCGTTGGAGATCGCCGAGGCCATCGCCCAGCCGACCGCCTGGATATACTGCGTCGCCAGATTGCCGGAGATCGAGAAGAAGCCGTGCTCCTTCGACGAATACATGATCGGCAGCTGCCGGCCCTTCAGCGGATCGGCCTCGTTGGAATAGATCTGGTTCATCATCGTGACCATTGGATAGCCGTCGGCGATCAAAAGGCCGGCCTGCCGGTAGGTCGGGAAGTTCATGTCGCCCGGCTTCAGCGCCTTGCGGAAAGCGCAGCTCACTGCCTCTTCGCCCAGATGCTGCATGTAGAAGGAGGTCTTGCCCTGGCGCTGCGCCATCTGCATGCGCGCGTCGAAGGTCCTGAGCGTCATCATATGGCGCAGGCCTTCGAGCAGTTCCTCGTCGCTGAGCAGCCCGGCCCATGGCCCGACCGCCTCGCCGGCGCGGTTGAGCACGCGGATGATGGAAAAGGCCATGTCGCGGATGGTGCGCGGATCGACGTCGATCTCCGGACGCGGCACCGAGCCCGCCTTGGGAATGGTCACATTCGAGAAATCGGGCGTGCCGCCGGGCCGAACCTCGGGCTCGGGCACATGGAAGCGCAACATTCCAGCATCGGCCATGAGCTCACATCCTCCAATGTTGCCGGTGCGATCTTTGCACATCCGCGCCGCCGCACCAGTGCCAATTCGCCGGGTCTGGGCACGGCCTTCCCCTTCGGCCGTCGGCTCGTGGAACCGATGCGGCACGCAAGCGCCAAGATGCAGATATGGCGGCGAAATTTCTTGTCGATGTTTTCGCGCTGCGCGCAATTTGGCGGAAGTTTGCGGGGCGATTGCTGTCAGAAAAAGTAAGCGGGATATGCGCGGCGGCCGTAGCAGCTAATCTCCCCCCTTGTGGGGGAGATGCCCGGCAGGGCAGAGGGGGGCGTGACAGAACGCCAACTCTCCGTAGTCATTCGTCGTCATAAGGCAACGGAGGGCGCGCAAACCCGGCTTCCGAAAGTCGACATTCGGTCAAGGCCAAGGATCAAACATCAAGACGCCGGCGGGACAGCGCCCCCCTCTGGCCTGCCGGCCATCTCCCCCACAAGGGGGGAGATCACGCTCTCTGCCCGCCGCTTCTCCGTTCACTCGGCCCCCGCCCCGTGCTAACCCACCCGCATGGCACAGAAGAAGGGATACGAGGTCGATTCGTGGCTGGCGAGGCCGGATCCGGCCATGGGAATCGTCCTGCTTTACGGCCCCGACCGCGGCCTCGTCGCCGAGCGGGCGAAGACCTTCGCCGCGAAAACCGGCCTGCCGCTCGACGACCCATTCTCCGTGGTCAGGCTGGACGGCGCGGAAGTCGACCGCGACGAGGGCCGGCTGCTCGACGAAGCCCGCACCGTGCCGATGTTTTCCGACCGGCGGTTGCTTTGGGTGCGCAATGCCGGCGGCCAGAAGGCGCTTGCCGACGACATCAAGGCGCTGACCGCCGAGCCCGCGCGCGACGCCATCATCCTCATCGAAGCCGGCGACCTGAAGAAAGGCACCGGTCTCAGGGCCATCGTCGAGGCCGCCGGCAACGCCATCGCTCTGCCTTGCTATGCCGACGAGGCCCGCGACCTCGATACGGTGATCGACGACGAACTGCGCAAGGCCGGCATGTCGATGACGCTCGACGCCCGCCAGGCGCTGCGCCGTAATCTCGGCGGCGACCGGCTCGCCTCGCGCGGCGAGATCGAGAAACTGGTGCTTTATGCGCACGGCCAGAAGGAGATCGACGTCGGCGACGTCAACGCCCTGTCCGGCGATGTCTCCGGCGCGTCTTTCGACGCCGCGGTCGACGCCATGCTGGACGGCAAGGTCGGCGACTTCGACCTCGCCTTCAACCGCCATTGCCAGTCGGGCGGCCATCCCTTCCTGGTCCTGTCCTCGGCGATGCGGCAACTGCAGGCGATCCAGGCGATGCGCGGCCAGATGGAGACCGGCGGCCGCAACGCCGCCTCGGTCGTCGCCGGCGCCCGTCCGCCCGTCTTCTTCTCGCGCCGCAAGCTGGTGGAAAAAGCGCTGGAACGCTGGACCGTCGAGGCGCTCGGTCGCGCGCTCGGCCGGCTGCAGACGGCGGTGCTGCAGACCCGCAAGCGGCCGGATCTGTCGGAAGCGCTGGCGCGCCAGGCGCTGCTCGGGATAGCGATCGAGAGTGCGAGGCTGGGGCAAAGGTAAACGCCGGCGATTGGCGACGGCCGGGCGACAGCTAACTCCCTCCTTGTAGCGGAGATGGCCTGCCCACCCTCCGGAGCTGCTGCGCAGCTGCTGCGAAGGACGGGCAGGCCAAATGAGTGCTGTCCCACCAGCGTATTCTTCGTCATTCTAGGGCGGAGCAAGGAGCGAAGCGACGCGCGCAGACCCTAGAATGACGAAAGATACGTCCTGCAATGTCGTTGCTCAATTCTCAATTCATCATCATCGCGTCCATCGGCTGGAAGGTCGGCAGCGCCTGTGGAAAGACCAGCACCGCCGCGCCGTAGAGGAGCAGAGCGATTCCCGACACCTTGGCTATCCGCTCTCCCGACGGGAAGGTCTTTTCCGCAAAGATCAGCAAGGTGACCACGGCCATTGCGGCGACATTCATGATCCCGAGCGGAAAGAGGGCGAGAAACAGGAGCCAGCAGCAGCCAAGACAAAAGGCCCCATGCTCGATGCCCATGCGTGCCGCGCCCCAATGACCGTCGCGCCATGAGGTCAGGATGAAACCGATGGGCGTGCGGCATTTGGCCAGGCAAATATCCTTCAATGGGGAGAGCTGATAGGCACCCGCAACGATCAGCAGCACGCCACCGATGCGCGCGGCCATCGCGGCGGACATTCCCATCCGCCCGCCAAGCATCTCCGCGCCGGCCGCGCCGGCAAAGGCGAGAACGCCAATCGCGCTCCAAACCAGCATGTAGCCGGCCACGAACACCCAGGTGGACACGAAGGTCTCGCCGCGCCCCCGCTTGGCCGCTTGAACCTGGTGGAACGTCAGGATCATCGGGGCGGCCGTCGGAAACATCATGGCAATCATCATGACGATCCAGACGGCAAGAAAGAGCGGCGCCGTCATGCCCATGGTGGGCGAGTAGATTTCCATGCGCATGTCCGCGTCCATGCCGATCTGCTGTCGGATGAGCACAGTCCACGACGCCGCGGCGCTCGCAATCAGCAGCGCGAGAACGATGTTTCGCTGCAGTGTCAGCGTCATGGGCGAGCCCGTCCGGCCATGCGGCCAAGGACTATTGCTGGCCGGACCAATTGATCGGAGCGTAATGCGCGTTTCGCCGCGAATTATCCCAACTCATGCCATGGTCGCTGAACGTATTGCCTTCCACGCCCATCGCCAGGCCTAGCCAGTCTGGATTGACGGGATGGCCGGTGGCCGCCCACATCTCGCCGTCCTCGCGCATTGTCGGCAACGGTTCGACCGCCAGCTGCATCACGCCGGCAACCTCCACCGACCGCTTCTTGCCGTCGATCTTGTATTTGATCGGCGCCTTCCTCGCTCCGAGATTGGTGCTGATCATCGGCGCGAAGGCAGCCATCGGCCCACCCGCGGCGCCGGTGAAGATGGCGCCTAGCGCCTCTGTTTGCCGGTCATCGGCCCGTTCGTCGATATAGGCCGCCGCCGTCCAATTGCCCTCCGCCATCGGACCTGGCGTGTGAGCAACCATCGCGACATTGAGCCCGTCCAGTCGAACGTCGCCGAAACTGCCCTTGTCGATATGAAAGACCAGGGCGACGTCGCAAACGCCTTTCGTCGGCTTCGACGTCAGCTGCGCCTGGGTGGACAGCAGGCAAGGACATACGACGTCGCAGCTGCAGTTTTCGAAGTAATTTCCGGACAATTGCCAACTGACCGCCATTTGCACCTCCCATTTGCGTCAGGCGCGTCGGGCATATCGCTTTGGCGAGGCGGTGCCGTTTCACGAACACGATCGGAACGGCAGAGAGCCCTCATCGCGACTGATCGGCACGCCGGGGCATAACTTAAGTTCGAGCTAATAGAAGGTACGCCGTTGCCCCGGACTGTCAAGCGGAGGGCCCCGGCGCTGGAACGCTGGGTCGCTCGGCCGCGTGCGGCTGCAGACAGCGGTGCTGCCGACACGCAAACGGCAGAACCTGTCCGAGGCACTGGCGCGACAGGCTGTGTTTCGCGATTGTGCTGCAAAACGCTTGTGATTGGCGAAAACCGACGCGCCGGCCGATCTCCCCGTGGGCCTTTGTGAGGGAGATGTCCGGGAGGACAGAGGGGGCGCGAAGGAACGCCGACCATCTCCATCGTCATTCTAGGGCAGAGCAAGGAGCGGAGCGACGCGCGCAGACCCTGGAATCAATGCCGTGACGCTAAGTCATTGCAACGTTTACAGAATTTTGCGCCGCTGAGTCCTTCGGCGCCGGTCACGGAATGGATCCTCGGGTCAAGCCCGAGGATGACGACGCATCGCTTGCGGCTAGCTAGAGAAGCGCTGGTACGCTAGCCGGACAGCGTCCCTCCTGTCCTGCCGGGCAACTCCCCCTCAAGTCGGAGATCTGCCGCCACCATCGCCTTCGCCAATGATCGGCGCGCAACAAAAAAGGGCCGGCGCATCGCCCAAGCCATGTTTATCACCGATATATCACGCATATCCAGCCTTAAGCCAAAACCTCAGGTTCCGGCAAATACCGTTGCGCCGCAGCCGCCTACCGCTCGTCCTTCAGCCGCCGGCACAACTCGTCGAGCTGGTCCAGCGAGCGATAGTTGACCTTGAGCGTGCCGCCCTTGCCCTTGTGCTCGATGCTGACGATCATGCCAATCGTATCGGTCATCAGCTTCTCGAGCGCCAGCGTGTCGGGGTCCTTGTCCGGCGCGCCCGCCGTGGACTTGGTCTTGGCCGGTGTCGGGCCGGCGGGCATCTGCGCCAGCGCTTCCGCCTGGCGCACCGAAAGCCCTTCCTTGACGATGCGCTTGGCGAGCCCGGCCGGGTCCTCCGCGGTCACCAGCGTGCGGGCATGACCGGCCGAGAGATCGCCGTCGACCAGCATGCTATGGATGACCGGGGGCAGCTTCAGAAGCCGTAGCGTGTTGGCGACATGGCTGCGGCTCTTGCCGATCACCTGGCCGAGATCGGCCTGGGTGTAGCCGTGCTCGTCGATCAGTTGCTGATAGCCTTGCGCCTCCTCGACCGGATTGAGGTCGGCGCGCTGCACATTCTCGATGATCGCCAGCTCCAGCGCGGTGCGGTCGTTGACGTCGCGCACGATCAGCGGAATCTCGGTCAGGCCGGCGCGCTGCGCCGCTCGCCAGCGCCGCTCGCCGGCGATGATCTCGTAGCGGCCGGGCTGCGAAGGCGAGGGGCGCGCCACCACCGGCTGCACCACGCCATGCTCGCGGATCGATTGCGCGAGGTCGGTGAGCTCGGCATCGCCGAAATGCCGGCGCGGATTCTTCGGGTTCGGGCTGACGAATTCGATCGGCACCTTGCCGTCCGCCGCGACCGCCGCGCTCGGCTTTTCCGGCGCCGCCGGACGGTCGATTTCGCCGATCAGCGCCGCGAGGCCACGGCCCAGTCTTTTTCTTGATTGGTCTTCGCTCATTGGTTTGTCCAGATCGTTTCGGAATCGAATTGGCTAATTAACCAAAACTGCTGTCGCGCCTACGGCTCAGGCGGCGCGCAGCTTGCGCTCGCGGCGGATCACCTCGGAGGCGAGCTGCAGATAGGCCTGGCTGCCCGAGCATTTCAGGTCATAGAGGATCGCCGGCTTGCCATAGGACGGCGCTTCGGAAACGCGAACATTGCGCGGGATGATCGTCTCATAGACCTTGTCGCCCATATGGGTGCGCACATCCTGCACCACCTGGTTGGCGAGGTTGTTGCGCCCGTCATACATGGTGAGCACGATGCCCTGGATGGTGAGATCCGGGTTGATGCTGCTGCGCACCTGCTCGACCGTCTCCAGCAACTGGCTCAGACCTTCGAGCGCGAAGAACTCGCATTGCAGCGGCACGAGAACGGAATCGGCCGCGGCCATTGAATTCAAAGTCAAAAGATTGAGCGAGGGCGGGCAGTCGATCAGCACATAGCCGAACGGCGCCGCGCGCTCGGCGGCGGCGCGTAGCGCGTTGCGCAGCCTGAGCACACGGTCGGGCGCCGAGGCGATCTCCATCTCGATGCCGAGCAGGTCCAGCGTCGAGGGCACGATGGACAGACCTGGCACCGCCGTCGGCACGGCGGCCGCTTCCAGATCGAGCTCGCCGGTCAGCACGTCATAGGACGAGACGGTGCGGTCCTTGCGGTCGATGCCGAGGCCGGTGCTGGCATTGCCCTGCGGGTCAAGATCGACGATCAGCACGCGCTCGCCGATCGCGGCCAGCGCCGTGGCCAGATTGATGGCCGTCGTCGTCTTGCCGACGCCGCCTTTCTGGTTGGCAACAGTGATGATACGCGGTGCTGTGCTCATGGGCCTATGCCAGTAATTCATTGCTGTTTCGCCGGGCGCAATTCGGTGATTTCAAGGATGACGCCGTGTGGGTCGGTCATGCTCGAATGTTCTACCAGATCGAAGCCCCAGCGGTGAGTGCTTTCTTCCACCTCGGCACGGTAATCCCGGCCTTTATGGAAAAGCGCGCGTGACCCTTTGGTCAGCCACGGCGCAGCCAGGTCGAGCAGATCCGGAAGGGCCGCCAGCGCTCTGGCAGTTACGATTTCCGGTGCGGAAACAAGCGCATAGCTGTCGTCGATGCGCTTGGCCAGGACCCGTGCCGGCAAATTGAACTGACCGATGACCGATTGCAGAAACGAAGCCTTCTTGCGGTTGCTCTCGACCAGCTCGATCGATGCGCCCGCACGCTCGGCCAGCAGAAAGCCGAGCACCAATCCCGGAAACCCGCCGCCCGAACCAAGGTCGACCCAGCGCGTGGCAGTGGGTGCGATTCGCGCGAGTTGGGCGCTATCCAGGATGTGGCGGCGCCAGACATCGTCGAGCGTCGACGGCGCCGCCAGATTGATGCTGCGGTTCCATTTCAGGAACAGCTCTTCGAAGGCCCGAAGCCGATCGAATGTTTCACGTGAAACCGGACCCGCCGCCTTTTGCAGATCATCCCAGGCGCTCACGCCACGTCCCTTCGCGCGGCGAGCTCGGCGTTGCGGACATGAGCCACGATGATGGCCAGCGCAGCGGGCGTCATGCCTTCCATCCGCTGAGCATCGGCGATCGAACGCGGCTGGCGCGTCTTCATCTTCTGCTTCAACTCGTTTGAAAGTCCAGGAACATCAGAGAAATCGATCGCCTCGGGGATGAGCCGCGATTCCTCATGCCTGATCTGGGCGACATCGGCCTGCTGCCTATCAAGGTAAACCGAGTATTTCGCTTCCGTTTCGAGTCGTTCCGCCGTCTTGGCGTCAAGCGCGGCAAAGCGCGGCTCGACGCCAGCCAGCCACGCCAAGTCGACGCCCGGATGCGCCAAAAGCTCATAGGCCGAGCGGCGCACGCCATCCTTGTTAATCTCCAGCCCATGCCGCGCCGCTTCGTTCGGCGTCAGCGCCACCGACTTTGCCAGCGTGCGGGCCTGATCGAGTTTCAGCGCGATCTCGCCGAACCGCTGCATCCGCGGCGGGGCCACGATCCCGAGCTTGTCGGCCAGCGGCGTCAGCCGCTCATCGGCATTGTCGGCGCGCAGCGACAGCCGGAACTCCGCCCGCGAGGTGAACATCCGGTAAGGCTCGGCGATGCCGCGGCTGGTCAGGTCATCGACCATCACGCCGATATAGGCCTCGGTGCGGCTGAGCACGACCGGCTCGCTTGCCGAAGCCTTGCGCGCCGCGTTGATGCCGGCGAGCAGGCCTTGCGCGCCGGCCTCTTCGTAGCCCGTCGTGCCGTTGATCTGCCCGGCCAGGAACAGGCCGGCCACGCGCTTCGTCTCCAGCGTCGTCTTCAGTTCGCGCGGATCGACATGGTCGTATTCGATGGCATAGCCCGGCTGCAGCATCGTCGCCTTTTCCAACCCGGGAATGGTCTTCAGGATGTCGAGCTGCACATCCTCCGGCAGCGAGGTCGAGATGCCGTTCGGATAGACGGTGTCGTCGTCGAGGCCTTCCGGCTCGAGGAAGATCTGATGGCCCTCGCGGTCGCCGAACTTGACGATCTTGTCCTCGATCGAGGGACAATAGCGCGGCCCGACGCCTTCGATCGAGCCGGAATACATGGCCGAGCGGCCGAGATTGGCCCGGATCAGGTCATGCGTCGCCGGCATGGTCCGTGTGATGCCGCAACGGATCTGCGGATTGACGATTGCGTCCGTCATCAGCGAGAACGGCACCGGATCCTCGTCCGCCGCCTGGCTTTCCAGCGACGCCCAATCGATGGTGCGGCCGTCGAGGCGAGGGGGCGTGCCGGTCTTCAGGCGCCCGAGCTTGAAGCCCGCACGCGCCATGGTGGCCGAAAGCCCATGGCTTGCCTGTTCGTTCATGCGGCCGGCGACGATCTTCCGCTCGCCGATATGGATCAGCCCGCGCAGGAACGTGCCGGTGGTCAGCACGACCGCGCCGCAGGCCAAGCGCCGATCGCCCGAAACCAGCACGGCCGCCACGTGCCCGTCCTCGATTGCGAGATCGAGAACCTCGCCCTCGACCACGTCGAGATTGGCCTGTTCGTCGATCGCGGCCTGCATGGCAAGTCGATAGAGCTTGCGGTCGGCCTGGGTGCGCGGACCGCGCACGGCCGGCCCCTTGCGGCGGTTGAGCAGGCGGAACTGGATGCCGGCGGCATCCGCGATGCGGCCCATCAGCCCGTCCATGGCGTCGATCTCGCGCACGAGATGGCCCTTGCCGAGGCCGCCGATCGCCGGATTGCAGGACATGACGCCGATCGCATCGAAGCGCAGCGTCACCAGCGCGGTCCTGGCGCCGGCGCGCGCGGCAGCGCTCGCCGCCTCGCAGCCGGCATGGCCGCCGCCCACCACCACCACATCATAGTGATCGGTCATTTTTCCAAGAATCCGCTTTCAGAGATCGCCCGACACATGTTCCCGTCGTCACGCGCTGTCAAGGACGAAGGCCCGACTCGTTTCACGTGAAACACGCATCCGAAGCCCGAATGTTTCACGTGAGTCATCGCCGTACAGATCCCGCGTCGTGTTTCACGTGAATCATTTACCGATGCAGAACTGCGAAAAGATGATGTCGAGCAGATCCTCGACATCGACCACGCCGATGATCCGGCCGAGGCGATCCGCCGCCAATCGTAATTCCTCGGCCCTCAGTTCCTGGCTGTGTCCGGCCAACGCCGCTCGCAAGAAGCCCGTCGTCTCCTTGAGCAGCTCGACGTGCCGCAGCCTCGACGGGAGGACTTCACTCGCGTCCCCGGCTGCCTTGGCGGCACGGGCTCCGATCTCGTCGAGAAGAGCGCCGAGCCCGGTGCCGTCCCTGGAAGAGATCGCCAGATCATAAGCGCCAGCGCCGGCACCGGCGATATCGGACTTCGTCCCGACACGCAGCAACGGCGCCCCGCTCGCAACATCGCCGACGGGAACAGGGTCAGCCATGTCCTCCAACAGCAGGATCAGGTCTGTCTCCCCGGCCTTGGCCCTGGCTCGCTCGATGCCTATTGATTCGACCTTGCCCGCGGCGTCCCGCAGGCCGGCCGTGTCGACAATCCGCACCTTCAGCCCGTTGAGGTCCATGGCGACCTCGAGCAAATCGCGAGTCGTGCCCGGTTCGTCGGTGACGATCGCCGCGTCGCGCCTGGCCAGCGCGTTGAACAGGCTGGACTTGCCGGCATTTGGCGCACCGAGGATCACAACCTCGAACCCGTCGCGGATGATCTCCGCTGCCTTGAAGCCTTCAACATGCCGATCGATTTCGCCGATCATTGCCGACACGTCGGACCAGACCGCCTCCGAAACGGAACCTGGCACGTCCTCCTCGTCGGCGAAGTCGATTTCCGCCTCGATCATGGCGCGCGCATGGATCAGCCGGCGGCGCCAGCTCGAATAGAGCTCGCTCTGCGTGCCTTCCGCGTTGCGCAAGGCGAAGCGGCGCTGTGCTTCCGTCTCGGCATTGACCAGATCGGCGAGCGCCTCTGTCTCGACAAGGTCGAACTTGCCGTTGAGAAAGGCGCGCCGGGTGAATTCGCCAGGCTCGGCATGCCTCACGCCTTCGAAGCCCGTGATCGTCTCCAGCATCTTGGCCACGACGGCGCGGCTGCCATGGACCTGGAACTCGGCAACATCCTCTCCGGTGAAGCTGCCGGGACCTGGAAAGAACAGGACGAGCCCGTGATCGATAACCGAGCCGCCCGCGGCCTTGAGCTTGCGCAACATGGTAAACCGGTCCTTAACGGCGCCCGCAATCGTTTCGACCACGAATCGAGTCCTTGGGCCGGAGACGCGGATGACGGCAAGCCCGGCGGGCAGACGGCCGCTGGACAGCGCAACGATCGAATCCTTCGAAGCCATTGGTGAAACCATTTGCCGGACCTGCCGAACCGCCTAGATTAAAGGTAAAGCATGTAGGCCGAAAATCGTTCACGGTTTTCGGCATCACGCTTTGCCGCATCAAACCCAAATGCCGAGCCCGCCCATCGTGACCTTGCCCGCGCGAAACCTGCTTGCCGAAGAGGCCAGCCCCTATCTGCAGCAGCACAGCGACAATCCCGTGCATTGGCGCGGCTGGTCGCCCGCTGCCCTTGCCGAAGCCAAGCAACTCGGGCGGCCGATCCTGCTCTCCATCGGCTACGCCGCCTGCCACTGGTGTCATGTCATGGCCCATGAAAGCTTCGAGAACGACGCCGTGGCGGCCGTCATGAACCGGCTCTACGTGAATATCAAGGTTGATCGCGAGGAACGGCCGGACATCGACCAGATCTATATGGCCGCGCTCCATGCCATGGGCGAGCAGGGCGGCTGGCCGCTGACCATGTTCCTGACGCCCGATGGCAAGCCTTTCTGGGGCGGCACCTATTTCCCGCGCGAGGCGCGTTACGGAAGGCCAGGCTTCATCCAGGTGCTGGAAGCGGTCGACAAGGCCTGGCGCGAAAAGCGGCAGAGCCTTGCCGAAAGCGCCGACGGGCTGACCGCCCATGTCGAGCAGCGGCTTGCCGGCGCGACGGGCAAGGCCGTGCTCGACCGCGATACGCTGGCCGATCTCGCCGGCCGCATCGACGGCATGATCGACCGCGAACTCGGTGGCTTGAAAGGCGCGCCAAAGTTCCCCAACGCGCCGTTCATGCACGCGCTTTGGCTGTCCTGGCTGCGGGACGGCCAGCCGGAACATCGCGATGCCGTGCTCGCTAGCCTCGAAAAAATGCTCGCAGGCGGCATCTACGATCACGTCGGCGGCGGCCTCAGCCGCTACTCGACCGACGCCGAATGGCTGGTGCCGCATTTCGAGAAGATGCTTTACGACAACGCCCAGCTCATTCGCCTGTGCAACTGGGCCCATGCCGCCACCGGGAACGACTTGTTCCGGACACGAATCGAAGAAACCGTCGGCTGGCTGCTGCGCGAGATGTTGGTCGATGGCGGCGCCTTCGCCGCCAGCCTCGATGCCGACAGCGACGGCGAGGAGGGGCTTTTCTACACATGGAACCGCGAGGAGGTCGAAGCCGCGCTCGGCGACGATGCGTCGACCTTCTTCCGGTATTTCGAGCTGGTCGCCCCGCATGGCTGGGAAGGCAAGCCAATCATTCGCCAGACCGAAGCACAGCAAAGTCAGGGCATCGCCGACTACGCTCAGCTTACCCCTCTGAAAGCAAAGCTGCTGGATATCCGCGAGCAGCGGATCAGGCCTGGCCGAGACGGCAAGGCGCTCACCGACTGGAACGGGCTGATGATCGCGGCACTCGCCGAGGCGGGCCGCTCACTTGGGCGCCGTGAGTGGATCGCTGCCTCAGCCAAGGCTTTCGCCCATATCGTCGGGGCCAGCCAGGATGGCCGCCTGCCGCATTCCATGCTCGGCGCGAAGAGACTGTTCCCGGCGCTGTCCAGCGACTATGCCGCCATGACCAACGCGGCGATCGCGCTGTTCGAGGCGACCGGCGACCCGGTCTATTCGGATCGCGCCAGGCAGTTCATCGGCGAGCTCGACCGCTGGCACCTGGACGACGAAAAGACCGGCTACTGGCTGACGGCGTCGGACAGTGGCGACGTTCCGATCCGCATCCGCGGCGATGTCGACGAAGCGATCCCGTCGGCCACCAGCCAGATCGTCGAGGCGCTGGTGCGGCTGTCGTCGCTCACCGGCGACTTCGATCTCTGGGAAAAGGCCTGGACGGCCGCCGAGCACGCCATGGGCCGCGCGTCCCAGCAGGGCTATGGCCAAGCCGGCATCGTCAACGCCTGCGCGCTGGCGCTCGAGCCATTGAAACTCGTGATCATAGATAGGCCAGATACCCCAAGCCTCGTTCCGGTTGCGAATCGGAATCCCGACCCACGCCGGGTGGACATCGTCGTGCCGATCGGTACGGAAGCGAATCGACCGCTATTGCCGGGCGGCGTGCTGCCGCCGACGGACAAGGCAGGCGCCTGGTTCTGTAGCGGGCAGGTGTGTCTGCCGGTGGTGACGGATGCGGGTGAGTTGGAGAAGTTGCTGCGGCGAAGCTAAAAAGCCAGCGAGGCCGAGACCGGTTTCTTCGTCATCCTCGGGCCTGACCCGAGGATCCATGCCGCGACGCTCGCATAGAAAGCAGCGGCGCAGAATTCTGCACCGTTGCAAGGCCCAAAAGGAACGGCACGTATTCTAGGGTCTACGCCGCGTCGCTCCGCTCCTTGCTCCGCCCTAGAATGACGAAGAAAAGGGGCGGACTACCGCGCTCACCCCAATCACGTATTCATCGAATCGAAGAAGTCGGCGTTGGTCTTGGTCTGCTTGAGCTTGTCGATGAGGAACTCGATCGCGTCGGTCGTGCCCATCGGCGCGAGGATGCGGCGCAGCACGAAGATCTTCTGCAGGTCCGCGCGCGGCACCAGCAGGTCCTCCTTGCGGGTGCCCGACTTGAGGATGTCCATCGCCGGGTAGATGCGCTTGTCGGCCACCTTGCGGTCGAGCTGGATTTCGCAGTTGCCGGTGCCCTTGAACTCTTCGAAGATGACTTCGTCCATGCGGCTGCCGGTATCGATCAGCGCGGTCGCGATGATGGTCAGCGAGCCGCCTTCCTCGATGTTGCGGGCGGCGCCGAAGAAGCGCTTCGGGCGCTGCAGCGCGTTGGCGTCGACACCGCCGGTCAGAACCTTGCCGGATGACGGCACGACGGTGTTGTAGGCGCGGCCGAGACGCGTGATCGAATCCAGCAGAATGACCACGTCGCGGCCGTGCTCGACCAGACGCTTGGCCTTCTCGATCACCATTTCGGCGACTTGCACGTGGCGCGCCGCCGGCTCGTCGAAGGTCGAGGAGATGACCTCGCCCTTCACCGAGCGCTGCATGTCGGTCACTTCCTCCGGACGCTCGTCGATCAAAAGCACGATCAGATAGCATTCCGGATGGTTGGCGGTGATCGAATGGGCGATGTTCTGCATCAGCACCGTCTTGCCGGTGCGCGGCTGCGCGTTGATCAGCGCGCGCTGGCCCTTGCCGATCGGCGCGACCAGATCGATCACGCGCGGCGAGATGTCCTTGGAGGTCGAATTGTCGATCTCCATCTTCAGCCGCTTGGTCGGATAGAGCGGCGTCAGATTGTCGAAGTGGATCTTGTGACGGATCTTTTCGGGATCGTCGAAATTGATGGTGTTGACCTTGAGCAGGGCGAAATAGCGCTCGCCTTCTTTCGGGCTGCGGATCGGTCCCTCGACCGTATCGCCGGTCTTGAGCGAAAAGCGCCTGATCTGCGACGGCGAGATGTAGATGTCGTCGGGACCCGGCAGGTAGTTTGCGTTGGCCGAGCGCAGGAAGCCGAAACCGTCCTGCAGCACCTCGACCACGCCGTCGCCGATGATCTCGATGTCCTGGGCGGCGAGCTTCTTCAGGATCGCGAACATCAGCTCCTGCTTGCGCATGACGCTGGCGTTCTCCACCTCGAGCGATTCGGCATAGGCGATCAGCTCTGGCGGCTTCTTGTTCTTGAACTCTGCGAGTTTCATTTCTTGCATCAGATAGACTCTGGGTAGGCTTTGGGGAGAAAAATCGGCTGAATACGACAAATGCCGGGCGCGGCCGAAAGCGAGTGAAAGGGGCGGCGCATGACGGGAAGGAAGACCCGTCTTTTATCGTCGGTCGCCTGAAAGAGCAAGCCGCCTTTTGCTGGGCTTCTGCTGGATCGAAGGAAGCCTGGAGCATGATCCCGAAAAGTGGAAACCGGTTTTCGGAACGATCATGCTCCCGATCTAAAACGGTTTCACGATGACCAGGATGACGATGACGATCATCAGCAATGTGGGGATCTCATTGACGATCCGCCAGTGCCGCGCCGATTTTTCGTTCTTGTCCTCGGCGAATTTCCTGACCGCGGCGGCGAGATAGCCATGCAGCCCCGACAAGGCGAGCACCAGCGCGATCTTGGCGTGCAGCCAGCCGCCCTGGAAGCCAAAGCCCTTCCAGGCCAGCCAAAGCCCGAACACCCAGGTCACGACCATCGCCGGATTGATGATGCCCCGCAGCAGCCGGCGTTCCATCACCTTGAAGGTCTCGGACTGCACCGAGCCTTTCTCGGCATCGACGTGATAGACGAAGAGCCGCGGCAGATAGAGCATGCCGGCCATCCAGGCGATGACGGCAATCACATGGATCGCCTTTGCCCAGGGGTAGAAGCCGTCGCCCGCCACGAAATAGAGCAGCGCGCTCAGCACGACGAGCACGGCAAAGCCGATCGCCATGCGCTTCATCGCCTGGCCAGTGCTGTTCCCACTGCTCGCGCTGTTCTCGTTGCTCATCGGCGGCTCCTCACCATTTTCACCATCGCCTCGACATGCGACACCGGCGTCTCCGGCGTGATGCCGTGGCCGAGATTGAAGATCAGCGGTCCACCACCCAGCGTTCTTAGAATCGCATCGACGCCGTCGGCCAGCGCCTTGCCGCCGGCGACCAGGCGCAGCGGATCGAGATTGCCTTGCACCGCTCCGTCGCGTTGCAAGTCCTTCGCCATCGACAGCGGCACGGTCCAGTCGAGGCCGAGACCGGTGATGCCGGTCTTCCTCCTGTAGTCGCGATAGCGCTCGCCGGCGCCCTTCGGAAAGCCGATCACTGGCACGTTCGGGTGAGCCGCCTTCACCTGCCGGACGATCTCGGCCACCGGCTCGACGCAGAAGGCCTCGAAGGATGGTTCGTCCAGCACGCCCGACCACGAATCGAAAATCTGCACCGCATCGGCGCCGGCGTCGATCTGGCGAATGAGATAGGCGGCCGAGTGGTCGGCCAGAATCTTCACAAGCAGTGCGAAGGCCTCGAGCTCGCGATAGGCGAAAAGCCGGGCAGGGCCCTGGTCGGGCGTGCCGTGCCCGGCAATCATATAGGTCGCCACCGTCCAGGGCGCTCCGCAGAAGCCGAGCAGCGTCGTCTCGTCGGGCAGTTTGGCGCGCAACCGGCGCACCGTCTCGTAGACCGGTGCGAGATTCACGTGAAACATACCGCCATCCAGCGCGGGAATCTCCGATGCCGAGATCGGCTTCAGGATCGGGCCGCGGCCCTCTTCGAAGCGGACATCCCGCCCCAAGGCGTTGGGCACGACGAGAATGTCGGAGAACAGGATCGAGGCATCGAAGCCGAAGCGTTCGATCGGCTGCAGCGTCACCTCGACGGCAAGATCCGGGTCGTAGCAGAGATCGAGGAAGGATCCTGCCCGCTTCCTGGTCTCCCGGTATTCGGGAAGATAGCGGCCCGCCTGACGCATCATCCAGAGCGGCGGCGGTGCAACCGTCTCGCCCTTGAGGACGTCCAGCATGATCCGTTTCACAGCCATTTGGCGCTGTCCCCTCCGGGTGTCTCTTAAATCAAATATCTATTTTAAAAGAGTCTTCTGATTCTAAGAGTCTGTTGGTTGTGATGATTGCGACCTGTCCAGCCTGCGGCTCGAAAAGGCCAGTCAGCATATTGTCGCGTACTCGCTTTCGCAATTTGGAGGGATCTGGGGACAAGGCGGATTCAGGCTTTCGAGTCAAAAGCTTGGCCTTTCGGGTCTGGACTTCCCGCTGTGGACGAAATCGGCCAAGAAAAGTTGATCCCCAGATTTGTCCCCAGCGCCGCGACAAAGCCTACAGCGGGTCGAATTGTGGACAAGCGGCCATCTGATACAGTCGCTTCCCGACCCGAGGCCTGCCCATCCAGCCTTGTCCACAATTGCCCACAGTCTGGACCCATCCCCTGTGAACAAACCTCAGAGCTTCTTCCACCTGCATCTGATCTCCGACGCCACCGGTGAGACGCTGCTAGCGGCCGGCCGCGCGGCGTCGGCGCAATACAAGGATGCGCGCGCCATCGAGCATATCTATCCGCTGATCCGCACGGAAAAGCAGATCGCCAAGGTCTTCGAGGATATCGAGGAGGAGCCGGGCATCATTCTCTATACGGTGGTCGACCAGAAGCTGGCGCGCTCGATCGACGAGCGCTGCGCGGCGATGGGCCTGCCTTGCGTGTCGGTGCTGGAGCCGGTGCTGACGGTCTTCCAGTCCTATCTCGGCACGCCGGCCGGCCGCCGCGTCGGCGCCCAGCACGTGCTCGACGCCGAATATTTCCGCCGCATCGATGCCTTGAACTTCACCATGGAGCATGATGACGGCCAACTGCCGGCCAATATGGACGATGCCGATATCGTGCTGATCGGCATATCGCGGACTTCGAAGACGCCGACCAGCATCTATCTTGCCAATCGCGGCATCAAGACCGCCAACATCCCGATCGTGCTCGGCGTGCCGCTGCCCGAAAGCCTGATCGCCGCCAGGACGCCGTTGGTCGTCGGCCTGATCGCCACGGCCGAACGCATCTCGCATGTGAGGCAAAATCGCATCCTCGGCAACAGCGCCGCCTTTGTGCCGACCGCCTATGTCGACCGCGCCGCCATCAACGAGGAGCTCGCCTACGCCCGCCAGCTCTGCACCAGGCATGGTTGGCCGATGATCGATGTCAGCCGCCGCTCCATCGAGGAAACCGCGGCCGCGATCGTTGCCCTGCGGGGAAAGACGCGCTAACTGAGATTTGCCGAGACGCCGGCCGCTTCGTCATCCTAGGGCGGAGCAAGGAGCAAAGCGACGCGGCGCAGACCCTAGGATCCATGCCGTGACGTCGAAGTGTTGCGACGGTGTAGAATTCTGCTCCGCTGCGCCCCTCGGCTGAGGTTATGGCATGGATCCTAGGGTCTTCGTGACGGAGCTTCGCTCCTGCTTCGCCCTAGGATGACGAAGGTCGTAAGGCTTTGGCCATTCTCCAAAGTTTGTGCTGGACCCCCAGACAAACGATGGGTCAACAGCGTCAGGGAGCTAGTTGGGCGAAAAATCATGGCCGAGAAAATCCTCCTCGCTTCAGGCAGTCCCTACCGCAAGGCGATGCTCGTCAATGCCGGCCTCGACATCGAGGCGGTGCCGGCAAATGTCGACGAGCGCGCGCTCGAGGCTCCGCTGAAGGACAGCGGCGCTTCACCCGAGGATGTCGCGTCGATCCTCGCGGAAGCCAAGGCGACCGAGGTCAGCGAGCGCAAGCCGGGCGCCCTGGTGCTCGGCTGCGACCAGACGCTGTCGCTGGGCGACGAGATCTTTCACAAGCCCGCCGACATGGAAAGCGCGCGGCGTCATCTCCTAACGTTGTCGGGTAAGACTCATCAGCTCAACAGCGCCGCCGTGCTTTGCCGCGACGGCGAGGTGCTGTGGCGCCATGTCGGCGTCGCCAGCCTCACGATGCGCAAGCTCGATCCCGCCTTCATCGGCCGGCATCTGGCGCGCGTCGGCGCCAAGGCGCTGTCCAGCGTCGGCGCCTACCAGGTCGAGGGCGAAGGCATCCAGCTGTTCGAGAAGATCGAGGGCGATTATTTCACCATTGTCGGCCTGCCGCTTTTGCCGGTGCTGAAGGAGCTGCGCGCATTGGGAGCCATCGATGGCTGAGAAAAAGGCCTTCGTCACGGGACATCCGATCGCGCATTCGCGCTCGCCGAAGATCCACGGCCATTGGCTGGCGCAATACGGCATCGACGGCAGCTATGAAGCGATCGACGTCGCGCCGGATGATTTCGCGTCCTTCCTGAAGGCGCTTGCCGACAATGGTTTTCGCGGCGGCAACGTCACCATCCCGCACAAGGAGGCGGCCTTCGCCGGCGTCGCCCGCCGCGATCACGCGGCCGACGCGATCGGCGCGGTCAACACACTATGGTTCGAGGATGGCATTCTGTGTGGCGGCAACACCGACGGCTACGGCTTTGCCGCCAACCTCGACCAGTATGCGCCCGGCTGGGCGGCCAATGGCCCGGCCGTTGTGCTCGGCGCCGGCGGGGCTTCGCGCGCGGTCATCCATGCGCTGAAGGAGCGCGCGGTGAAGGATATCCGCATCGTCAACCGGACGCTCGCCAGAGCCGAGGAACTCGGGCGCCATTTTGGCGCCGGCATCTCGGCGCACGGCGCCGATGCGCTCGGCGAGCTGCTTGCCGATGCCGGCCTGCTCATCAACACCACTTCGCTCGGCATGCATGGCAATGGAACCTTGGCCGCCGATCCGGGCGCGTTGCCGGACCATGCCATCGTCACCGACATCGTCTATGTGCCGCTGGAGACGCCTTTGCTCGCCGCCGCCAGGGCGCGTGGCCTGAAAACCGTCGATGGTCTCGGCATGCTTCTGCATCAGGCGGTGCCCGGTTTCGAACGCTGGTTCGGCCGGAAACCCGACGTTACGTCCGAGCTGCGAAGCGTGATCGTCGCCGATATCGGGGGCCATTGATGATCGTGCTCGGCCTTACCGGATCGATCGGCATGGGAAAGTCGGCGACGGCGAAAATGTTCGCCGAGGCCGGCGTGCCGGTGCATGATTCCGACGAGACCGTGCATCGCCTCTATTCCGGCAAGGCCGCCCCCCTGGTCGAGGCGGCCTTCCCGGGCACGACGCAGGCAGGCGTGGTCGACCGCGTCAAGCTCGCCGGAAAAGTGCTCGCCGATCCGGACGCGCTGAAGAAGCTCGAGGCAATCGTCCATCCGCTGGTGCGCGCCGATGCCGACGCGTTCCTGGCCAAACACCGCGCCGCCGGCGCGCCGCTCGCCGTGCTCGACATCCCGCTTTTGTTCGAGACCGGCGGCCGCGGCCGCGTCGACAAGGTCGTGGTCGTCACCGCCTCGCCCGAAATCCAGCGTGAACGCGTGCTCGCCAGGCCGGGCATGAGCGAGGAGAAGTTTTCGTCGATCCTCGCCAAGCAGGTGCCCGACGCCGAAAAGCGCCGCCAGGCCGATTTCATCATCGACACTGGCCACGGCTTCGATGCCGCTCGAAAGGCGGTCGAGGCGATCGTCGCCGAACTGGCGGGGGATAAGAAGGAGACACCACCCTCCTGACTCTTGCTGTCAGCAGCCGCCATTGCCATTTTTCGCCGAAGCACGATGCTGCCCGTGCCAAGGACAACTGATTCGAATGCGTGAGATCATCTTCGATACGGAAACCACCGGCCTCGATTTGCGCGACGACCGCATCATCGAGCTCGGCGGCATCGAGCTGGTCAACCGCTTCCCGACTGGCCGCACCTTCCACAAATTCATCAATCCGCAAGGGCGCGCGATCCACGCCGAGGCGCAGGCCGTGCATGGCATCAGCGCCGCCGACCTTGTCGGCAAGCCGACCTTCGCCGAAATCGCGCAGGAATGGCTGGACTTCACCGACGGCGCCAAGTTGATCGCCCACAACGCCACCTTCGATATCGGCTTCCTCAATATCGAGTTCAGCCGGCTCGACCAGGCGGCCATCGATCCCGGCCGCATCGTCGACACGCTGGCGCTCGCGCGCCGCAAGCATCCGATGGGGCCGAACTCCCTCGATGCGCTCTGCCGTCGTTACGGCATCGACAACACCCGCCGCACCAAGCACGGCGCGCTGCTCGACTCCGAACTGCTGGCCGAGGTCTATATCGAGCTGATCGGCGGCAAGCAGGCGGCGCTGGTGCTCGAGGCCGTGGCGGTGCGGATGAACGGCGCCGGCGAGGTGGCCGACATCGACATCTCGATCGGCGCCCGGCCGATCGCCCTGTCGTCGCGGTTGAGCGAAGCGGATCGCGCGGCGCATGCCGGGCTGGTTTCGACGCTGGGTGAAAAGGCGCTGTGGCTGAAAGTGGCGACCGCGGGCTGAGCGGGCGCGCTGGCGCCGACGTTGGAGATTGGCCGAAACCCCCCGTGACGTCGTCATACTCGGGCTTGACCCGAGTATCCATGCCGTGACCTCGGCCGTAGGGTGCGACGGTGCAGAATTCTGTAACCGCCGTAACGCCTTGACGTCACGGCATGGATTCCAGGGTCTGCGCGCGTCGCTCCGCTCCTTGCTCCGCCCTGGAATGACGAACGGGAAGGCGGCCACGGCCAATCGCGAAGGTTGGCAACTGCTCGCTGGGCCCTGATCAAACAAAAAAGCCCGGCGCGAAGCCGGGCTCTCGATACGGTGTGGCGCCGATTCGCCTCAGCTCACCTGGATCTTGCTCGCCGCCGCCTGGTCCTCGGCGATGCGCTGCTGGAACATCTGCGCGAAATCGATCGGGTCGAGCATCAGCGGCGGGAAGCCGCCATTGCGGGTGGCGTCGGCGATGATCTGGCGGGCGAACGGGAACAAAAGCCGCGGGCATTCGATGAACAGCAGCGGCAGCATATGCTCCTGCGGGAAACCGTTTATGGCGAAGACGCCGCCATAGACCAGCTCGACATTGAACAGCACTTCCTGGTCGAAGGAGGCCTTGGCGTTCAGCGTCAAATTGACGTCGAACTGCTTGTCCGAGAGCGGATTGGCGTTGACGTTGACATTGATGGCGATACCCGGAGCCTTGTCGCGGCCGCGCAGCGAATTCGGCGCGCCAGGGCTCTCGAAGGACAGGTCCTTCACATATTGCGCAAGCACATTGAGCGAGGGCTGGTTCTGGGTGCCGTTGCCGTTGGCGGCGCCGGTCGCCGCGTCATCGTTGCTGGCCATTAGCCTTTAAGTCCTTTTGCCTGGGCAGCATTGCTGACCGGATTGAAATCGCGGGTTCGCTACCATGGTCGGCCGGACAAAACAAGTTTTGCCGCCCTTATCGGCAGGAGGAACAGGACAGCGCAAACGCTGGGGATTGGCTGAAGCTCCTCAACCTCGTCATTCCAGGGTCTGCGCGGGTCGCTTCGCTCCTGCTTCGCCCTGGAATGACGATCGCGATGGGCGTTTCGGCCAATCTCCAAGGCATGCCATCTGCCAGAGCCGGCCGGTCAAAGTCCCTGTCGAGGACTAGTCGTTCTTCAGCCGCCGCCAGGGTGAATTGTGGTCCGGCCGGTTCGGATAGTCGTCGCGCGAATAGTCTGTGTCGTCGAGGTCGATGACATTGTCGCGCCGGCGGGCCGAAAAGCCGCTGCTGAAGCTGGTCGCCATGACGATGCGGTTCTTGAGCGCGCGCCAGGCGAAGTCGCGCACCGGCGGCAGCAACAGAAGAATGGCGAAGATGTCGGTGACGAAGCCCGGGATGATCAGCAGGATCGCCGCCAGCACGATCATAGCGCCATGCGCGAGCTGGCGGCTGGGGTCGCGCCCGGCATCCATCTCCGTCCGCACCCGCGCCATGACGCCAAAACCCTGGTGCCGGAGCAGCAGGCTGCCCGCGACGGTGGACAGGATGACCAGCCCGACCGTCGCCAAAGCGCCGATCTCGCGGCCGACAACGACGAAGCCGGCGATCTCCAGCAGCGGCAGCAGGAGCAGGAACAGCGGGATGAACGAAATGCGCAAGTCTCGACCGATCGCTTTCTTCTTTTGCGGCGCTGGCGGACAATCGCCGCTGGCCTTGGCGCCCTTAGATAGGTATGGCTGCCTTTGATTTGAATGATTGCGCCTGCCGTTCTATATGCTTTGGGTGTTGAACGCTATGCGACCGCGGTCCCCCAGGGGTTACGCCGGTCCGGCACGGACAGGGATCGGTTGGCGGAAAATATGGGTTTCTTCGACTTCGGCACGATTTTCTTCCTGATTGCGGCGGTTGTGATCTTTTTCCAGCTGCGCAACGTGCTTGGACGTCGCACCGGAAACGAGCGTCCGCCCTTCGATCCCTATTCGGCGAGCCGCACGCGCGAGGCCGATGCGGCGCAAAAGCCTGAAAATGTCGTGTCGCTGCCGCGCAAGCGCGCGCCGGGCGAAACCGCGCCCGAGACCTATGCCGATATCGACGCCTTCGCCAAACCCGACACCGATCTCAACAAGGGCCTGCGCTCCATCAAGGACAATGATGCGTCGTTCGAGCCGAAGGGCTTCGTCGACGGCGCCAAGATGGCCTACGAGATGATCGTCATGGCCTATGCCGACGGCGACCGTAAGACGCTGAAGAACCTGTTGTCGCGCGAAGTCTATGATGGTTTCGTCGCCGCGATCGGCGAACGCGAGGCCAAATCCGAAAAGATCCAGTCTTCCTTTGTCGGCATCGACAAGGCCGACATCGTCGCAGCCGAAATGAAGGGTTCGGAAGCGCATATCACGCTGCGCATCGTCTCCGAGCTGATCTCGGCGACCCGCGACAAGGCCGGCGCCGTCATCGACGGCGACCCGGAAACCGTGGCCGAGGTCAAGGATGTCTGGACCTTCGCCCGCGACACCCGCTCGCGCGACCCGAACTGGAAGCTCGTCGCCACCGAAGAAGAAGATTGAGATCAAGCGGCGGGGCCCCAGTCGTGCCGCTCTCTCCCACTTTCAGCGAAAAATCCTTTACCGACCTTTCGGGCTGGGGCGAAGACGACCACGCTGCGGCATTGGCCGCGTTCCGCCGCTCGGCCTTCCACGCCCCGATAAAACCTTACCGCACCGGATCGCTCGGCGTCGATTTCAATGCTTTTGCCGAGGCCTATGCCGAGGCGCGCGCCGTTTCGGCGCCGAGCAGGTCCGAGGCGCGGTCGTTCTTCGAACGGCATTTCGTTCCCGCTCTGGTCGTACCCGACAATGGCGGCGCCGGCCTTGTCACCGGTTTTTACGAACCCGAGGTCGAGGCCTCGCCGGTCAGGACCGAGCGGTTCACCGTGCCGCTGCTGTCCTGCCCCGCCGACCTGATCGACATCGACGACGGCAACCGGCCGGCCGGCATGGATGCCTATCTGGCCTTCGCCCGGCGGACGGATGCTGCTCCGGTCGAATATTTCGACCGCGGCGAAATCGAGCGCGGCGCGCTCTCCGGCCAGAACCTCGAGATCGCCTGGCTCGCCGAAAAGGTCGATGCCTTCTTCATCCATGTGCAGGGCGCAGCTAGATTGAAGATGACCGACGGCAGGCTCTGCCGCGTCACTTATGCCGCCAAGTCCGGCCAGCGCTTTTCTGGCCCCGGCAAGACCTTGAGCGATCTCGGCGAGATCCCGCTCGAAAAGGTGACGATGCAGTCGATCCGAGCCTGGTTCAAGGCGCATCCCGACCGCGTCGACGAGATCCTGTGGCGGAACCGCTCCTACATCTTCTTCCGCGAAGCCGAAGTCGACGATACAGCGCTTGGGCCCATCGCCGCCGCCAAGGTGCCGCTGACGCCCGGGCGTTCGGTCGCGGTCGACCGCCTGCTGCACACATTCGGCACACCCTTCTATATCGACGCGCCGACGCTCACCGCCTTCGACCAAAAACCGTTCCGGCGGCTGATGATCGCGCAGGACACCGGCTCGGCCATCACCGGCCCGGCCCGGGGCGATCTCTTCGCCGGCTCGGGCGATGCCGCCGGCGAAATCGCCGGCGTGGTCCGCAACGCGGCCGACTTCTATGCGCTGGTGCCCCGCGGCCTGTTCGATGGAGCGCGCCGGTGAGCCGCCGCGACGATCATCTCAGCGACGACGACCGCATCCTGTGGAACCTGGTGGCGCGTTCGGCCCGGCCGCTGAAAGGCAAGACCGCCGTCGAGATCCCCGACATCGTCGAGCCGAAACCGGCGCCGGCCGCCGCTCCGGTCAACGGCGTTCCGGCCGCTGCCGCAAAACCCAAGCCGCAGCATGTCTCGCACGCGCTCGACGACCAGACGCTGCATAAGCTGAAAAAAGGCCGGCTGCCGATCGAAGGCCGCGTCGACCTGCACGGCATGACGCAGGACGAGGCCTATTCGCTGCTGCTCACCTTCCTCAACCGGGCGCATGCCGGCGGCATCCGTTACGTGCTGATCATCACCGGCAAGGGCTCGTCCTCCGGCGGCGACGGCATCCTGCGCCGCGCCGTTCCGGCCTGGCTGTCGACGCCGGCCTTCCGGCATCTTGTGTCCAGCCACGATCACGCCGCCCGCAACCATGGCGGCTCGGGCGCGCTCTATGTGCGGCTGCGGCGGACGCGCCTATGAGGGACCTGGTATGACCCCGTTCGGCGAGAAGCTCAGGGCGCTGCGCGCCGAACGCGGCGTCAGCCAGAAGGCGATGGCCGAAGCCATCGGCGTCAGCGCCGCCTATCTGTCGGCGCTCGAGCACGGCCGCCGCGGCGCGCCGACCTGGACGCTAATCCAGAAGATCATCGGCTACTTCAACATCATCTGGGACGACGCCGAGGAACTTGCCCGCCTCGCCGAAAGCTCGCACCCAAGGGTCAGGATCGACACGTCCGGCCTGTCGCCGGCGGCCACCGAGCTGGCCAACCTTTTGGCCGACAGCATCGAGAGGCTCGATGAAGCGGAACTGAGGAAGATCACGGCATTGGTCCGAGCTGCGCTGAGGGGATAGTTTGCCCGCATAAAACGGGATGCCGCTAGCCGAAGCCGCCCGAACTTCGTCATCCACGGGCGGAGCGGGAGCGAAGCGGACGCGGAGACCCGAGGATCCATTCCGTGACCTCGCGCGAAGGGTAAAGGCGGTGCAGAACAGAGGTTTTTCTGCACCGCCGCGACGCTCTTAGGTCACGGAATGGATTCTATGGTCTGCGCTGCGTCGCTTCGCTCCTTGCTCCGCCATAGAATGACGAAGGCGCGAAGCCAAGGCTTCCATGTGCGACGCTGTGGAAAGCCCTCACCTCTAAATCAGAGCTTGCCGGCGCCGTTCGTGCTGCCGTCATTGGTGCTGCCCCGGCCGCCATTACCTTGATGGCCCTGATGGTCGCGGCCATTGCCGCCGCCCGGGCAGTTCGCGGAACCGACGCTGCAGCAGCGACCGCTCCACAAATCATTGAAGTTGGTCTTGGCGCAGCTTTTGACAGTCTCGTCCGCCAGAGCCGATCCGGTCAGGGCCGATACCGCGACGGCGGCAAGCAGGGTGTTCCGCAGAAAAGCAGTCATTTGAATTCTCCATGGTTTGGTTTCCGTCCACGGCCGTGTGTCGCCAGCCGGGAGGAAATGGTTCATGGAGCTGTGAGACTTCGTCATCCACGGGCGGAGCGGGAGCGAAGCGACGCGGCGCAGACCATAGAATGGTTTGAGGAGGATAGGGTAGTTTGGCGGCCGGAACTGCGGCGCATCGCTGCGCTCTGGCTTCGCCCTACAATATGACGAAACCGAAGTTGGCGCCTACTGCACCGAGCCGACCAGCACCGCCTGGCCGTCGCGGATCGAGACCCAGCGTCCGGTGTTGTCGATCGCCTGGCGCTTGAGGAAGCGGTAGCCGGTCGCGTCCCAGGCTTTGACCTTGTCGGTCAGGTTGTCGAGCACGTAGTCGCCCTTGTCGGTGCGCACCGTCAGCACCGAATGGCCTTCCCCGTCCTGCTTGCGTACGACGGTGATCAAAAGATCGGCGAGCGACATGCCCATGCGGTAGAGCTGGCGGCGCTTTTCCAGCACATAGTCCTCGCAGTCGCCATAGCCGTCGTCCGGGTAGGCCCAGACTTCGTCCTTGCCATAGTGATCGAGATCGCTCAACGGCTTGACGGCGGCGTTGACCTTGGCGCTCACGCTGGTCAGCCGGCGCCACAGACCGTCGGTCATCCTGGCCGGATCGAGATTGGCCGGGCGGATGTTGCACTCGTTCGGATGCGATTTGCAGAAATCATAGTGGCCGATCGGCTGCGAGGTCAGCCCGCCCGTGGCCATCGCGCCCGCCGCCCAGGCAGGCACGGCCCAATGCGCAGAGATCGTCAGCCCTGCGACCGCACACAAACGCAGAATCCGCGTCATCGCTGAGGAAGTCATTGTCCCCGCCGCCCTGTTCTTTATTAACGAAACGTTAAAGGCGATTTACAGTCCGTGTCAATTGGAGACGACGGCCAGTTTGACGGCATGGTTACCTGGACGATCCCGTAGCGGCACTTTCGCAACAGAGGCGTGGGCGCAACACGGCCGGCCGCCGGGCGGCGGCAGGGCTGATCCGGGCTCCGGCGTTCAGCTTTTGGCCGAACGGACCAGCTTCGGCCTCACCGCCACCCGCTGCTGGCGGCCATAGCTGGAGATGAAGTCGGCGATGCGCGGCACGATCTCGGAGCGGAAGCGCGAGCCGTTGAAGACGCCGTAATGGCCGACGGCCGGCTGCATGTAATGGACATGCTTGTCGGCGGGAATGTTGACACACAGATCATGCGCGGCCTGGGTCTGGCCGAGCCCTGAAATGTCGTCGTTCTCGCCCTCGATGGTGAGCA
Organism: Mesorhizobium sp. B2-8-3; assembly: GCF_006440815.1. NCBI lineage: Bacteria > Pseudomonadati > Pseudomonadota > Alphaproteobacteria > Hyphomicrobiales > Phyllobacteriaceae > Mesorhizobium > Mesorhizobium sp. B2-8-3. Next base: position 104,036 of record NZ_VFTW01000004.1, read on the forward strand.
GCGCCACGTTGCGGATCGCCGCGCAGTCGACCGTCTCGCCGCGATGCTTCATCTCGCCTTTCGGCAGTGCGTGGCGCACGAACACGGTGTCGACCGTCTGCAGGTAGAATTCCGCCGTCAGGTCCATCACCGCCAGATATTCGTCATAGAAGTCGCGGTGCTTTTCGGCGCTGTCGCCGTCATGCTTCACAAGATGCATGAAGAAGTCCTTGTGGGCGATGATGTGGCGGTCGAGATTCATGCTCATGAAGCCCGAAAGCTGCAGGAAGCCCGGATAGACCGTGCGGCCGAAGCCCGGCACCGGCCAGGGCGCATGCATCACGACATTGTCGCGGAACCAGTCGATGCCCTTTTCCTTGGCCAGAAGATTGACCGCGGTCGGGTTGCGGCGCGTGTCGACCGGGCCGCCCATCAACGTCATGGTGGCGGGCACGAAGGGATCGCCGCGCTTTTCCATCAGCGCCACCGCCGCCAGCACCGGCACCGAAGGCTGGCACACGGCCATCACATGCGTGTCGGGGCCGAGCGCGTGGAACATCTCGATGACATAGTCGATGTAGTCGTCGAGATCGAAGCTGCCTTGCGCCGCCGGTACCATTCGGGCATCGACCCAGTCGGTGATGTGCACGTCGGCATAGGGCAGCATCGCCTCGACCGTGCCGCGCAGCAGCGTCGCGTAATGGCCAGACATCGGCGCCACGATCAAAAGCTTGGGGTCCGGCTTGCGGCCGGCGGGCAGCGCGCGCTCGAAACGGATCAGGTTGCAGAACGGCTTCGACCAGACCGTCTTTTCCGCGACGGCGACGCTTTTCCAGTCGACCACGGTCTTGTCCAGGCCGAATTGCGGCTTGCCGTAGCGGCGGGTGGTCCGCTCGAAGAGCTCCGCGGTCGCCGCGACCGAGCGGCCGAAGGGGGTGTGGGAAATCGGATTGAGCGGGTTGGAGTAGAAGAGCCGTACCGCGTCGGCATAGAGGCGAGCCGGCTGCAGCGCCGCATGGTTCATTTCATAGAGCTGGTAGAACATCGCGAACCCCGCTGCCGTCCAACGACCAAAAGGACGACGGACAGCGCCGAGCCTTGAATGTCTCCTGGCGAGGCTAACAAGATATTTTTGCGATGCAATACGTCATTTTGTCTGACGAATGCTTCTTTGGTTCAACCTGTTGAAAATCGGGCTTGAGCGGGCGAGCCGGCTCAATGTGCGCTGCGGAAATGTGAAGGATATGTGTCCGGCCCTCATGCCGGACATCGGCCATGATCCCGAACCACTTGGTCCGCATTGGATCATGGTCCGACGGACAATGCATGTCGCCCTAAAGTGTGCAGCGGTTTTGGGGCAACGACATGCATCAAAACAAAGCTCAGACGCGCGCCATGCAGACGGCGGTATGGCCCGAACCGATGAAGCCCAGCTGGCCGGCGGCGCCGCGGGAGAGATCGAGCATGCGTCCTTTCACGAACGGACCGCGATCGTTGATGCGCACGACGACGCTGCGGCCGTTGTTCTTGTTGGTGACCCTGAGCTTGGTGCCGAAGGGCAAGGAGCGGTGGGCGGCAGTCAGTGCCGAGGGGTTCATGCGTTCCCCCGAGGCGGTTCTGGAATGCAGCGCATACCAGGAAGCGCGGCCGCACTGCGCGGCGGCGGAGGAGGCGGAAGAGGCGCCGGCCATCAGGCCAGCCGCGATCGTTACCGCGACAAGCGCGGTCTGGTTGGTTTTCTTCATGCTTTGGGGGTGGCTCCGTTAGAGGTAGGCCCCGCCGATATGTGCCGAATGAGGCAGGAAATGCGGCATTGATCTGGCGGTTCCATGGCGATGGCACACGTTTGGAGTCGCCGCGAAACAGTTTGTCATGATATTTCCGGCACCGGGAAGGCGTATTCTCAATGAATATCGGACCGATATCCGGATCGTTCCGGCCAACATCGGTCGTCAGGATTCAAGTACAGAGGAACGGAACTGCTTCGGTTCCTCCGCGTCTTTTGTTGCGTCCCCATTGCCGTTCAGGATCGACTTCCGGAGAGGGTCAAGCCGATGCGATTGATCAGGTTTGTGCTGGCGCTGATTGTGCTGGGGTTGGGTGCGCTGTGGTCGCTGCAAGGTCTCGGCCTCGTCAAGGGCAGCTTCATGACCGGCCAGACGCAATGGCTCTATATCGGCCTCGTCACCATGCTGGTCGGCGTGGTCGGGCTGCGCTGGGCGAACCGCTCCCGCATCTGATCTTGCCGGCCGCGCGGAGACGGCTGGCGACAAAGGTTAGTCTGCGACCCGATCTTTGCGACCAGTACTGCCAGGCCCGGTAGAAGCTCTCGTCGCGCGGCGGCAAGCGGTCGCGTTCGCCGGCAACCACCACCCTTGCGCGTTGGCTGAGCGTCTCTTGTGTCGTCACTCTGAGGTCTACGCTCCGCTCCGCGTCGCTCCGCCCTGGAATGACGAAGGAACGTAGGCCGCCGTTCTCAGGCCGAACGAAAATCCGCCTGTCACGCCATCCGGGCAAATTCATGCTTCAAAGGGCGCGGCAATTGGAACTCTGGTTTCGTGCCCGGCTCGGTTAGTATAGTAATCTTATCAACATTGGGAGTGAGAGAACGATGCGCGACCTTCAAAAGCCCGTTCCGGCGATCGTTCGTGGCTTGCGGCCAAGGCCGCTCGCGGCGCTTGCCGCGCGTTGATCGCTCGGTTTCGGCGAGCAGTCATGGTTGGACGCGCCAATTCCATCATCATTGTCGGCGGCGGCGCCAGCGGTGTCGTGCTGGCCGCGCATCTGTTGAAATCGCCCAATCCGGACCTGCGCGTCACCTTGATCGAGAAGCGGCCGCATTTCGGCCAGGGCATGGCCTATTCGACGCTGCTTTCGGCGCATGTGCTCAACGTCAACGCCTCCGGCATGAGCGGCTATGCCGACGACCCGATGCATTTCGCGCGCTGGGTGCTGGAACGCGGCTTCGCCAGGCCGGACCAGGGGCCGTTCTATGCGCCGCGCAGCCTCTATGCCCGCTATCTGCAGGAATTGCTCGACGGCCTCGTGGAGCGCGAGCGCGACACCGGCCGGCTCAGGCTGATCCGCGAGGAGAGCCTGTCGATCGCGCCGACCGCGTCGGGCGTCGAGGTGGCCTTGGCCAACGGCACCAGCGTCGTCGCGCATCTTGCCGTCCTGGCCACCGGTCACGACGAGCAGCCCGGCGCCTTCCAGGGCCACGCCGTCCGGATGGGGACGGAGGCCGACACCACGCTTGATCCGCAAGCCCAGGTGCTGCTGCTCGGCACCGGCCTGAGCATGGTCGACGCGTTTCTCTCGCTGGAACAGCGCGGCCATCGCGGCGCCATCGTCGCGGTGTCGCGGCGCGGGCTGCTGCCGTCGCCGCACCGCAAGGGCAATCCGATCAAGCTCGATATCGCCGACATTCCGCTCGGCACGGAACTCTCCTATTTCGTCGGCTGGTTCCGCAATCTGATCCGCGAGATCGAGAAGGCTGGCGGCGACTGGCGCGACGTCGTCGATGGCCTGAGGCCGTTCAACCAGACGATCTGGCAGAACTGGCCGTCCTCGGCCAAGCGCCGCTTCGTCGAGCACACCAAGGCCTGGTGGGATATCCACCGCCACCGCATGGCGCCGGAAGTCTACGCGCGCGTCACCGAGGCGGTAAGGTCGGACCGCATCCGCCTCATCGCCGGAAGGGTCGTGAACGTCGAGGCGAACGGTGGCTTCGCCGTGAAAATCCAGCCGCGCGGCACGCAGGATGTCGAGACCCTGGACGTCGCCCGCATCTATGATTGCATGGGCATCGCCCGCGATATTTCGAGAACGTCGAACGGCGTCGTGCGCTCGCTGGTCGAGCGCGGCGTGGCGCGGCCCGATCCGCTGCGTCTCGGCCTCGATGTCACCGCCAAATGCGAGCTGATCGCGGCCGACGGCACGGTGTCGTCGAAGCTGCTCGCCGTCGGGCCGCTGACGCGCGGCACCTTCTTCGAGATCGACGCCATTCCCGACATCCGCGTGCAATGCGCGAAGCTGAGCAAGCAATTGCTGGGGTGATTTTTTCGTCGAGGTTGGCGCTCCACGGCGCCCCCCTCTGGCCTGCCGGCCATCTCCCCCACAAGTGGGGAGATTGGCTGTCGCCTCGGCTTTCGCCAATCGCCGACATTGCAGAAGAAGACGCTGGGGGCGGAGCTGCTGATCTCCCCCCAAGTGGGGGAGATGTCCGGCAGGACAGAGGGGGGCGCTGTCCCGCCAAGTTCAACAGGAGAGGCGATAGAGCGCGCACCCCGTGAAATTCCATTCCCCCACTCGCCGCCGGATTGGCACGATCTATCTTCTTTCCAGACGAAAAGGGCTTGAAAAGACACCTCGCGCGATCCGCGAAACCGGAATGGATTCCGGCGGCTAGAGCATGATCCCAAAAAGTGGGAACCGGTTTTTGGAAAAGATCATGATCCAACAAGGATGCGCGAGATTGCGAACACCCGCATCGAACCGCTTCCATGGAGCATCTGAGATGAGCGAGCAGAGACAACCGGCGCCCGGCGGCGTGGACGCCAATCTGTCGAGATTGCGTCCGCCTTACGCCTCGGTGCTCGACCTGATCGGCCAGACGCCGGTCGTCGAGCTGACCAAATTCGACACCGGCAAGTGCCGGCTGTTCATCAAGCTCGAAAGCCAGAATCCCGGCGGCTCGATCAAGGACCGCATCGCGCTGTCGATGATCGCGGCGGCCGAGAAATCGGGCGCGCTGAAGCGTGGCGGCACGATCGTCGAAGCGACCGCCGGCAACACCGGCCTCGGCCTGGCCCAGGTCGGCATCCCGAAAGGCTACCGCATCATCCTCGTCGTGCCCGACAAGATGTCGCGCGAAAAGATCCAGCATTTGCGCGCGCTCGGCGCCGAGGTGCGCATGACCCGCTCCGACGTCGGCAAGGGCCATCCCGAATATTACCAGGACATGGCCGAGAAGATCGCCGCCGAACTGCCCGGCGCCTTCTATGCCAACCAGTTCGCCAATCCCGCCAATCCGCTGGCGCATGAGACGACGACCGGACCGGAAATCTTTTCGCAGCTCGAAGGCGACGTCGACGCGGTGGTCGTCGGCGTCGGCTCCGGCGGCACGCTGACCGGCCTCGGCCGCTATTTTGCGAAACACTCGCCGAAGACCGAGATGGTGCTCGCCGATCCGGTGGGCTCGGTGCTGGCGCCGCTGATCAAGACGGGCAAGATGGAAGAGGCCGGCAGCTGGACGGTGGAAGGTATCGGCGAGGATTTCGTGCCGCCCAATGCCGACCTGTCGCTGGTGAAAAAAGCCTATTCCATTCCCGACAAGCAGAGCATGCTGGCGGTGCGCGATCTGTTGTCGCGTGAAGGCATCCTGGCCGGCTCGTCGTCGGGCACGCTGTTGTCGGCCGCACTTCGCTACTGCCGCGAGCAGACGGTGCCGAAGCGCGTCGTCACCTTGGTCTGCGATAGCGGCAACAAATACCTGTCGAAAGTCTTCGACGACATCTGGCTGGCCGAGCAGGGCCTCGCCGACCAGGAACAGCATGGCGATTTGCGCGACCTGGTCATGCGCTCGCCGCGCACCGGCGACATTGTGACCGTTGGCCCGGAAGAAACCCTACTCAACGCTTATGGCCGCATGCGCCGCTCCGACGTCTCCCAGCTGCCGGTGCTGGACGAGGGCAGGCTGGTCGGCATCGTCGATGAGAGCGACATCCTGGCCAAGGTCGACGGTCCCTATGACGGCCGCTGGGACCGCTTCAACGGCCCGGTGCGATCGGCCATGACCTCCAACCTGCACACGCTGCAGGCCAGCCAAACGCTCGACACGCTGCTGCCGGTCTTCGACCGCAACGAGGTCGCCATTGTCTTCGATGGCGAAGAGTTCATCGGCCTGATAACTCGTATCGACCTGATCAACCATCTGAGGCGCCGCGCAAAATGACCTCGACCGGCAATAACCGCCTGGCCTTTTCCACCCGCGCCATCCATGGCGGCCAGAGCCATGATCCGCTGACCGGCGCGGTGATGGTGCCGATCTACGCCACCTCCACTTACGGCCAGCAGTCGCCCGGGGTGCACAAGGGTTTTGAGTACGCCCGCAGCCAGAACCCGACGCGCTTCGCCTTCGAGCGCGCGGTCGCCGACCTCGAGAGCGGCAGCAAGGCCTTCGCCTTCGCCTCCGGCCTGGCCGCGATCGGCACCGTGCTGGAGCTCCTCGATTCCGGTGCCCATATCGTCGCCACCGACGACATCTATGGCGGCTCGTTCCGCTTGATGGAGCGGGTGCGCAAGCGCTCCGCCGGCCTTGAGGTGAGCTTCGCCGATTTCACCGACCTTGCCGCGGTCGAGGCGGCGATCCGCCCGGACACCAAGCTCCTCTGGGTCGAGACGCCGACCAATCCGCTGCTGCGCATCGTCGATCTCGAAGCGGTGGCGGCGCTGGCGAAGCGCAAGGGGCTGCTCACCGTCGCCGACAATACCTTTTGCAGCCCCTATATCCAGCGCCCGCTGGAGCTCGGCATCGACATCGTCGTGCATTCCACGACGAAATATCTCAACGGCCATTCCGACATGGTCGGCGGCGTGGCGGTGGTCGGCGACAACAAGGATCTCGCCGACCAGCTGAAATTCCTGCAGAACGCCATCGGCGCCATCTCCGGCCCGTTCGACAGCTTTCTGGCGCTGCGCGGCATAAAAACCCTGGCGCTCAGGATGGAGCGTCACTCGGCCAACGGCCTGAAAATAGCGCAATGGCTGGAAACGCGAAAAGATGTCCGCCGGGTCATCTATCCCGGCCTTGCCAGCCATCCCCAGCATTCCATCGCCGTCCAGCAGATGCACGCCTTCGGCGGCATGATCTCGGTCGACCTCGACCGCGACCTGGCCGGCACCAAACGCTTCCTCGAACGCACGCAGCTCTTCACGTTGGCCGAAAGCCTGGGCGGCGTCGAAAGCCTGATCGAGCACCCGGCGCTGATGACGCACGGCTCGATCCCGGCGGAAAAGCGCGGCGCGATCGGCATTTCGGACTCGCTGGTGCGGTTGTCGTGTGGGATCGAGGACGGCGATGATCTGATCGCGGACCTGGAGCAGGCGCTGGCTGGCTAAACGGCTTCGCCGAGATCCTTCGCGCCCCCCTCTGTCCCGGCAGCCCATCCTTCGTCATTCTAGGGCGGAGCAAGGAGCGAAGCGACGCGCGCAGACCCTAGAATCCATGCCGTGACGGTTGAGAGCCGCCACGGTCCAGAACATTCACCAGCCAATTCCGCGAAACAGCTCGAACCATTCCGGGTTGCTCTTCTCGATCAATTCCACCTTCCATTGGCGCGGCCAGCGCTTCAATGACGTCTCACGCTGGATGGCGTCGGTGATGTCGAAATGCTCTTCGTACCAGACGAGGCGCTGCACACCGTAACGGCTGGTGAAGGTGGAGCCCTGGCCGGTCTTGTGCTCGGGCATGCGGCGAGCAAGGTCGTTGGTGACGCCGATATAGATCGTGCCGCCTTTCTGGCTCGCGGTCATGTAGACGTAGCCTGTCATGCTTCGATCTTACCTGGCGCTACTACCAACGGCTATTCTGGGTCGTTGCATTCTATGGCCAATGTCACGGTATGGATTCTAGGGTCTGCGCGCGTCGCTTCGCTCCTTGCTCCGCCCTAGAATGACGAAGCGCCATTTGCGATAGCCCTGCTCACGAGAGAGGGCGCTGCCCTGCCGACATCTCGGTATGTGTGCCATTGCACACCGCAATCTACATTCTAAACTGCCCCCACTTTGCGATCTCCGGGAGGCGCTATGCGCGTGGTCGTGTTGGGTGGCGGCGTTGTCGGCGTCACCACGGCTTACCAGCTGCAGAAGGACGGGCACGAGGTCGTCATCCTCGAGCGGCAGCAGCAGGTCGCCGCCGAGACGAGCTGGGGCAATGCCGGCATGATTGCGCCGGGGCACTCCTTCGTCTGGTCGTCGCCCAAGGCGCCATTGATCCTGTTGAAATCGCTGGTGCTGAAGGACCAGGCGCTGCGCTTCAGGCTTTCGGCCGATCCCCGGCTCTACTCTTGGTCATGGCTGTTCCTGATGGAATGCACGGCGGAAAAGGCCAAGCGTAACACGCTGCTCAAGCATCGGCTGGCCGTCTATTCGCAATCGGTCCTGCAAGAGGTCGTCGCCGACGAGGCGATCGAATACGACCGCAACGATCGCGGCATCCTTTATTTCTATCGCAGCCAGCAGGCGCTCGACAAAGGCGTCGAGCATATGCGGCTGCTCGAATCCGACGGCCAGCTGATCAAGGTGCTCGACCGCGACGCCATCGTCGCGCTCGACCCATCGCTGGCTTCGGCCAGGGAAAAAATCGCCGGCGGCATCCATTGCCCGACCGACGAGACCGGCGACCCGGCGAAATTCACCCGCGCGCTTGCCGCCAAGGTGGCCGAGCGCGGCGGCGAGATCCGCACCGGCACGACCATCACCGGCATCGAGACATCCGGCGACGGCGTAGTCCAGGTGACGACCGACAAGGGCGCGGTCAAGGGCGACGCCTATGTGCTGGCGCTCGGCTCCTACAGCCCACTGATCGCCAAGACCGTCGGCATCAGCCTGCCGATCTATCCGATCAAGGGCTATTCGCTGACCATTCCGGTTGGCAACCGGCCGGCGCCGCCGACCATCGCCGCCATCGACGAGCACAACCTGGTCGCCGTGTCGCGCTTCGGCGACCGGCTGCGCGTCACCGCCACGGCGGAGTTCGCCGGCTACGATACCAGCCACAAGCCGGCCGATTTCGCCTTCATGAAGGGCGTGACCGCGGAGCTTTATCCCGAAGGCGCCGATTACGACCGCGCCGAGATGTGGGCGGGCCTGCGGCCCATGACGCCCAACAATTTGCCCGAATTCGGCCAGCGGCGCCTGCGCAACCTCTATCTCAACACCGGGCACGGCCATATCGGCTGGACCATGTCGCATGGCTCGGCCCGCATCACCGCCGACCTGATCGCCGGCCGCAAGCCGGCCATTTCGATGGATGGACTTTTGAACTGAGAGCGGGATCGATCCCGCTCCGACAAGAAAGGGAACGCCATGTCCGCCAATCTCGCCGCCGCGCCGCTTGCCGCTTCAGGGCCTGTCGGTCCCATGCCAGTCGATTTGGGCGTCCTGCCGTCGGAGATCGACGGCGGCCTCGCTTCGCGCGCGGCGATCGGCCTGGCGATCCTCGCCACCGATCAGACGCTGGAGCATGAGTTCCGCGCGCTGGTGCGCATTCCGGGCGTCGCCTTCTACGAGGCGCGTCTGTTCAACGACAACGACATCACGCCGGAAACGCTGCGCGCCATGGGCCCGCGCATCGCGCCCACCGTCGACCTCATCCTGCCCAGCATCCCGCTCGACGTCGTCGGCTTCGGCTGCACCTCGGCCACGATGACGCTCGGCGAGGAAGCCGTCTTCGCCGAGATCAGGAAGGCGCGGTCGGGCGTCGCCTGCACCACGCCGGTCACCGGCGCCTTGGCCGCCTTCAAGGCATTGGGTGCCAAGGGCATCGGCCTGCTGACCCCTTACGCGCCCGAGATCAACCAGGGCCTCGTCCGCTATTTCACCGGACGCGGCCTCGACATCGCGGCCGTCGCCACCTTCGACCGCCGTGACGACCGCGAGGCAGCCCGCATCTCGCTCGCCTCGATCGAGGCGGCGGCCGAACGCATGGCTGAAGTGCCGGGGGTGGAGGCGATCTTCATCTCCTGCACCAGTCTGCGCGTCGCCGAGGCGGTCGCCGATCTGGAGCGACGCATCGGCATTCCCGTCACCTCCTCCAATCACGCCATGGCCTGGCATTGCCTGCGGCTCGCCGGCATTGACGACGTCGTGCCGGCCGGTGGCCGGTTGTTTGCGCTGAAAGCCGTTTGAGCGTTGGTTTTCTCGACAAGGAATTTTGAAAAGTCGCCGTTTGCCGAAGGGCTTTCACCGTGTGAAATTGGTGCAAACGCTGGGCATTAGCCGAAGCCCCTCAGCCTCGTCATTCCAGGGCGGAGCAGCCGCGAAGCGGCGTCGCGCAGACCCTGGAATCCATTCCGTGATCTTGATCGAAGAACGCAGCGGAGCAGAAGTCTGCACCGCGGCGGCGCTCGGAAGTCACGGAATGGATCCTCGGGTCTGCGCGTCCGCTTCGCTCCCGCTCCGCCCGTGGATGACGATCGCGATGGGCGTTTCAGCCAATCTCCGACGCATGCCGAAGCCGCGACCCTTCGCAAGCTAGGGTTCCTCGCCCCCGCCAAAGGCGGGGGAGAGGTGGCTCGGCGCGCAGCGCCGAGACGGAGCGGGGGCCAGCGCTACCCTTCGCGATTCCAGAAGATCGTAGCCCGTTAACCGAATCGGAAGGAGATGTTTAACGCTTCCTCTCTATGCCCCCTCTCCGGGAGGCATCACAGAGCGAGCATGATGAACGACGAAAAGCGAAATGAATGGCGCGCCATCTTTTACGTGCAGGCGCGCGTCGCCATCCTGTTTGTGCCGGTCGTGCTCAGCCTGCTCCTCATCGGCATCTTCGCCGGCAACGATCGCAAATCCGTGCCCGACGCCATCGATCAGACCGTGACGGGTTCGGTGCGCTGAAAGCGTACCCTCAAACAAACTTCGGGATCGGCCCATTCTGCGGCGTCGTATCGCCCTCGAGGTCGACAAAAACCTCGTCGACGAAGCACCAGCCCCAGCCTTCCGGCGGGTCGTAGCCTTCGATGATCGGATGCTGCGTGGCATGGAAATGCTTTGTCGCGTGGCGGTTGGGCGAGTCGTCGCAGCAGCCGACATGACCGCAGGTCCGGCAGAGCCTCAGATGCACCCACCAAGAGCCGCTTTTCAGGCATTCCTCGCAGCCCAGCGCGCTCGGCGTGACCTTTTTGATGTCCTTCGTATGCCGGCATTCATCCATCACGCTCTCCTCGCCAATTCGCCGTTCCGCGCCAGATAGGCATGCAATGCCGCCACCACCTGCGCGCCTTCGCCGACGGCGGCGGCGACCCGCTTGGTCGAGCCGCAGCGCACGTCGCCGATGGCGAACACGCCGCTTCGGCTGGTCTCCATCAGCCCGTGCCCGGGTGTCGTCTCCGGTCCGGTGCGCACGAAACCCTTGGCATCCAGCGCCACATTGCAATTCGCCAGCCAGTCGGTGTTCGGATCGGCGCCGATGAACAGGAAGAGGTGGTGGATGGCGCGCGTCGTCTCTTCGCCGCTCGCCCGGTTGCGCCAGCGCAGCACTTCGAGATTGCCGTCACGGCCCTCCAGCGCCGTAGTCTCGGTCTCGGGCAGCACCTCAATGTTGGGCTGCGCCGCGATGCGCTCGACGAGATAGCGCGACATGGTGGCGTCGAGGCTGTCGCGGCGCGCCAAGAGCGTCACCTTGCGCACCTGGCTCGCCAGATAGACAGCCGCCTGTCCTGCCGAATTGCCGGCGCCGACCAGCGCCACTTCCTGGTCGCGGCAAAGCCTGGCCTCGATCGGCGAGGCCCAGTAATGCACCGACGTCCCCTCGAACTGCGCCAGATTGGCGATATCGAGGCGGCGGTAGCGCGCGCCGCTGGCGATCACCACGGCGCGCGTGCGCACGCTCTCGCCATCGCCGATGGCAAGCCTGTAGCGGGCGCCGTCGCTGGCGTCGTCGAGCAGCTTCGCCTCGTCGGGTATGACCATCTCGACGCCGAATTTCTGCGCCTGGTTATAGGCGCGCGCCATCAGCGCCATGCCGGTGATCCCGGTCGGGAAGCCGAGATAGTTTTCGATGCGCGCCGAAGCGCCCGCCTGCCCGCCGAAGGCGCGGCAATCGAGCACGATGGTCGACAGCCCTTCCGAGGCGGCATAGACGGCCGCTGCCAGCCCCGCCGGCCCGGCGCCGACGATCGCCACGTCATAGACCTTGCCGGCATCGATTGGCCGCAGCAGGCCGGTGCAGCGGGCAAGCTCGGTCTCGCCCGGATTGTGCATCAGCTTGCCGTTGGGGCAGAGCACGATCGGTAGATGATGCGGGTCGACATGGAACCGCTCGATCAGCGTTTTCGCGCAAGGGTCGGTGTCGGAATCGAGCGCGCGATGGGGAAGCCCGCTGCGCCGCAAAAAGCCCTGCAGCCGCAGCACGTCGCCATTGCCCGGCGGGCCGATGACGACCGGCCCGCTGGCGCCGCTTTCGAGCAGGCCGACGCGGCGCAGGATCAGCGCCCGCATGACGCGCTCGCCGAGATTGGCCTCCTGCACCATCAGGTCGCGCAGCCGCTGCGAGGGGATGACGATGGCCTCGACCGGTCCGTCCGCCTCCGCGTTGACCAGCGACGGCCGGTTCGACAGCTGCGCCAGCTCGCCGACGAAGCTGCCGGGGCCGTAGGTGATGATCGGCTCGCGCGGCCCGATCCCGCCGGCCTGGGTGATGTCGACCCTGCCCGAAAGGATGAGGATCACCCCGGGCGAGACCGTGCCGGCCGTCACGATATGATCGCCGGCGGCATAGGCCGTGGCCTCGCCGAAGCGGCGCATGCGCTCGATATCCGCATCGGTGAGCACGGGAAACATCTGGTCGCGGCGCGCGGCGATGGTTGGGCTGACGGAAGGGGCCATGGGGCGGACCGTAGCGCCCGAGGCGGCGGGTTTGAAGCGGTTTGTTGGGGGACTGGTCGGAAGGGGAGATTGGGCCAACGGCCACATGTCGTCATTCTCGGGCTTGACCCGAGAATCCATGCCGTGACGCGGGTCATATAGTACAACGGAGCGGAATTCTGTAACCGCTGCAACGCCTCGACGTCACGGCATGGATTCCAGGGTCTGCGCGCGTCGCTTCGCTCCTTGCTCCGCCCTGGAATGACGAAGTTTGGAAGCTTACGGCTAATCGCGAACGTTGAGACTTGCATCCCGTTGGCGGTCGGGATGAATGGCGACCCCTTCGCTCTTGGAACTCCGGGATGGCCTGCCATCCGAAGCTCGAAGAGCGAAGGATGGTGCCCAGAAGAGGACTCGAACCTCCACTCCTTGCGGAACACGGACCTGAACCGTGCGCGTCTACCAATTCCGCCATCTGGGCTGGTGGGCGCTGATGTAAGCGGGCAAACGATATGTGTCAACGCGCTTTTTTCGTTGCATGTCGCCCAAAGTGCCCAGCGGTTTTGGGATATCGACATGCAAACAAAACAAAAATAGACCGCATTGCCTGAGCCGGCTTGCCTCACCCCTCCAGCACGTCTTTCTTTGCCACGGTGGAATCGGCGTTGAGCTTGTAGACGATCGGCACGCCGGTGCCGAGCTCGAGCTTGACGATCTCCTCGCCGCTCTTGCCGTCCAGCGCCATGATCAGCGCGCGCAGCGAGTTACCGTGCGCGGCGACCAGCACCGTCTCGCCGCGCAGCACATGCGGCTGCACTTCGTGCAGGTAATAGGGCCACACACGCGCGCCGGTGTCCTTCAGGCTTTCGCCCCCGGGCGGCGCGATGTCGTAGGAACGGCGCCAGATATGCACCTGCTCCTCGCCCCACTTCTTGCGCGCGTCGTCCTTGTTGAGGCCGGAGAGGTCGCCATAGTCGCGCTCGTTGAGCGCCTGGTCGCGGATCGTCTTCAGGTCGCTCTGGCCGACGATGTCGAGGATGTGCTGGCAGGTCACCTGCGCCCGCTTCAAGGCAGACGTGTAGGCGATGTCGAATTTCAGGCCGCGCGCCTTGAGCTTCTCGCCTGCGGCAAGCGCCTCGGCTGTGCCCTGCTCGGTCAGCCCGATGTCGCGCCAGCCGGTGAACAGGTTCTTCAGGTTCCATTCGCTCTGGCCGTGGCGCACGAGCACGAGAGTTCCCGACATGTCAGCTCCTATAGAATGTTTGGATAGGGATCAGCTCAGGCCGAGCACGTCCCGCATGGAATAAAGTCCGGGCTTCTTCGCGCGCGCCCAAAGCGCGGCTTTCACCGCGCCGCGGGCGAAGATCGCCCGGTCCTCGGCATGGTGGGAAAGCGTGATGCGCTCGCCGGTGCCGGCAAGGATCACGCTGTGGTCGCCGACGACGGAACCGCCGCGCAGCGTGGCAAAGCCGATCGAGCCCGTCTTGCGCACCCCGGTATGGCCGTCGCGCACCCGCACGCTGTTGTCGGCAAGATCGATGCCGCGCCCCTTCGCCGCCGCTTCGCCGAGCAGCAGCGCCGTGCCGGACGGCGCGTCGACCTTGTGCCGGTGGTGCATTTCCAGGATCTCGATGTCGAAATCGTCGGCGTCGAGCGCCTTCGCGGCCTGCTCGACCAGCACCGCCAGAAGATTGACGCCGAGGCTCATATTGCCGGATTTGACGATCGTGGCATGGCGCGCGGCGGCGGCGATCCTGGCATTGTCGTCGGCCGAGCAGCCGGTGGTGCCGATGACATGGACGATGCGCGCCTGCGCGGCGTAGCCGGCGAATTCGACGCTCGCGCTTGGAGCCGTGAAATCGAGCACGCCGTCGGCCTTGGCGAAGGCCGGCAGCGGATCGTCGGCGATCGGCACGTTGATGATGCCGATGCCGGCGAGCTCGCCGGCATCCTTGCCGAGATGCGCCGAGTCCGGCCGCTCGATCGCGGCGGCGACGCGCGCGCCGGGCATGGTGTGGATGGCGCGGATCAGCGTCTGGCCCATGCGGCCGGCGGCGCCCACTACAACCAGGCCCATATCGCCGGCTTCGCTCATGCGCTTCTCCTGACGGTCTTCTTGGCGCGGCTGCGCGGCGCCGGAGTTTGGCCCGAAGTCTGGCTTGCCTTGACGTCGTCGACAAGCCCCAGCCCCTTCTTGCCCTGGATCCGGTGGAAACGGGCATAGATGCTGTGCGGGTCGGCCATCAGCGTCGCATGCGTGCCTTCCTCGACCAGCCGCCCCTCTTCCAGCACGATGATGTGGTCGGCATTGACCACGGTCGACAGCCGGTGCGCGATCACGATCGTCGTGCGGCCTTCCATGACATGGGTCAGCGCTTCCTGCACGCGCGCCTCCGCCTCGTTGTCGAGCGCCGAGGTCGCCTCGTCGAGCAAGAGGATCGGCGCCTGGCGAACGATCGCGCGCGCGATCGACACGCGCTGGCGCTGGCCGCCGGAAAGGGTCGAGCCGCCTTCGCCGACCGGCGTGTCGTAGCCTTCCGGCTGCTGGCGGATGAACTCGTCGGCCGCCGCTTGTTTCGCCGCCTGCTCGATCTCGGCGTCGGTGGCCGAGAGCCGGCCGTAGCGGATGTTGTCGCGGATCGTGCCTTCGAAGAGATAAGGCGCCTGCGCCACATAGGCGATCGATTGGCGCAGCGAATGCTTGGTCACCTTGGCAATATCCTGGCCGTCGACCTCGATCGAGCCCTCGTCGACGTCGTAGAAGCGCTGCAGCAGCGCCACCATCGTCGACTTGCCGGCGCCCGATGCGCCGACGACGGCCGTGACCTTGCCGGCCGCGGCGGTAAAGCTCAAATCCCTGAGCACCGGGGTGTCGGCGTTGTAGCCGAATGTCACATGGTTGAAGCGCACCTCGCCGGTAGTGACCTTCGCCTCGACCGCGTCGGGAGCATCGCCCTGCTTCGGCTCGAGGTCGAGCAGTTCGTAGATCATGCGCGCGTTGACCAGGGCACGTTCCATGCCGACCTGTGTCCGGGCCAGGCGTCTTGCCGGGTCATAGGCCAGGATCAGCGCGGTGATGAAGGAAAACACGGCGCCCGGCGGCTGTCCGAGCACCAGCGCCCGATAGCCGGAATAGGCAAGCACGGCGGTAATGGCGAGGCCGCCCAGGATTTCGGAAATCGGCGACAGCCGCTCCGCGACGCGGGCGATCTTGTTGTTACGCTGCTCGGCCGTGTCGGCCATGATGCCGATGCGGCGCGCCAGCTCGTCCTCCAGGGTGAAGGCCTTGACGATGGCGATGCCTTGGGTGGCCTCCTGCACCGATCCGTTCAGCCGCGAGTTGATCAGCACGGATTCGCGGTTGATCTTGCGCAGACGGCGCGTGATGTAGACGACGGCCCAGATCAACGGCGGCCCGATCAGCAGCGAGCTGAGCGACAGCACCGGATCCTGGTAGATCATCACGCCGAGAAGGGCGACGAGCGAGACCGCGTCGCGGCTGATGGAGGTTAGCGTCAGCGACAGCAGGTCTCGGATGCCGCCGACATTCTCGTTGACCTGTGCCGCCAGCCGGCCGGAACGGGTCTCGTTGAAGAAGTTGACGCCGAGCTTCATCAGATGGTCGAAGCTGCGCTTCTGGTAGCGCGCGACCAGATTGTTGCCGATCGTCGCCAGCGCCACTGCCTGGCCATAGCCGGCGAAGCCGCGCAGCAGGGAGGCGCCCATGAAACCGGCGCAGATCCAGACGATCATGTCGCTGCGCCGTTCGTAGAAGATCTGGTTGATCATCGGGGCCATGATCCACGCCGTGAAGGCGGTGGTGCCGGAAACGATCAGCAGGCAGGCGACGGCGACGACATAGGTCCAGCGATATTCCTTGCCGTTTTCGGCCAGGATGCGGCGCAGCACCGCGCTGACCTCGGTGGGCTGGATTTTCAGTTTGAGGGAAGTTTGAACAGTCAAATCAGGGGCGCTTCGTGGTTTTCCGCGTGTCGGATGGGCCGCATTTCGGCATCCTCTTAGCGCCCCGGCTGCGGCTTGCCTATGGCGAAACTTCGTCGCGCCGGCCGATCGCCAGCCTGAACGCTGGCGCGATCAAGCCCGCCAGTGCCGGCCCGCCGTCTGCACGCCGAACAGCGAAGGTGTCCTGGCATAGGCGGCGAGTCCGAGCAGCGCCGCCAGCGGGTGGGTGATCACATAGACCGGCATTTCGCGCATCAGCGCGCTGTGCGGCGCCTTGTCCTCGAAGGCGGCGCGGAAATTGCCGGCTTTCAGCGCCGGCACGATCTTCTGCGCGATGCCGCCGGTCAGGAACACGCCGCCGCGGCCCATGAACACCAGCGCGAGATCCCCCGCGGTGCGGCCGAGGCAGGTGACGAACAGCGCCAGCGCCTCCTCTGCCACCGGATCGGATTTGGCGAGCGCGGCCGCCGTGACCTCGGCCGGCGTCGTGAAAGGCGTCGGCTTGCCGTCCGTCCTGGCGACGGCGCGATAGACGTTGACCAGCCCGCGTCCGCACAGGATCTGCTCGCCGGAGATGCGGCCTTCGAGCTTGTCGATATGCGGGAACACCTCGAAGTCGCGCGGCGTGCGCGGGCCGATATCCATATGCCCGCCCTCGCCCGGCACCGGGATCCAGTGGTTGAGCGCATGGATCAGCCCGGCGACGCCAAGGCCGGTGCCGGGGCCAAGCACGACCCGGCTCGCATTGGGTTCCGGCGTGCCGCCGCCGATCTTTTCCATGTGCTCTTCGCCGAGCGCCACCACGGCCAGCGCCTGCGCCTCGAAATCGTTGAGCACGACGACCTCGCTCAGGCCCAGATTGGCGAACATCTGCCGGGGCTTCACCACCCAGGGGCAGTTGGTGAGCGGGATCTCGTCGCCGTCGACCGGCCCGGCGATCGCCAGCACCGCCGAGTTCGGCTGGATGGACGAGCGGTCGAGCACCGCCGCCTGGATCGCCTCGTCGATGGTCTTGAAATTGGCGGTCTGGACGATCTGCGGCTCGGTCGCTTCCGAATTGGCGTCGAGCACGATCGAGAAGCGCGCATTGGTGCCGCCAATATCGCCGATCAGGACCGGAAACCGCAGCCCTGTCTCGTTCTCGCCTGCCATGCTCTTGATCGTCCTCGTTGCGGCGCCGCTGTGCCGTTTCCATCGCCCATTTCAATCGATTGACTAGCGCATGAGCCCGCAAAGGGGAAGCCCGCTTGCGCTTGGAGCAATTCCAGGAAAAGTGTGAGCGGTTAAGCTCGGCGCCTTCGCCGTAACCTTCCGTCCGGAATTGCGTCAAAGCAAAGAGATAGGGCGTTTCGCCGCTTCCGTGAACGGTGAAACGCGCTAGTTCCCCGACACAGGGATTTTGAAAGGTTGCCGTTTGTCTTGGTACGAGATTTTCCGTTCATTTCCGTGAATCAGCGCAAACGCTGGAGATTGGTTGAAGCCACCCCAATCTCGTCATTCTATGGCGGAGCAAGGAGCGAAGCGACGCGCGCAGACCATAGAATCCATTCCGTGACTTGGAAGCGTTGCTGCGGTGAAGAATTTTGCTCCGTCGCACGCCTTGGCGAAGGTAACGGCATGGATTCCAGGGTCCGCGCGCGTCGCTTCGCTCCTTGCTCCGCCCTAGAATGACGATCGCGATGGGCGTTTAGGCCAATCTCCAACGCATGCCACCTGCCAACGCAAACAGAGCCGACCGGTCAAAATCCCTGTGCAGTGCCACTAGTTCCCCGGCCGTGGGCGCGGCAACGGGATGCCGATCTTGGGCGTCGGCGCGAAGGCGCTTGCCGCCGACGGAACCGAGGTGTTGCCGCTGGAGATCATCTCCGCCGGCTCGGTCGGCTGCGGCTCGGCCACGGCGACCGCTGCGCCGCCGCCATGATAGGTCACCGCCTCCAGCGAAGGCGCGTCCGGCGCATTGACCACGTCCTGGCATTGCTTCGGCAGATTGGCCATCGTCATCACGTCGCGCGCCTTGGGCGCGTCCGGATTTTTGTTCGGCCGCCACGGCTCCTCGGTGAACCACCAGGCCAGCGGCTTGCCGCAGCCATCGTCCTCCAGCGTCGTCTCCTGCGCCTTGCAGAAAGGCGAGCCCGGCTGGCAGCCGATGCGCATGTGGAAATGATAGTCATGGCCCCAGAATGGCCGGATCTTGCGCAGCCAGGAGCGGTCGCCGGTGACGGTGTCGCAGAGCTTCTTCTTGATGCCGGCATTGACCAGGATGCGCTCGACCTCCGGATAGCTCGCCGCGCGCTTCAAAAGCCGCGTATGCGCCGGCGTCCACAGCGCGTCCTTCACCAGATGCGTCTTGTCGTCGACCATCAGCGTCGCGCTCATCGATTCGCGCTGCGCGATGGTCAGCGGCCGCGTTGGCATCGGCGTCAGCCATATGTCGGCGTCGAGACCGATCTGGTGCGAGGCATGGCCGGTCATCATCGGTCCGCCGCGTGGTTGCGAGACGTCGCCGACCAGAAGCCCCGGCCAGCCATCGGCTACCGCGTCGCGCGAAAGCTTCTCGATCAGCGCGATCATCGCCGGATGGCCCCAGCGGCGGTTGCGCGACGGGCGCATCACTTCCCAGGTCGGCCCGTCCATCGGCAGCGCCACGCCGCCGGTGAAGCAGCCCTTGGAGTAGAAGCCGAAGGATTGCGCGGGTGCCACGGCCGGCAGTTTCCGGGCGCCGAACAGGTCCTTCGCGCGGGGTTCGGCTGAAATGGCGACAGCCGCCAGCGCGGCCAGGGCCACCAGCGCCAGCGCGGCGGTCAGGAACGGTTTGCGGTCAGGCAGCGATCGCAAATTCATCAGGCTGGGGTCCCTCTCCAGTCTATCCATTGCCGCCCGGTCAGGCGAACCCGATCAGGAACGAATCGTACCACGTCGCGCGTCCCGCATCGATCATGCGGCTCTGAATCAAAGAAGGATGATGTCGTCCGAAAACCCGTTTCACACTTTTCGGCATCATCCTCAAAATCAGGATGACGTTCGTTGAATCGTCATCCTGATCTAACTCTTTGTTGGAGCATGATCTTTTCCGAAAACCGGTTCCCACTTTTCGGGATCATGCTCTGATCGGGCTGCGCGGCGCTCCGTTACGCCAGTTGCCCTCGGCCCACATCCGCTCCAGCGCCACCCGATAGTTCGGAAACCGGAAGCGATAGCCGGCCGCCTTGATCGCCTGATTCGCGACGCGCTTGTTCTCGCCATAGAAAGACCGCGCCATGGGCGAAAGTTGGGCGGTCTCGAAGGGAATTTCCGGCGGCGGCGGGACGCCCATCAGCCTGGCGGCATAGGCGACGACATCCTGCGGCGGCGCCGGCTCGTCATCAGTGACGTTGAAGATGCCGCCGAGATTGTTTTCAGCCAGAAGCCAAAGCGCGCCGGCGATATCGTCGCAATGGATGCGGTTGAACACCTGGTCCGGCTTGACCAGCCGCCGCGCCGTGCCGTCCTCGAGATTGGCCAGCGCGTTGCGGCCCGGTCCGTAGATGCCGGAAAGCCGAAGGATCGCCACCGGTTTGCCGATCTCCCGGCCAAGCGTCAGCCATTCCTGTTCGGCCGCCACCCGCATCACCGAGCGCCTCGACACCGGGCGGCAAGCGCTGGTCTCGTCGACCCAGGCGCCGCCATGGTCGCCATAGACGCCGACGGTCGAGAGATAGCCGATCCATTCGAGCGCCGGCATCTTTGCCCGGATCGTCTCGCCGGTGGCGTTGAGCACCGGGTCGCCGGCGTCGTCGGGGCCGACCGAGACGATGAGATGCGTGGTCTGTGCAAGCGCATCGCCGAGCTCGGGCGACAGCGCGCCGTCGAAGCGCAGCGGCTCGATGCCGGCCGACCGCAGCGCCTCGAACTTTTCCGGCGCCCGGGTCGTGCCAAAGACCGGCGCGCGGTACGCGTTGGCCCGCGCGAAAGCCTTGGCCGAATAGCCGGCGCCGAAGATGAAGAAGCGTCTTTCGCTCATCGATGAACCCCCTTCAGTCGGCCTTCGCCGGATTTGCCAAAGCCGCCAGCCATTCCTCGCGGACCGTCGCATCCGTCTCGGTCTTCGAGGCCGTGGCGGCGAGGTCGCCAAATTCGCGATCGGACAGCAATCGCGACAGGGCCCAGATTGCCGCACCCCGCACCAGCGGCGAGGCATCGTCGAGCAGGCGGCGCACAATGGGCGTTAGCGATGCATCGCCCGAATTGCCGGCGGCGATCAGCACGTTGCGGATGAAACGGTCGCGGCCGATGCGCTTGATGGGCGAGCCCGAGAAGAATGACCGGAAGCCCGCGTCGTCGAGAAGCAACAGTTCCGACAGCTTCGGCTCGCGCAGATCGGCGCGCGCGGCAAGCTTGGCCTCCGAAGCGGCGCTGGCGAATTTGTTCCATGGACAGGCGGCCAGGCAGTCGTCGCAGCCATAGATGCGGTTGCCGATCTTGTCGCGGAATTCACGCGGGATCGGCCCCTTGTTCTCGATGGTCAGGTAGGAGATGCAGCGCCGCGCATCGAGCCGGTAAGGCGCCGGGAACGCGTCGGTAGGGCAGGCGTCGAGGCAGGCGCGGCAGGAGCCGCAATGGTCGATCTCGGCCTGGTCCGGTTCAAGCTCTGCGGTGGTGAAGATGGTGCCGAGGAACAGCCACGAGCCATGCGCGCGGCTGACCAGATTGGTGTGCTTGCCCTGCCAGCCGAGCCCGGCGGCTTCCGCCAGCGGTTTTTCCATGACAGGCGCGGTATCGACGAACACTTTTACGTCGCCGCCGGCGCGCGCGACGATCTTGCCGGCGATCTCCTTCAGCCGGCCCTTCATCACGTCGTGGTAGTCGCGGTTTTGCGCATAGACCGAGATCGCGCCGCGGTCGGACTTCGCGAGGATATCACGCGGATCGCGGTCCGGGCCGTAATTCATCGCCAGCACGATGATCGAGCGCACCTCCGGCCACAGCGTCGAGGGCTCGGCCCGCCGCTGAACCGTCTCGGCGATCCACTCCATCGAGCCGTGGAAACCGTCGGATACGAATTCGGCGAGTCTCGCCGGCGCCAGCGGGATCGCGTCCGGCCGGGTCACGGCGACCGCCTCGAAGCCGGCGCGGCGCGCCTCGGCGTCGATCAGCGCGCGCAGGCTCTCAGAAATCGAGGTCCGCATAATGCGACACCGGCGACAAGCCACGCACCCGGTCGGAAAGCAGTGGCCGGAACGACGGCCGCGATTTCACCCGCGTGTACCATTCGCGCGCGGCGGCATGCTCGCGCCAGTCGATCTCGCCGAGATAATCGAGCACCGAAAGCGTCGCCGCCGCCGCGAGGTCGGCATAGGTCACCTTGTTGCCGGCCAGCCAATGGCGCGTGCCGGCCAGCCAGTTGGTGTATTTCATGTGCTGGCGGATGTTGGCGCGCGCGGCGCGGATCGCCGCCGAGTCCGGCGAGCCGCCGCCGGCGGTTTCCGGCATGACCGGCTTCAGCACCCGCTCGCGCACCAGATGCCGCGTCACTTCGCTTTCGGCCTTGCTCAGATACCAGTCGGTCAGCCGGCGGATCTCGGCGCGCTGCATCGGGTCCTCGGCGAACAGCCGCTTGTCGCGCTTCAAGACGCCGCGCGTCTCGTCGAGATATTCGGCGATCACCATGGCGCCGACGATCGGCACGTCGCCTTCGGCAAGCAGGATCGGCAGCGTGCCGGCCGGGTTCAGCGCCAAAAACTCCTTGCGCCGCGTCCACGGCTTTTCCTCGATCAGCGCCAGTTCCTCGCCATACTCGCCGAAGGCGAGGCGCGCGAAGCGGCAGGTGGCGAACATGGGATGATGGAAAAGCGTCAGCATGGTTCCGCGATGAAAAGGCGCACTGGCAATTGGCCGGCCGCGCCGGTAAGTCTTGGCCGCCCGATTCCTGGGGCTGTCATGGGTGTTGCGACCTATAGGGACACTTCCGCCCCATGACAAGCAAGCCCTTCCCTTGGAGCATGATGTCGTCCGAAAACCGCTTCACACTTTTAGGCGTCGTGCTCTAGCCGTCATCCGAGATCAGAGGTTGCCATGGAAAGCCAGACCATCGTCGAAGCGCTGCTGCTCGGGCTTTTGGAGGGCCTGACCGAGTTCATTCCGGTGTCGTCGACCGGCCACATCCTGCTTGCCGGCCATTTCCTCGGCTTCCATTCCACCGGCAAGGCCTTCGAGATCCTGATCCAGCTCGGCGCGATCCTGGCGATCCTCAGCGTCTATTTCAGCAAGCTCTGGCAGATGCTGATCAAACTGCCCAGCGATCCGCAGACCCGGCATTTCGTCATCGGCATCCTGATCGCCTTCCTGCCGGCGGCGGTCATCGGCGCGCTGGCGCATGATTTCATCAAGACCATATTGTTCGAATCGCCGCAGCTGATCTGCATCATGCTGATCATCGGCGGCGTCGTGCTGCTCGTCGTCGACCGCATCAACTTCAAGCCGGTCCATCACGACGTCGAGCTCTTTCCGACCAGCCTTTATCTGAAGATCGGCCTGTTCCAGTGCCTGTCGCTGATCCCCGGCACCTCGCGCTCCGGCTCGACCATCGTCGGCGCGCTGCTGATGGGCGTCGACAAGCGGGCGGCGGCCGAATTCTCCTTCTTCCTCGCCATGCCCACCATGGTCGGCGCCTTCGCCTTCGACCTTTTCAAGAACCGCAACGTGCTGACCTCGACCGACCTGCCGATCATCGCCGTCGGCTTCATCGCCGCCTTCGTCACCGCGCTGATCGTGGTGCGCTTCCTGCTCGACTACGTCTCGCGCAACGGCTATTCGCTGTTCGGCTGGTGGCGGCTGGTGGTCGGTATCGTCGGGTTGGTGGCGCTGATGGTTTGGGGGTGATTACACTAAGGCGGCGCACCAAACGCCTTCGTCATCCACGGGCGGAGCAAGGAGCGAAGCGACGCGCGCAGACCCGAGGATCCATGCCGTGACGCGGACCGTAGAACGCGGCGGTCGCGAATAGCTTTCGTTAGACGTGACGCTCTTTGATCCAGATTCTGCACGGTGGCAGCGCGTCTAGGTCACGGCACGGATCCTAGGGTTTCCGCGACGTCGCTTCGCGACTGCTCCACCCTAGGATGACGAACGAAGGGGATCAATTCCGTCCATAAAACGCGTTCTCGACATGCACCGGCCAACGCCAGGGCAGCACCGCCACCATGTCGAAACGCATCGAAAGCTTTCCGTAATCCGGCTGGCGCGACAGCCAAAGATCCGCGGCGCCCTCGATCCGCCGCTCCGATTCATGGCCGATCGCTTCCATCGCCTCGATCAGCGTGCGGCGCGCCTTGACCTCGATGAACAGCACGAGGTCGCCGCGCCTGGCGATCAGGTCGATCTCGCCGAGCCTGGTGCGGTGGCGGCGGGCAAGGATGCGGTAGCCTTTCAGCATCAGCGCCAGCGCCGCCAGCCATTCGCCGCGATGCCCGCGCCGATAGGCTTTTCGGCGATGACCGGCCGTGCGCTCAGGCATCTCTTTGTTTGACCATGATCTTTTCCAAAAACCGGGTTCCACTTTTTGGGATCATGGTCTGTCCCTCAGCTCCAGCAGCCGCCGGTAGAGCGCCTGCTTCTGCCCGCCGGTCATTTTCGCCGCTTCGGCCGCGGCCTTCGAGGCCGGCATTTCGGCGGCAAGCGAGAGCAGGAGCCGGTCGATGTCGGCCGGCTGGTCCACCGCCGCCTCCGGCGGGCCGACGCAGACGACGATCTCGCCCTTCGGCGTGTCGGCCGCGGCATAGTGGTCGGCCAGCTCGGCCAGCGTGCCGGTGCGCATCTCCTCGAACGTCTTGGTCAGCTCGCGGCCGATGGCGGCTTTGCGTCCGCCGCCGAGCGCCTCCACCATGGCGCCAAGCGTCTCCGCCAGCCGCCGCGGCGATTCGAAGAAGATCAGCGTCGCCGGCACCGCCTTGAACGTTTCGAGCTTGGTCAGCCGTTGCCCGGTCTTCACCGGCAGGAAACCGGCGAACAGGAAGGCATCGGATGGCAGGCCGGAAGCGGTCAGGGCCGCGAGCGCCGCCGAAGGCCCGGGGATCGGCACCACACGAATACCTTGTTCCAGCGCTTCGCCGACCAGCCGGTAGCCGGGATCGGAGACCAAAGGCGTGCCGGCGTCCGAAATCAGCGCCACACTCTGCCCGGCCGCCAGCGCCTCGATCAGCTTCGGCCCCGCCTCGCTCGCATTGTGCTCGTGATAGGCGGTGGTGCGGCGACGGATGCCGTAGCGCTCCAGCAGCACGCGCGAGACGCGCGTGTCCTCGCAGGCGACGATGTCGGCGCTGGCCAGCGTCTCCAGCGCGCGCAGCGTGATGTCGGCCAGGTTGCCGATCGGCGTCGCCACCAGATAGAGCGCCGGCTGAAGCGCCCGCGCCGCGATCTCGCTTTGCCCGATCAGATAGCTGCGTTTGTCGCCGGTCACCGAATGCCCCTCATTCCGAGCAATTCCAGGAAAAGTGCGTCGCGGTTTTCCGTCCGGAATTGCGAAAGAACCAAGTCTGTTTCGCATGGCTGACGCCCCGTTGCAAAACGTGAGGTCGACGCAACGAAATCGCCTTGCCTTTGCCACAGTGCGGAACGAAACCCACATCGGCGAATTTAACCCCTGATTCCCCGGGAGGAGGCAGGACCGAACGATGCCCAATCGCTTCGATATTTTTATCAGCCGACTTGAAAGCAAGACTGCCCGCGAGGGCATCCCTCCACACCCCATCGCCGCCGAGTCCGGCGCGCGCCGCGACAAGGCCGACCAGAAGCCTGTCCGTCACGGCGAGGCGCATGGCGAGAAGCACCGCGGCAAGCACCGCCAGAAGCACGACGCTTGAACTAACTGGCAACCTTTGCGACCTCGCGCCTCGTCATTCCAGGGCGGAGCAAGGAGCGAAGCGACGCGCGCAGACCCTGGAATCCATGCCGTTACATAGACGTTCCGCCAGCGGTGCAGAATTCTGTTCCGCAGCGTCCTGCGCGTTGGTCACGGCATGGATTCTCGGGTCAAGCCCGAGAATGACGAACGCGCCGGGAAGCGCCACATCCTCAGAGATGCCTGCAGAGATGCCTGCCGACCCTCACTTCCAGCAACCGCACCAGCTCCGGATCCATGAAGTCGTAATCGTCCGGAATGTCGAGGCAGATCACCCTGGCGCCCTTCAGACTCGACCGGAATTTCTTCTGTAGCTTGGCGCGGTGCGCCTTCTCCATCACGAAGATGATGTCGGCCCAGGCGACCATCTCATGCGTCAGCGGGTTGTCGGCGTCGTGATTGGTGCCGGCCGATTCGACCTCGATGTCGCGGCGTTTGGAAAACACCTGCTCGGCCGTCGGACTGCGCAGCCGGTTCTGGCTGCAGACGAAGAGGATTTTCTTCAAGAAGCTACCGTGCCAGATCCGCCACCACCGCATCCAGCACGATCATGCCGGCGGTCGTGGCGCGCAGGCGAGCGTTGCCGACCGGCGCCACCAGTCCCTCCTCCTGCAGCACCGAGAGCCGCGCGCTCGAAAGACCGCGCCCGGCGAGCGCCTCGTAGCGCTGCAGGTCGATGCCTTCGGCGAGCCTTAGGCCCATCAGCAGGAACTCGTCCGCCTCTTCGGAACGCGTCAAAATCTCGCCGCCGGTGTCGCCGTGCCCTCTGGCCTCGACCAGATTGGCCCAGGTCTCCGGCATTCTTTCCGCTATCGTCACCGTGCGGCGGCCGTTCTCGACGAAGCGGCCATGCGCGCCCGGCCCGACGCCGACATATTCGCCGTAGCGCCAATAGGTCAGATTGTGCCGGCTCTCGGCGCCCGGTCGGGCGTGGTTGGAAATCTCATAGGCCGGCAGGCCATGCGCCGCCGTCAACTCCTGCGTCAGCGCGTAGAGGTCGGCGGCATGGTCATTGTCGGGCAGCGTGAATTTGCGTGCCGCGTAAAGCGCGTGGAAGGGCGTGCCCTCCTCGATGGTCAGCTGATAGAGCGACAGGTGGTCGACGGCATAGCCAATCGCCTGCTCCAGCTCCGCTCCCCACGCCTCCGGCGTCTGGCCGGGCCGCGCGTAGATCAGGTCGAAGGACAGACGTGGAAAGATCTCACGCGCCAGGCCGATGGCGTGCAGCGCCTCCTCGACATTGTGCAGCCGGCCAAGGAAGCGCAAATCCTTGTCGTTCAGCGCCTGCACGCCCAGCGAGACGCGGTTGACGCCGGCGGCGCGGTAGCCGCGGAAGCGCTCGGCCTCGACCGAGGACGGGTTGGCTTCCAGGGTCACCTCGATGCCGGCTGGCATCGTCCAGTTCCTGGCCACCGCCTCCAGCACCGCCGCGACGGTTTCCGGCTTCATCAGCGACGGCGTGCCGCCGCCGAGAAAAATGCTGGTCACCTCGCGCGGGCCGGTGCGGTCGCGCATGGTCGCAAGCTCCGTCTCGAAGGCGCGGGCAAAACGCTCCTGGTCGACCGGCTGGTGGCGGACATGGCTGTTGAAGTCGCAATAAGGGCACTTGGCCGCGCAGAACGGCCAGTGGATATAGACGCCGAAGCCGGGGCTCCGGTCGAGCGGTATGGTGACCGCGCTCATGCCGATCCTGGTCGCGCCAGATCAAGGCGCGCCAAATCCAGGCGTGCTTGCGCGAATTTCTGGAAGGCGCGGGCGCGGTGCGACAGCGCCGTGGCCTGGCCGGGCTTCCAGCCATGCTTTTCCTGCGCGCTCATCTCGCCGAAGGTCTTGTCGAAACCGTTGGGCAGGAACACCGGATCGTAGCCGAAGCCGAGCGTGCCGCGCGGCGGCCAAACAAGCGTGCCTTCCGCCTCGCCGCGATAATATTCGGCTTCGCCGTCCGGAAATGCCAGGCAGATGACGGCGACGAAGCGGCCGGTGCGCTGGACGGGCTCGGTCGCGCGGGCTTCCTGCAGCGCCGTTTCCGTCTTTTGCATGGCCATGCCGAAATCCCGGCTGCCATCGGGCTTCTCGGCCCAGTTGGCGGTGTAGACCCCCGGCGCGCCGTCGAGCGCGTCGACGCACAGCCCTGAATCGTCCGACAGCGCCGGCAGGCCGGTGGCCTTGGCGGCTGCGTATGCCTTGATATAGGCGTTCTCCTCGAAGGTGGTGCCGGTCTCGTCAGGTTCGGGCAGGCCGTATTCCTTGGCCGATTTCGCCTCGAAGCCAAACGGCGCCATCAGGTCGGCGAATTCGCGCAGCTTGCCTTGATTGTGGCTGGCGACGACGATCTTCTTTCCATTGAGGGAATGCATCAAAGACCCCAGATCCTTGGC
The DNA here is from genome assembly GCF_006440815.1 of Mesorhizobium sp. B2-8-3. Lineage (NCBI taxonomy): Bacteria > Pseudomonadati > Pseudomonadota > Alphaproteobacteria > Hyphomicrobiales > Phyllobacteriaceae > Mesorhizobium > Mesorhizobium sp. B2-8-3. The sequence continues at coordinate 131,813 of NZ_VFTW01000004.1, forward strand.
TCGGCGAACTCGATCGAATTGCCCGACGGGTCGCGGATATAGATCGAATGCCCGCCCTGCGGCCACTCGAAATCGCTTTCGATGGCGATGTTCCTGGCCGCGAGATGACTGCGCCATGCGGCGATCTCATCGGCGGTCGCGGCGAAGCAGAGGTGCCCTTCGCCGGCCGTGCCGTGCGGCGGCACCTTCAGCCTGGCGTCGGGCGCCGGCGGGATTTTCGTCGCCTCCGCGTTGAAGAGAAGCAATACGCCGTTGCCGCAGCGGAAAAAGACGTGGCGGCCTTCGATCTTGCCCAAGGCCTCGAGGCCGATGATGTCGCGGTAGAAGGCTTCGGCGGCATTGAGATCCGTCACATAGAGCGCCGATTCCAAAATTGCCGAGGGAGTCACGAGGCACCCCCCTCTGGCCTGCCGGCCATCTCCCCCGCAAGGGGGGAGATCAGCAGCTTCGGCGCCGCCGCAAACCTTTCAGTGTTGGAGATTGGCGAAGGCCGAGACAACACCTGATCTCCCCCCTTGCGGGGGAGATGGCCGGCAGGCCAGAGGGGGGTGTGAAGTATCGCCGACCTCATCGCATTCAACGTCAGGCCACCGCCATCTGCTGCAAGCTCACCAACCGCGAGATACCCTTCTTCGCCAGCCCCATCAGCGCCGCGAACTGCTCCTCGGAAAACGGCTCGCCTTCCGCCGTACCCTGGATCTCGACGATGCCGCCTTTGCCCGTCATGACGAAATTGGCGTCGGTGCCGGCCGAGGAATCCTCGAGGTAATCGAGATCGATGACCGGCTGGCCGTCATGGATGCCGCAGGAAATCGCCGCGACATGGTCCTTCAGCACCTTGGAGACGCTCACCATCTGGCGCGCTTCCATCCAGCGCAGGCAATCATAGAGCGCCACCCAACCGCCGGTGATCGAGGCGGTGCGTGTGCCGCCGTCGGCCTGGATGACGTCGCAGTCGACGGTGATCTGCTGCTCGCCCAGCGCCTGCAGGTCGACCACGGCGCGCAGCGAACGGCCGATCAGCCGCTGGATCTCGAGCGTGCGGCCGCCCTGCTTGCCGGCGGAGGCCTCGCGCCGCATGCGCTCGCCGGTCGAGCGCGGCAGCATGCCGTATTCGGCCGTCACCCAGCCCTTGCCGGAATTGCGCATCCAGGACGGCACTTTTTCCTCCAGGCTCGCCGTGCACAGCACATGCGTGTCGCCGAACTTCACCAGGCACGAGCCTTCGGCATGCTTGGACACGCCGCGCTCGAAGGAGATGGCGCGCATTTCGTCGGCTTGGCGTTTGGAGGGGCGCATTCGGCCTTCTTTCTTGTGGTTTTGCGGAATCGTGGCCGGCTTGTAGACGCATGCGGGGCAAGTCGCAAAGGAAAAGGACGCCGCGCGGGAAAACGGGCCGGGCGACCGCAAACGCGGCGCCGTGACCGCAAACGCGGCACCGGGTTGCGCCGCTGTGGCTTAAGTCTATATCTTTCGGAAGGAGGTTTCTCGCCGGAATGAACAAACCAGTCGATCCGACGTCGCAGTCGCCGGTACTTCAATCACTCGACATGCGCTCGCGCGATATCTTCCGGCGGATTGTCGATTCCTATCTGCGCGACGGCGAGCCGGTCGGCTCGCGCAGCCTGTCGCGCATCCTGCCCTCCTCGCTGTCGCCCGCCACCATCCGCAACGTCATGAGCGATCTCGAGCATCTGGGCCTGATCTACGCGCCGCATATTTCCGCCGGGCGGCTGCCGACCCAGACCGGCCTGCGCTTTTTCGTCGACGCCTTCATGGAGCTCGGCGACCTTTCCGACGACGAGCGCCGCGTCATCGAGGCGCAGGTGCGCGCCTCCGGCTCTGGCGCGACGCTGGAGCATATGCTGACCGAGGCCAGCCAGATGCTGTCCGGCATGTCGCGCGGCGCCGGCCTCGTGCTCGCCTCCAAGAACGAGGTGGCGCTGAAGCACATCGAATTCATCCAGCTCGAGCCCACCAAGGCGCTTGCCGTGCTGGTGTCGCAGAACGGCGATGTCGAGAACCGCGTCGTCGACCTGCCGGCCGGCATCACCGTCTCGCAGCTGCACGAGGCCTCGAACTTCCTCAACGCCCATATCAGGGGCCGCACGCTTGCCGAGGCGCGCGTCGAGATCGCCCGCATCAAGGACGAGACCAGGACGGCGCTCGACACGCTGTCGCAGGATCTGGTCGAGAAGGGGCTGGCGGTCTGGGCCGGCGCCGAGAGCGGCCTGCCGGCGCGCCTCATCGTGCGCGGCCGCGCCAACCTCCTGGAAAACGTCACCGCCCAGGCCGATCTTGAGCTCCTGCGTCATCTGTTCGAGGATCTGGAGACGCAGGACGGGCTGCTGCAGCTGCTCGACCTCGCCGAGGAAGGACCTGGCGTGCGCATCTTCATCGGCTCGGAGAACAAGCTGTTTTCGCTGTCCGGCTCGTCGCTGGTCGTTGCGCCCTATCGCGACAAGGACGCCCGCGTCATCGGCGCGCTTGGCGTCATCGGCCCGACCCGCCTGAACTACGCCCGCATCGTGCCGATGGTCGATTACACCGCGCAGCTGATTTCACGGATGCTGCGCTAGGTGTATCGGTATACTGGTGATGTCGGCCTGACCTGAATCTCGACACACCTGAGGGTGCAAAGGAGAAAAACATGGCGCTGGAATCGCTCAAGGCCCAGATCAGCCTGCTGCTTGAGGAGATGGTGAACCAGCCCGGGGACGAGCACGAGATCCAGGAGCAGCTGCGCGAGAAATTGCGGGAGATGCGCGCAATGGGTCTGCCCTTGCCGGCGGACCTCGTCGAGTTGGAAAAGCGCCTCGACGACGATCTGGATGCCGAGGAGGCCTGAGCCCGAGGCCCGTCAAATCCGCGTGCGCAAGCTTCTCTTTTCGATCGTTTGCCCAATATGTCCTGGCTCTGGGCGCTTGATCGATTGAGGCGCGCTGGCAGACGACGGAGGACAGCCATGATGCGGATCGCCGGCCTTGCGGGCCTCGCGCTGGTCTTTGCCACCGGCGCCTTTGCGCAGCAGGCCGATCAACCCCTGCTCAGCGGTGAAAAGGCCTTCGGCGATTGGAAGGCCGACCGCCCGGGCGTGCGCCGGCTGCTGAAACCTGAGGATTTGCCGAAACCCGATGTGACGGAGTCCGCCTCGAACGGCGGCGGCGTCATCGATCGCCCCGAAGGTGCCAAGCCAAAACTTCCGCCCGGCTTCTCCGCCGAGCTGGTCGCTTCCGGTATCGACAGTCCGCGCGTCGTGCGCGTGGCGCCGAACGGCGACCTCTTCGTCGCCGACAGCCGGGCGAACCAGGTCCGCGTCTATCGCCTTGCGGAAGGCGGCGCGAAGCCCGCGCAAAAATCGGTCTTCGCCAAGGGCCTGGCCCGGCCTTACGGCATCGCCTTCTATCCGCCGGGCGACAAGCCGCAATGGGTCTATGTCGCCAACAGCAACAGCGTCGTCCGCTTTGCCTATCGCGACGGCGACCTCGAGGCGTCCGGCAAGCCGGAGACCATCGTCGCAAAGATCCCCGCCAGTCATCACTGGACGCGCGACATCGCCTTCTCGCCCGACGGCAAGACGCTCTATCTGTCGGTCGGCTCGGGCTCCAACATCGCCGAGGACATGGGCGCAAAGCCGAGGGGCGGTGTCGAGGCGTGGGCGAGATCGCAGCCGCTGGGCGAGGCCTGGGGTCCTGAACAGGGCCGCGCCGACGTGCTGGCCTTCGATCCCGACGGCAACAACCGCAGGACCGTCGCCACCGGCCTGCGCAACTGCTCCGGCATGACCGTGCAGCCGGCGACGGGCGCGCTCTGGTGCGTCGTCAACGAGAGCGACGAGCTTGGCGACAACATCCCCTTCGAATACGCGACCGCCGTGAAGGACGGGGCCTTCTATGGCTGGCCCTGGTATTACATCGGTGACAACGAGGACCCGCGCCACAAGGGCGCGCGCCCCGACCTCGCCGGCAAGGTCACGGTTCCGGATGTGCTGATGCAGGCGCATTCGGCGCCGCTCAACATCGCCTTCTACGACGGCGGCAATTTCCCGGCTGACTACAAGGGCGATGCCTTCGTCGCGCTGCACGGCTCGTGGAACCGCAACGTCCGCACCGGCTACAAGGTGGTGCGGCTGAAATTCAAGGACGGCAAGCCGACCGGCGAATACGAGGACTTCGCCACCGGCTTCGTCATTTCCGACGACGCGGTCTGGGGCCGGCCGGTCGGCGTCGCCGTGGCCAGGGACGGCGCGCTGATCCTCACCGAGGACGGCAACGGGACGATCTGGCGTGTTACCTATGGTGGGTAGCTCCTCCACGGAGGGTTTTTAGGGTCAGTGCAAACGTTGGAATTGGCGGAGGCCTCCCAACCTCGTCATTCCAGGGCGAAGCAGGAGCGCAGCTCCGTCGCGGAGACCCTGGAATCCATTCCGTGACCCTGATCAAGGAATGCAGCGGAGCAGAATTCTGCACCGCAGCAGCGCTCAGAAGTCCCGGAATGGATCCTCGGGTCTGTGCGCGTCGCTTCGCTCCTTGCTCCGCCCGTGGATGACGACTGGGTGGGCGTTTCGGCCAATCTTCGAGGCATGCCACTCCACCAACGCAGGTATAAGGGATCGGTCAATTCCTCGTGCTGGGAAAACCAGCTCCGGCCGAGCTGGCGCAACGAATCCCGCCGTGAGGGAATTACCATCGACCCGGTGTAATGATAGAAGCCCGGCTTCGACATAGATCCTACGGCCAGGCCAGAACCATGACACTCACCGGATTCCTCGCTTACAGCGCCGCCCTCGGCGTCGCCGCCGCCATTCCCGGCCCGGGCGTCACGGCGCTTGTCGCCCGCGCACTCGGCTCCGGCTTCCGTTCGTCGCTCGCCATGTCGTTCGGCCTGATGCTCGGCGACCTCACCTATCTCACCGCCGTGGTGCTCGGGCTTGCTTTCGTCGCCCAGACCTTCGGCATGGTCTTCCTCGCCATCAAATGGGCCGGCGTCGCCTATCTCGCCTTCCTCGCCTGGCGCTTCTGGACCAGCGGCATCACGCCCGAGACCGTCGAGGCGCGGAAGGCCAAGGGCGGTCTCGTGTCGAGCTTCATCGCCGGGCTGACGGTGACGCTCGGCAATCCCAAGACGATGATCTTCTATCTCGCCATCACGCCGACCATCGTCGACCTGAAGACGATCACGCTCGCCGACTACGCCATCCTTGCGATGCTCACCGTGGCGGTGCTGTTCGTGGTGCTGGTGCCTTACCTGGCGTTGGCCGCCAAGGCGCGCTGGTTCCTGAAATCGCCGCGCGCGCTGAAGGTTCTGAACCGCACCGCCGCCGGCTTCATGATGGGCGCGGCCGCGGCTATCGCGGCGAGGCAGTAGGCTCCAATCTCAACCCGTCCCGGATTCAGCCAAACCATTCCTGAAACCCGCCGCGGCGGAAAATGCTTTTCCGGTCGTGGGCGCTTTTGAGCAACCGCCCCACTCGGATATTTTCGGTCGCCGGCCTATCTTGCGCGGCTGAAAGCCCTATTCTGTTTTTGCCTGTGCCATTGCCTTGGGAGCGAACCAATGAACAAGCCCATCACCTCCGCGCGCGTGCCCGGCCGCGGCCGCGTCTTCAATTCGATCACGGAGACGATTGGCGACACGCCGCTGGTCAGGCTGGACAAGTTCGCCAGGGAGAAGGGCATCGTCGCCAATCTCATGGCCAAGCTCGAATTCTTCAACCCGATCGCTTCGGTCAAGGACCGCATCGGCGTCGCCATGATCGAGGCGCTGGAGGAGGCTGGCAAGATCGCGCCCGGCAAGACCACCCTGATCGAGCCGACCTCCGGCAACACCGGCATCGCGCTCGCCTTCGCCGCCGCCGCCAAGGGCTACAAGCTGATCCTGACCATGCCGGAGACCATGTCGGTCGAGCGCCGCAAGATGCTGGCGCTGCTCGGCGCGGAGCTGGTGCTGACCGAAGGCCCGAAAGGCATGAAGGGCGCCATCGCCAAGGCCGACGAGCTCGCCGCCACACTGCCCAACGCCATCATCCCGCAGCAATTCGAGAATCCGGCCAATCCTGAAATCCACCGCCGCACCACGGCCGAGGAAATCTGGAACGACACCAATGGCGAAGTCGACATTTTCGTTTCCGCCATCGGCACCGGCGGCACCATCACCGGTGTCGGCCAGGTGCTGAAGAAGCGCAAGCCTTCGCTGCAGGTCGTGGCGGTCGAGCCGGAGGCCTCGCCGGTGCTGTCGGGCGGCCAGCCCGGTCCGCACAAGATCCAGGGCATCGGCGCCGGCTTCGCCCCGAAAATCCTCGACACCTCGATCTATGACGAGGTCGTCAGGGTTTCGAACGAGGATTCGGTCGCCAATGCCCGTCTCGTCGCCCGCCTCGAAGGCGTGCCGGTCGGCATCTCGTCGGGCGCAGCACTCCAGGCGGCCATCGTCGTCGGTTCGCGGCCGGAGAACAAGGGCAAGAACCTCGTCGTCGTCATCCCCTCCTTCGCCGAGCGCTATCTCTCGACCATCCTGTTCGACGGGCTGGGGGCTTAGGGCGCGCAAAAGCCCCAGCGCCGAGATCCTTCGCGCCCCCCTCTGCCCTGCCGGGCATCTCCCCCACATGGGGGGAGATTAGCAGCTTCGGCGCCTGGTTCGATTTTACAACGTCGGAGATTGGCGAAAGCCGGCGTGGCGGCCAATCTCCCCCCTCGTGGGGGAGATGTCCGGCAGGACAGAGGGGGGCGCTGTCCCTCCGGCCTCAACAGATTGCCTAACCCCCAACAAGCTTCGCCTTCTCGCCCTGCAGGAAACGCCGCAGCGCCGGGTCGCGCTCGAGGCCGATCGCCCGGTCGTAGGACTGGGCCGCCTGCTTGATGTTGCCGAGCCTGGCCAACAGCCCGGCGCGAGCGGCCCAATAGGGCTGGTAGTCCTGCAGCCGCTTGTCCTCGCCAAGCACGTAAAGCGCCGCCAATCCAGCCGTCGCACCCTCGGTTTCGGCGATCGCCACCGCGCGGTTGATCGCCACCACCGGCGAGCCGGCCACGGCCTGCAGCGCTTCGTAAAGCTGGCGGATCGCCGTCCAGTCCGTGCCGCCGCCGCGCCGGCGCGCCGTATGGGCGGACTGCACGGCGGCCTCGAGCTGGTAGCGGCCGATTATGCTCCTTTGCGCGGCGCGCACCAGCAAGGCTTCCGCCTCGTCGATCAGGCCGTCGTCCCAGAGCGCGATATCCTGCTCGGCCAAAGGCACGAAATCGCCTTCCGGGCCGCGCCTCGCCGAGCGGCGCGCCTCGGCGAACAGCATCAGCGCCAGCAGCCCGAGCGCTTCCGGCTCGTCCGGCATCAGCGAGGCGACCAGCCGACCGAGCCAGATGCCTTCGGTGGCGAGGTTGCGCCGCCGGCTATCGGTGCCGGTCGGGTCCGACCAGCCTTCGGCGAAAGTGGCGTAGATCGCCTCCAGCACAGCGCCCAGCCGCTCGCCCAGCTCCGCCTGCTCCGGCACGCGAAACGGAATCCCGGTTTCGCGGATGCGCACCTTGGCCCGCACCAGCCGCTGTCCCATCGTCGCCGGCGAAACCAGGAAGGCCGAGGCGATCGTCGCGGCGTCGAAACCGAGGATCGTCTGCAGGATCAGCGGCGCGCGCACGCTGGCCTCGATCGCCGGATGGGCGCAGGCAAACATCAGCCGCAGCCGGTCGTCGGGCAGCTCCTCGCCGCGCATGCGCGCCTCCATTTCCTCGGCCATCAGCTGCAGATGATCGCGGGCCGCCTCGCCGGTCAGCCGCCGCCGCACCGCGTCCACGTCGCGCCGGCGCGCCACCGCGAGCAGCCAGGCTTCCGGCTGGGCCGGGACGCCGGTTCGCGGCCAGCGTTCGAGCGCGGCCGCGAAGGCGTCGGCCAGCGCGTCCTCGGCGCCGGCGACGTCGCGCGTGCGGGCCGCGAGCCAGGCCACCAGCTTGCCGTAGCTGCGCCGGGCGGCCGCCTCGGCCGCCGCCCGCGCGATCTCGGAGCGATCATCCATCACAGGGTTCGCTATGCGGCGGCTATGTACTCGGCCATTTCCCAGATCGGCCGCACCTCGACCGTGCCGCTGCTGGACGCGGGGCAACGCGCGCCCCACTCGATGGCCGTGTCGATGTCGGCCGCCTCGATCATGTAGAAACCCGCCAACTGCTCCTTGGTGTCGGCATAGGGGCCGTCGAGCACGTTGGTCTTGCCGTTCGCCAGCCGCACCGCGGTGGCCGCCTGGGTCGGGCGCAGCCGCTCGCCGGCGATATAAGCGCCGGATTTCTTCAGCGCCTCGGTATAGGCGCCGTAGGCGGCGAGGGTCTGCTGGGTCTGCTCTTTTGGCGCATTCGCCATCGCGGCTTCGTCATTGTAGATCAAAAGCATGTATCGCATGGTCTTCTCCGGTTTTGTTGAAGGCCGCATCGTCGCGTGCCGACCTATGTCGTGCGGCCGCGGCCGATTTCGACAGGCGCCTCGAAAATCTTTTCGTCCCCAAAGCAGGCGAGCGCAAGCCGGCGCTTTTCGCCGCCACTCAACCATTCGTCTAGACCATGATCCCGAAAAGTGGATTCCGGTTTTTGGAAAAGATCATGGTCAAGCAGAAAGGTCTGCAATTGCGGGTTGGCATTTGGCTCCTCCCGTTTAAACTCACGAGCTTCGCGCCGGGGAGGCGACGCGGCCGTTTCAGGAGGAGGAAACCATATGCTCGATTTCAGGACGAAATTTGTTGCCGCCGGCGCGCTGGCGCTGTCGCTTGGTCTCGGTGTCGCGACGGCCGGGGCGCAGGAATTCATCAATGTGCTCACCGGCGGAACGTCGGGCGTCTACTATCCGCTCGGGGTTGCCCTGTCGGAGATTTACGGCAAGGGCATAGAGGGCGCGCGCACCCAGGTTCAGGCGACAAAGGCATCGGTCGAGAATCTCAACCTGCTGCAGCAGGGCAAGGGCGAGATCGCCTTTGCGCTCGGCGATTCCGTCAAGATGGCCGCCGAGGGCAACACGGAGGCCGGCTTCCCGGGCAAGCTCGACAAGCTGCGCGGCATTGCCGCGATCTATCCCAATTACATCCAGATCGTCGCCAGCCAGGAATCCGGCATCAAGACGCTCGCCGACCTCAAGGGCAAGAGCCTGTCGGTCGGCGCGCCTGCCTCCGGCACCGAGCTCAACGCGCGCGCCATCTTCGCCGCCGCCGGTCTCAAATACGCGGATCTCGGGCGGGTCGAATATCTGCCCTTCGCCGAGTCGGTCGAGCTGATCAAGAACCGCCAGCTCGACGCCACCTTGCAGTCGGCCGGCCTCGGCGTCGCCTCCATCCGCGATCTCGCGACCTCGCTTCCCATCAACGTCGTCGCCGTGCCGGCCGAGGACGTCGCCAAGATCGGGGCGCCCTATCTTTCCGTGGTTATCCCGAAAGGCACCTATGAGGGCCAGACGGAAGATGTCGCGACCGCCGCGGTCGGCAATTTCCTCATTACCCGCGCCGACGTCTCCGACGAGACCGCCTACCAGATGACCAAGCTGCTGTTCGAGCATCTCGACCAGCTGGCTGCCGCGCATGCCGCCGCCAAGGCGATCGATCCGGCCAAGGCGCTGGACGGCATGCCCGTGGCGCTGCATCCCGGCGCGGAGAAATATTACAGGGAAAAAGGGTTGCTGAAATAGGAGGAGTGGCGCGACTAGCTGAGATGTCTTCGCCAGGCACCCCCCTCTGGCCTACCGGCCATCTCCCCCGCAAGGGGGGAGATTGGCTGTCATCGCGGCTTTCGCCAATCGCCAACGTCGCAGGTGGAGCGCTGGCGCCGAAGCTGCCGATCTCCCCCCTTGCGGGGGAGATGCCCGGCAGGGCAGAGGGGGGTGCCTCGCGCTGCCATTTGTTCATCCTGGACTGCACCCAATGAGCGAAGCGAAGTCCGCAACAACAAGCGACGGCAGCCCGCCCACTTTCCATCTCCCGGTCGCCGAAGAACAGGTCGAAGGCCTGCCGCCCGGCTTTGGCGAAGGCCTCGCCGGCAAGGCGGCCTTCCTCATTGCGGTCGCTTTTTCCGTCTTCCAGATCTACATCGCCGCCTATGGCAGCCTGCCCAGCCAGGTGGTGCGGGCCATGCATGTCGGCTTCCTGCTGCTGCTCGGTTTCGGCCTCGTCGCCAACCTGCGCGCCAGGAGCGCCGCGGCGAAGGCGGGCTTCTGGGTGCTCGGCCTGCTCGGCTTCGGCACCGGCCTCTACAACTGGGTCTTCTACGCCGACCTCATCCGCCGCTCCGGCTTCCTCACCACGCCGGACCTGATCGTCGGCGCGTTGCTTGTGGTGCTCGTCTTCGAAGCCGCCAGGCGGCTGATGGGCCTGCCGCTGGCCGTCATCGCCTTCCTCTTCCTCGCCTATTGCTTCGTCGGCAACCACCTGCCGGCGCCCTTCATCCATCGCGGCTATGATTTTGCGCAGCTGGTCGACACCTTCGCCTATGGCACCGAAGGCATATACGGCACGCCGGTCTATGTCTCGGCCGCCTACATCTTCATCTTCGTCGTCTTTGCCGCCTTCCTCGAACGGGCCGGCATGATCGCGCTGTTCAACGACTTCGCGCTCGGCCTCGTCGGCTCGTGGCGTGGCGGCCCGGCCCAGGTCTGCGTGCTGTCCTCCGCGCTGATGGGCACCATCTCCGGTTCGGGCGTCGCCAATGTCGTCGCCAGCGGCCAGTTCACCATCCCGCTGATGAAGCGCTTCGGTTTCCGCTCCGCCTTTGCCGGCGCGGTCGAGGCGACCTCCTCGATGGGCGGCCAGATCATGCCGCCGGTGATGGGAGCCGTCGCCTTCATCATGGCCGAGACGCTGAACATCCCTTACGCCGAGGTGGTCAAGGCGGCGATCATCCCGGCGCTGCTCTATTTCGGCGCCTGCTTCTGGCAGGTGCATCTGGAGGCCGGCAAGGCCGGCCTGCACGGCATGGCCAAGGCGGAATTGCCCAATCCGTGGGAAGCGGTCAGGAAGCACTGGCCGCTGGTGCTGCCGCTTGCCGTGCTGGTCTATCTGCTCTTTGCCGGCTACACGCCGATCTTCGCCGGCACGATGGGCCTGGCGCTCACCATCGTGCTCATCCTCGGCACGCCGCTGGCAGCCTTGATCGGGCCGCTCGCCTTCCGCTTCGTCTTCTGGCTGGCGCTCGGGCTTGCCGCGGCGTCTTTCATGCGCTTCGGCGTCAATGTGCTCAGCCTCGTCATCGCGGCGCTCGTCATCGCCTGCTTCGCCTTCAAGGGTGGACGCGAGACGCTGCGCATTTGCGTCGACTCGCTTGCCGAAGGAGCGAAGAACGCCCTGCCCGTCGGCATCGCCTGCGCCATCGTCGGCATCGTCATCGGCACGCTGACGCTCACCGGCATCGCTTCCACCTTCATCGGCTGGATCATCTCCATCGGCGAGAACAATTTGTTCCTGTCGCTGGTGTTGACCATGCTCACCTGCCTGGTTCTCGGCATGGGCATTCCGACCATCCCCAATTACATCATCACCTCCTCGCTCGCCGGCCCGGCGCTGCTGTCGCTCGGCGTGCCGCTGGTGGTCAGCCACATGTTCGTCTTCTATTTCGGCATCATGGCGGATCTCACCCCGCCGGTGGCGCTGGCCGCCTTTGCCGCAGCACCCATGGCCAAGGAAAGCGGCCTCAAGATCGGCATCCAGGCGACCAAGCTCGCCATCGCCGGCTTCGTCGTCCCGTTCATGGCGGTCTACACGCCGGCGCTGATGCTGCAGGACGCGGGCCCGATCGCGGCTTCGTTCGGCTATCCCGTCGAGGTCGCCTACATCGTCGTCAAGGCCTGCATGGGCATCGTGCTCTGGGGCGCCGCCGCCGTCGGCTTCCTCGCCCGCCGCATGGCTTGGTGGGAGCGTCTCGTCGCGTTCTGCGCCGGCCTGCTCCTGGTGGCCGCATTGCCGCTCACCGACGAGACCGGCTGGGTGCTGGCGCTGGCCTGGATCGGCTGGCACTGCTGGCGCGCCCGCCGGCTGTCCGCCGCCGGCACCGCATGAGCCTATGTGTCCTCGCCGCCGGCAAGACGGTGACGCTCGCCGTCGCCGCCTTCACGCTGTCCTGGACGCATTCGGTGGAGCGGACGCGCTGGCAGGAGGACTGGACGGTGACGCCGGCCGGGCTGCAGGTCGTTGAGGCGCGGGTCAAGGGCTCCGGCGCCGGCATGGAGCCGCCGGAGGGCTCGGCGTTGCGGAGCGGCTGGTGGGTCTATGCGCCACGGATCGGACCCCAGCCGCGCCTGGTGCTCGCGGCGTCCGGCGCCACCGGGGAAGGCTGGGCGCTGTGCACGGCCGCCGGCTGCCGGGAACTGGGCGAGACGGCCGGCGAACCCACCGTGCTCGAACCGTGCGCCGGCTCGAGCCAGCCGCGGTAGCGCACGATCAGCCCGACGACCGGGTGCGATATCCCGACATGGAAGCGGAAGCGGCCGTCCTCGACGGTTTCGTACGCGTTCGACCGGGGGCAAAGCCACATCGGCAATGGCAGGCCGAGAAAGCTCCAGCGCCGCAGCACGAGCGACAGGCGGTCCTCGCCGGCCACCAGCGCCATGGCGAAGGTGAGGGGGCCGAAGCGCTCGCAAAGCAGCCGCTCCGAGCGGCTACGTCCGGCAAATTGCCGGCTCGAAAAACCGTGAGTTCCGAAAGTCCGCGTCCAGGTCTCGCCTTGCCAGTCGATAACGAAACGCACCTTGACGGGGACATCGGCTGCAGCAGGTGGGAAGCCGGCCATGCGCGCGGCAAGCCGGCTAAGAATACCGCCGCCGCGCTCCACGCTCGCACTTCCTTCCGCCATAGCCGCTCCCTCATGCATGGCGCGGATTTCAGCTGGAAGGCTTTTCCACGCATCGCCGAGCAGGTCGGGATAGAGAGCCTTTCCCTTGTCGGTGTCGCCCCTGAAGCCGGTGTGGATCGTCTTGCCGGCAAACAGCGCTTCATAGTCCGCGAGCTCGACGTCGCGCACCGCCGCCCGGGCGCCTGGTGCTGGAATGCGGCCGTCGAGCGCCTTGCGGACGATCGCCTCGACCGCCATGGACGGGATCAGCGGGCCGTCATCGCCCTCGGCCAACAGGTGCCAGGATCGTTTGCTTGGTCTGCCCTCTGCATCCACGCAGTCGACCTCGACGAACATGCCGCCGCGATGCTCACCCCATGACAGCCGGTTGGTCGCCCAGCGCATCAGCGGCGCCAGCGGCGACAGCGATCGCGCCAGGCCGGCGCGGACCATCCAGGCCAAGCCGATCAGCGCGCGGTGCAGCACCTCGGGCACAGGCCCGGCGCCCATCCAGATCGTGCTCGCTTCCGGCCACAGCGCCTGCAGCGCGCGCAGGTCCGGCACGTCGACCAGCGAGAACAAGGTGTTCCTCACCGGCACACGCCCGGGCGGCGCGATCGTGTACCGCATCTGCTCGGTGAGCGGGTAACCCTCGGCCGGCCTGCCGCCGCGCTGCAGCCGCACCGCCCGGCCGGCATAGCTCGCGATGGCGCGGATGACGTTCTCGCCGACGCCGGCGAAAGGCGACGGTGCGATGCCGCCACGGATGGTGTCGACGCGCGCCATGCCGGTCGAAAGATGCCGCACCACGGCGGCCGTCAGCACCGGGAAGCTCGACACCCCGGACAGCACGACGACGCCGGCCGCCCTGGCTGCCGCGTCGAAAGCGGAGACCCCGGCGACGAAGTCCGAACCGTCGGCAAGGTCGAAATAATGGATGCGCGCGGCGATGCAGGCCTCGACCAGCCGGTAGCGCCCCTCGCCATAGGCCTGGAACGGACCGCTGGCGTCGACGACGATGTCGGGCAGCATGCCGGCGAGTTGCGCGCCAAGCTCGCCGTCGCGGTCGAACGTCGCCGGCACCAGCCTGGCCTTGGTCATGCCTCGGTGTTTGCAGTAAGCCTCGGCCTTGGCGAGCGACCGGCCGGCGATGATCAGCTCGAGGCGCGGCTCGTTCTCCAGCAATTGGACGATGCGTCCGCCGAAGGTGCCGTAGCCGCCGACGATGAGAAGCTTCATGCCATGCCCCCAAGCCAATCGCCGTCAGCCGATCAACCGCTCCCGCAACTCGGCCGAAGGAATGTCGCAACTGTCCTTGCGGCCGAACAGCGCGTAGCGGTTTTTGGCGACGCGGTCGTAGAGCCAGTCGCGCAGCGGCCGCGGCAGGATGAGCAGCGTCTTCGCAATGCGCCATGGCCAGCCAAGCGCGGCCATGACCGCGACGAAACTGTCGAGCTTCGTAAAGGCCGCGCCGTCGATGATGGCGAGGTTGCTGTCGTAATCGTCGGTCGGCAGGCCGTGCTGGCGAAACAGCGCCTCGCCCAGCGGCGATTGCGCCGTTGCGAAACGGAAGCGTTTTTTCCGGTCGAGCTTGAGGATGAGCTGGACGAAGCCCGAGCAGAACACGCAGACGCCGTCGAAGACGATCAGCGGCTGGCTGGCGTCGTAGGCCTGGCGCGGGAAGGTAGGACGTTCGGGCAGGTCGGTCATGGCGGCCTCGGCTGCTTGTGACCCCTTACGCTAGACCAAGGGGACCCTAAGCCAGGGGAGACACTAAGCCAGCCGGCGGCGGCGTCAAAGTCGCGGCGTTGTCGCACGCCATGTGGCGGCGAGCGCAAGGCGTTCGGCGCGATAGGTGGTAGTGCGCTGGTCGGCGGCCGGCCGGCAGATGCGGCTGTGGTGGGCGCGTTCGCGGGTCATGATCAGTTCGCGCTGACGCCCAGCGAGTTGCCGCGGCGCGCGCAGGCAGGGCCCGGGCCGCGCATGTAATAGCGCTCCGGCCGATAGGTCGGCGCGACGAATTCGCGAATGGCGGCGGCGTAGCCGGCGATGTGGTTCCAGAAGTTCATTTTACTGTCCCTGTCCCGCTTTCGGATGTCCGTCCGAATTGTTCGAGAGCATAGCGTCGAGGCGTGAATAGTCGGTGAACGTGATGTTAATTTCTGGTCCGAAACACGTTGCATCGTGGCTGGATTGCGGCTGATTCGCGGTCTTTCGGTGCCTTTCGTCGCCTTTCCAGGCCGTGTGACTTTTGCATCACATATGTTTCGTTCCGATGTCGCTTGCGCGTGCTTCTGTTTCACGCTCGGGTGGCGCCGGGAAATATCATTGCTTGCCGCAAGCGGCACCGGCCAGGTCCCTCTCGGAACCCGAGCAAGCCTCCGCCCGTTGCGGTAAAGTTGCATCGCAGAAGTTCGCCGCAGGAGTTTCGCCATGGCGCCACGCCCGGCCTGGAAGGGCTATCTCAAACTGTCGCTGGTCACCTGCGCCATCGAGCTGACCAACGTCGTCACCCATGCCGAGAAAGTCTCTTTCCGCATCCTCAACCGCAAGACCGGCAACACCGTCAAACGCATCTATGTCGATGCCGGTACCGGCAAGCCGCTTGAAGAGGGCGACGAGATCAAGGGCTATGAGGTGAGCGACGGCGACTTTGTGCATATCGAGGAGGACGAGATCGAGGCGGTGCAGATCGAATCCTCGCATACGATGAGCCTCGACGGCTTCGTCGAGAAATCCTCGATCGAGCAGATCTACCTCGACACGCCCTATTATGTCTCACCGGCCGACAAGGTCTCGGAAGAAGCCTTCGCCGTCATTCGCGACGCCATGGCGGCTCGGAAGATGGCCGGCCTGGCGCGCATCGTGCTTTATCAGCGAGAGCGCCCGGTGGTGATCGAGCCGCTCGGCAAGGGCATGGTGCTGACCACCTTGCGCTATGACGACACGGTGCGCCGGCCGGCGACGGTGTTCGAGGACATCGCGGCGGCCAGGACCGACAAGGAGATGATCGACCTCGCCCAGCACATCATCGACGGCAAGAAGACGAAGTTCGACCCGTCGAAATTCGACGACCGCTACGAGGACGCGCTGCTCGAGCTGATCCGCGCCAAGAAGGCGGGCAAGAAGGCGCCCAAGGCCAAGGCGCCGCCGAAGCCGTCCAATGTGGTCAACCTGTTCGATGCGTTGAAGAAGAGCCTCAACGCGGAAGGCGGCGGCAAAGCGGGCAAGTCTTCAAAGACTTCGGCGCGGCGGCCGAAAGCCAAAGCGTCCGCGCCAAAACGCAAATCCGCATAGGAGGATGGCGGCATGGCCGGCCTCGAGCAGTATCACGCCAAGCGCGACTTCAAGAAGACCGCCGAGCCGGCCGGCAAGGTCGGCAGGCAAAAGCAAGGCGGAGGCATCTTCGTCGTCCAGAAGCATGCCGCGACGCGGCTCCACTATGATTTCCGGCTGGAGCATGACGGCGTGCTGTGGAGCTGGGCGGTGACGCGCGGCCCGAGCCTCGATCCGCATGAGAAGCGGCTGGCCGTGCATGTCGAGGATCATCCGATCGACTACGCGTCCTTCGAAGGCACCATTCCGAAGGGCCAATATGGCGGCGGCTCGGTCATCGTCTGGGACGAAGGCAAGTGGATGCCGGATGGCGATCCGGCCAAGGGCATGAAGAAGGGCCATATCGACTTCGAGCTCGAGGGCCACAAGCTCAACGGCCGCTGGCATCTGGTCAGGCTGCGGCCCCGCCCGGGCGAGAAGCGCGACAACTGGCTGCTGATCAAATCCGACGATGCCGCCGCCCGGCCCGGCGAGGATGTTCTCGAGGACGAGCCGAAATCGGTGAAGTCGGGCCTGACCATCGAGGAGGTCGGCGAAGGCAAGGCCGCCAGGGGCGAGAAACCGAAAGTCTGGCAATCCAACAGGCCGGCTGCCGCCAAGGCCAAGGCCGGGCCTGGCAAGCGTCTCGACTTCATCGAGCCGCAGCTGGCGACGCTGGAAAGGGATGCGCCCGCCGGCGAGGACTGGCTGCATGAAGTGAAATTCGACGGCTACCGCATGCAGGCGCAGATCGCCGGCAGCGACGTCAGGCTGCTCACCCGCGCCGGCCTCGACTGGACGGACAAGTTCGACGGTCCGGTCACAGGTGCCCTGGCGGGGCTGAAATGCCGCGACGCCATCATCGACGGCGAGATCGTGGTGTTGGCCGATAGCGGCGTGTCATCGTTCCCCTTGCTGCAGGCGGATCTGTCGGCGCGACGCGCCGACCGCTTCGTCTACTATGTCTTCGACCTGATGCGGCTCGACGGCCAGGATCTGCGCCGCGAACCCTTGGTCGAACGCAAGCAGGCGCTGGCCGAACTGCTCGGCGAGCAGCCCGAACATTCGGCGCTGAGCTTCAGCGACCATTTCCACGAGCCGGGCAAGGTCATGCTGCAGCATGTCTGCCGCATGGGGCTGGAAGGCGTGGTGTCGAAACGCGCAGACGCGCCCTACCGCAGCGGGCGGGGGCTCTCCTGGATCAAGTCCAAATGCACGCTGCGCCAGGAATTCGTCATCGGCGGCTATCTGCCCTCGGACAAGACCGGACGCGGCCTGCGCTCGCTGCTGGTCGGGTTCAACGAAGGCGGCAAGCTGCACTATGCCGGCCGTGTCGGCACCGGCTTTTCCGGCAAGGTGATGACCGATTTGAAGAAGAAGCTCGACGGCCTCAAGGCGAAGGGCTCGCCGTTCTCGGCCGCCGTGCCCAAGGGCAAGGGCCTCACCTTCGTCAAGCCGGAACTTGTCGGCGAGGTGGAGTTCCGCAGCTGGACATCCGACCGTATAATCCGCCACGCCTCGTTCCAGGGGCTTCGCGAGGACAAGCCGGCGGAGGAAGTCGTGCAGGAAAAGCCGAAGAAGGCCGAAACCGGAGCGAAGCCGGGTACAAAGACCGCGTCGAAAGCCTCGGCCGGAACGGCGAAGACCTCGATAAAGCTGTCGCATCCCGACAAGCTGCTGTGGCCCGACGAGAAGGTTTCGAAACAGGACCTGCTCGGTCACTACGCGCTGGTCTGGCCGCGCATGGCTGAATTCGTCGTCAACCGGCCGCTGAGCCTGGTGCGCGCGCCGGACGGCATCCACGGCCAGCGCTTCTTTCAGAAACACGCCTCGCCCGGCATGAGCGACAAGATCGCCAGGATGAAAGATCCGATTGACGGCGAGGAGATCCTGTTCATCAAGGATTTCGATGGACTGGCCGCGCTTGTCCAGTACGGCGTGGTCGAGGTCCATATCTGGGGCTGCACTCTCGACGCGCTGGAGAAGCCGGACCAGATCATCTTCGACCTCGATCCGGACGAAGGCGTCGATGTCGGCAAAGTGCGCGAGGCGGCGCTCGACATCCACAAGCAGCTCGACGAGCTGTCGCTGCCCAACCTGGTCAAGACCTCCGGCGGCAAGGGCTATCATGTGCTGGTGCCGCTGAAACCCTCGGCGGAGTGGGACGCGGTCAAGGATTTCGCCCATGATTTCGCCCGCGCGCTGGAGCAGGCCGCGCCCGACCGCTACACGGCGACGCTGTCGAAGAAGGCGCGCACCGGCAAGATCTTCGTCGACTATCTGCGCAACGGCAGGGGCTCGACCACGGTCGCGCCCTATTCCTCGCGTGCCAAGAAGGGCGCAACGATATCGATGCCGGTGACCTGGCCTGAGATCGAAAAGGGCTTGGCGCCGAATGCTTTCCCGCTGGGGGACGAGACGACGCTGAAGCAATTGAAGAAGGCGGATCCGTGGGCGGAGTTCTTCAAGCTGGGGAAGCCGCTGAGGCGGGGATAATTTTCAGCGCCGAGGGACAGCACCCCCCTCTGGCCTGCCGGCCATCTCCCCCGCAAGGGGGGAGATTGGATGTCGTCTCGGCTTTCGCCAATCTCCAACGTTAGGAGAATGGCGGAGCGCCAGAACTGCCAATCTCCCCCCATGCGGGGGAGATGCCCGGCAGGGCAGAGGGGGGTGCTGTCCCGCCAGCATCGTGAGATTGTCCGCCTAGGAGAGAAACACCCTCTCGAACGCCTCCCTGCCCGTCGGCGAGAACACCACGGCGCGGCTGTCCTTTTCGCGCCGGGCCCATTTCTCGGCGATGATCTTGTCGAGGATGGCGGCGCCCAGCGTGCCTGCGAGATGCGAGCGCCGCACGCTCCAGTCGAGGCAGGCGCGGCACACCGGCCGCCGCGCCTTGGCATGGGTCTCGATGCCGAGCGCGGAAAAATGCGAGACGCCGGATGACGAGAGCCTGATCTCGTTGTCCTCGCGCAGCAAAAGTTTCCTGTCGAAGAGCCCGTCGAGCATCGCCACCGCCTGCTCGCCGGCGAGGTGATCGTAACAAACGCGCGCCACGCGCATGGCCACGTCGCGCGGGCCGGGCCGCACACGCTTCGGGCCGACCGCCTCGGCGACGCCGATGATCGCCTCGATCATGCCGGCCACCTGCGCGCTGGCAAGGCCGTAATAGCGGTGGCGCCCTTGGCTGGCCAAGGTCAGCAGCCCGCCATCCATCAGCTTGGACAGATGCGAGGAAGCGGTGGGCAGCGATACGCCGGCCTCGAGCGCCAGTTCCGACGCCGTCAGCGCCGTGCCGCCCATCAACGCGTTCAGCATGTTGGCGCGGGCCGGATCGCCGACCAGGCTGGCGATGCGGGCGATGTCCGGTCCTTCACGCATGGTTCGATCCTTATCGAAGCATTCCCGTCAGGGAAGCACTATTGTCCAGTCAGCTCAAGCAGCCCGGCAAACTCTCCTGACAGGAAGATGCCTAGCACAATGACGCAAGCGATGTTTCGACCGGGATCGAACCGTCGTCGTCGAAGAACCAACCATACGAGGAGACCGACATGACCATCACCTGCTTCATCCGCTACGAGATCGATCCGTTCGGCAAGGCGGCGTTCGAGCAATATGCGCGCGCCTGGGGTCAGGCCATTCCGCGTTGCGGCGCCGACCTGATCGGCTACTACGCCCCGCACGAAGGCTCGGCCACCACGGCCTATGCCGCCTACAACGTCGAGAGCCTCGCGGACTATGAAGTCTATCGCGCGCGGCTTGCCGCCGACCCGGCCGGCAAGGCAAACTACGAATTCGCGCGGCGCGAGAAATTCATCCTCAAGGAGGACCGCGTCTTCCTGAAGCTGGTGTCCGGCCCGCATGGTCCGCGGCAGGTCTTTCGCACCGACGTGACGGTCAGGGAAGGGATGGAGGCATGATCGCAGTCATCTTCGAAGTGGAGCCGGCGGAAGGCAAGCGCGACGCCTATCTCGGCATCGCCGCGGAGCTTAAGCCCCTGCTCGACGGCATAGACGGTTTCATTTCGGTCGAGCGCTTCCAGAGCCTTGCCGATCCCAGGCGGGTGCTGTCGCTGTCCTTCTGGCGCGACGAGGAAGCGGTGAAAGCCTGGCGCAACACCGAGGAGCACCGCCAGGCGCAGAAGGCGGGGCGGGGCGGCATCTTTGCCGGCTACCGTCTGCGCATCGCCCATGTCGTGCGCGACTACGGGATGATCGAAAGGGCGGAAGCGCCAAGGGATAGCCGCGCGGTGAATGGGTGAACGCGCCTTCCCTTACCCCCTTGCGGGAGAAGGGAAAACCTAATGCATGTCGCGCAAAAGTGTGCAGCGGTTTTGCGACAACGACATGCATGAAAACAAAGCCTTAAAGCGCGTCGCCTGGATCCACTTCAGCGCGACGCGCTTTAAGCGTTCCCGATCAGCACGCCCGCCCCGAACACCAGCGCGCCGCCCAGCACCACCTGGAAGGCGGCGCGCCAGAACGGGGTCTGCATGTAGCGGTTCTGGACGAAAGCGATAGCCCAGAGCTCGAAGAACACCACCACCGCCGCCACGGCGGTGGCCGTCCAGAAGTGCGGGATCAGATAGGGCAGCGCGTGGCCGAGGCCGCCCAGCGAAGTCATCAGGCCGACCGTCAGCCCGCGCTTGATCGGCGAGCCGCGCCCCGACAGCTTGCCGTCGTCGGAGGCGACCTCGGTGAAACCCATCGAAATGCCGGCGCCGATCGAGGCGGCGAGGCCGACCAGAAGCGTCTGCCAGGTGTCGTGCGTGGCGAATGCCGCGGCGAAGATCGGCGCCAGCGTCGACACCGAGCCGTCCATCAGCCCGGCCAGCCCCGGCTGCACATAGGTGAGGATGAACTGGCGCTGCTCGGCGCTCGCCTCCTCGACCTTGACCGTGCCCGGCACATGCTCCTGCTCCAATTCATGCGCCGAGCTCTCATGGCCCTGCTCGGCCACGGCGAGATCGTCGAGCAGCTTTCGCGTCGAGGCGTCGGTGGTGCGCTTGGCCGCCTCTACATAGAAGCGATAGGCCTGCTGCTCCATGGCCTCCGCCTGGCGCCGCACATGCTCGATGCCGAGCGGCTTCACCAGCCAGTCGGGCTTGCGCTCGAAATAGCCTTTCACATGCTCGCGCCGGATCAGCGGGATGCGCTCGCCGAAGCGCTTGCGGTAAAGCTCGATGAGCGAATCGCGATGGCCGTCCTCTTCCTCGGCCATCGCCTCGAACACTTTTGCCGATTGCGGAAAGTCCTGCGCCAGGCCATCGGCATAGGCGCGGTAGATGCGTCCGTCATCCTCCTCGGAAGAGATCGCCAGCGCCAGGATCTCCTGCTCCGACAGCGAATCGAACGAACGGCGGCCGAAGCCGAAAACACGAGAAAGCATGATGGGATCACTCTAGTTTAGAATTATTCTAAACTAGGATCTTGCTTGCCGGACGTCAATTGCGAACGGCACGGGCCGCGACGCGAATGGGTGATCCAGCGGAGCCCGGCTCAACTCTTCATTATTGCCGAATGTTCGCCTATATAGCTTGCAACCACCAAAATTGAAGGAATCCCCGGCATGACGAACAAAAAGCCCCCGCACGCATTCGATGCCAAACCGGTTCTCGATCTCATCGCCAGCATCGAGGCCGACCTGCAGCGCCTGAAGGGCCTCGTCGAGGAGCAGCTCGAAAAATTCGACCCGGCCAACCCGCACAACAAGACGCCGGATGGCAAGCTGACCGAGGAAGGCGCCGAGTGCTGCTATCGCATGTTCGACGAAGGCAAGTCGCGCTACACGGTTTCCCAGCAGATGAAGATATCCTTCGCCGCTGCCACCCACCGCTTCAACTCCTGGCGCAAGCTCGGCGGCAGCAAAAGGACAAAGACGCTGCTGGGATGAGCGGTCGCCGACAGGGCGAAATGTCGGCGGGACAGCGCCCCCCTCTGGCTTGCCGGCCATCTCCCCCACGAGGGGAAAGATTAGCTGTTTCGGCGCCCCGCCCATTCTTGCGACCTAGGAGATTGGCGAAAGCCGGCGTGACGTCTGATCTCCCCCTTGTGGGCCCTTGTGGAGGAGATGTCCGGCAGGACAGAGGGGCCGCGCGAAGGAACGCCAACTTCCAAAACCGCCAAACCAACCTTGTCTCCGTCACATTTTTTCGTTGGCGCGCCGGGATGATTTCCGTGCACCATGGCGGGACTCATCCTGCGAGGCCCTCTATGACCACCCTCCCCGGCATCTCCGACATCCGCGCCGCCGCGGCGCGGCTTTCCGGCTTGACCGTCGAAACGCCGCTGATCGAGTCGCCCGAGCTCAACAAGCGCTATGGCGGCCGCATCCTGTTCAAGCCCGAGACGCTGCAGCGCACCGGCTCCTTCAAGATCCGCGGCGCCTACAACAAGCTTTCGAGCCTGAGCGAGGAGGAGCGCGGCCGCGGTGTCGTGGCCTTCTCTTCCGGCAACCATGCGCAAGGGGTGGCGGCCTCGGCCGCCATGTTCGGCGTCAAGGCTGTCATCGCCATGCCGGCCGATGCGCCGGCCATGAAGATCGGCAATGTCCGCAAGATGGGCGCCGAGGTGGTGCCGTTCGACCGCTTCAAGGATGACCGCATGGCCGTTGTCCGCCCCTATATCGAGAAGGGCATGGTGCTGGTGCCGCCCTTCGACGATCCGGCCATCATTGCCGGCCAGGGCACGATCGGCCTGGAGCTGATGAAGCAGGCGAAAGCGCTCGGCGCAGCGCTCGACGCCGTCGTCGTGCCTTGCGGCGGCGGCGGCCTGTCGAGCGGTATCTCGGTCGCCGTCAAGGACGCTTCGCCGCGAACCGCCGTCTGGGCGGTCGAGCCCGAGCATTTCGACGACACGCGCCGCTCGCTGGCCAAGGGCGAGCGGGTCGCGAACGATCCCGGCCATAGCTCGATCTGCGATGCGCTGCTGACCGCCGAGCCCGGCGCCATCACCTTCGAGATCAACCGCAGGAATCTCGCCGGCGGCATTGCCGTCTCCGAAGACGCGGTCAGACAGGCGATGCGCGACGCCATGGCTCATCTCAAGCTGGTGGTCGAGCCCGGCGGCTGCGTCGCGTTTGCCGCGCTCTCCTCCGGCGAGATCGACCTCGCCGGCAAATGCGTTGCCGTCGTGCTCTCCGGCGGCAATGTCGATCTCGTCACCTATGCCGGGATTATGGCCGCCGCATAAAGCGCCGCGCCGCGATCATCCGCTCGCCAGCGCCTGTTCGAGATAGTCGCTGAAGGCGCGCGCCTTTTGCGAAGGGCGCCGTCCGGCCGGGAACACGACGTAAGCCGCTACAGGGTCGAGACGGTAGTCTGCCAGGAGCTCCACCAGTGCACCGGAGACAAGCTCCTCCGCGCACATCCATGTCGAGGCGATTGCGATGCCGAGGCCCGCGCTCGCGCAAGCGAGGACGCCTACGGTCGAACGGGTCCGCACCCGGGGATTGACGGTTTGGATCTCGGCGATGCCGTCCCGATGCGCGTTCCAGTTCTGCTCGTTCATGTCGCTGGGCCCGCTGATGAGATGATGCCGGCTGAGCTCGGCGAGGGTCTTCGGAATACCGCACCGGGCGAGGTAGGTGGGCGAGGCGACGAATAGGCGCCGGGCGGTGGCGAGCTTGCGCGCCACGAAACTGGAATCCGGCTGTTCGCCAAGGCGAAGCGCCATGTCGGCGCCTTCCGCGATGAGGTTCTCGTAACGGTCGGACATCATGAGATCGATCTTCAGCAAGGGATGGTTGTCGAGGAAGGCAAGCAGCCGCGGCACTATCTGCCGCGCTCCAAAACCTTGCGACAGCGCCACGCGCAGTGTGCCGGACAGCCTGTCGGCGCTGCGGGCGGCGTTTTCCGCCTCTTCGACCCCGGCAAGCGCTTCTCGGGCGCGAGACAACAGAGCCTCGCCCGCGTCGGTGAGCGAGAGTTGGCGAGTGGTCCGGGTAAGCAGCTTGACGCCCAGCCGGTCCTCAAGCGCGGCCACTGTCCGCGAGACGGAAGGTTGCGACAGCCCGAACTCCCTGGCCACCTTGGAAAAACTGCCCGTCTCGACGGTGCGGACAAAGATCGCCAGTTGCTGAAATCGGTCATTCATACCAGATACGTATATATCATATGAACCCGGCGGCGCTACCGGTCACACGACGCATGATTTACCTCCTCAGCAACACGCCGCGTGGCGGCGATGAGCGAAGGAGAAAGATCATGAACGAGCTGAAGGACAAGGTAGCGATCGTGACCGGCGCGTCAAAGGGGATCGGTGCGGCGATAGCGCGTCGGTTTGCCGAGGCGGGCGCCGCCGTGATGGTCAATTACGCTTCGAGCAAGGAGGATGCGGACCGGGTGGTCGCAGACATCCTGCGCGAAGGTGGCAAGGCCGTGGCGGTCCAGGCGGATGTCAGCAACAGCGCCGACGTGAAGCGGCTCTTTGCCGAGACCAAGGCGACGTTCGGGACGCCCAGCATCCTCGTCAACAATGCCGGCGTGTACCGCTTCGGGCCGCTGGAGGACGTGACGGAAGCCGAGTTCCATCGTCAGTTCAACACCAACGTGCTGAGCACGATCCTGACGACTCAGGAAGCGGCACGGGCCTTTGACGGCCATGGCGGCAGCGTCATCAATCTCAGCACGATTTCGAGCACCAATCCGGTGCCGAACTCCGTCGTCTATTCGGCCTCCAAGAGCGCCGTGGACACGATCACCAGGGCGCTCGCCAACGAGTTGGCCACCCGCAGGATCCGCGTCAACGCGATCGCACCGGGCATGACGGAAACCGAAGGCCTCGCAGTCGTGGGCATCGATGACGAAACCGCCAAGAACATCGGAGCGACTTTGCCGATGGGCCGGGTGGGGCAGCCCGACGACATAGCCCGCGTCGCCGTCTTCCTGGCTTCCGACCAGTCAGCCTGGCTGACGGGTGAGCGTATCACTGCCTCCGGCGGCCAGCGTTAGCCGTTCGTCCGGAGTGAACTCGGCATCGATCTTGCAAAGTGTTGCGGCAATGGAATGGGCACGTCCGCCTGCCTCGACATCTTCATTGTTGTTCCGGAACGCAGCGGAGAACGCTCATCGCCGGCACCTCTTGCAGAAGGTCGGCATCCGAAGCCCTCACGACAGCGGACGTTCCCATCCCGACGAACGATGCCGGCTTGTCAGCTGGAGCGGACATCCGCGGCCCTGAGAACATTCGAACTGCGCGGCGACCGTCCCGTCACCCGGCTGAACACGCGAGAGAAAGCGGCGCCGCTCTGGTAGCCGACCTGCAAGGCCACGCTCTTGACCGGCTTACCCCTGGCAAGAAGCTGACGTGCGACCGTCATGCGCCAGACCGTCAGATAGTCGATAGGCGTCTGGCCGATCCGTGTCCGGAAATGCTCGGCGAACCGCGTGCGTGACATGCCGGCGATCCCGGCGAGATCTTCCAGGGTCCATGGCTTCCCGGGCGCATCGTGCATTGCCGTCAGCACCCTGGCAAGGCGCGGATCGCCGAGTCCGGCGAGCACGCCGGTCGCTACCCGGCCGCTGTCGGTGACGTGTCGCACGATCAGGATCAGGAGGTAGTCCAACAGCTGGTCGAGCGCCACCTGGCGGCCACTCAGTTCGGAGAATGCTTCGCCGATCAGCAGATCGCAGACCGGCGCCAGCGCGGGATGCGACGCGAGCGGCAGGACCACGAGTTCGGGCAGGCCCTGTCCGATCGGGTTGCCCTCGGCGCCGCCGAGCTCGACGGTCGCGCAAACGAGATCGGCGCCGCGGTCCGGATCAACCGTGAAACTGTGGACGCGGCCACGAGGAAAAAACAGGAGGGATGGCTCATCAAGCTGGAGGTCGACCTGGCCGGCCCGGGCGAGCGTGAGCACGCCTCCCTTGAGAAGGTGCAAGTGGCCTTCATCGGTGAAGTGCCTCGTCTCGCAAAGGTTACCGGTGAAGAAGGTCCGGGCTCTCGGCGTGACGTGGTCGAACAGGGCAGCGAAGGGATCCATTGGGACGATCGGCAACGTATTTGGCACCAACCATCACCTTTAATCCGACATATAGGGCAGTGCAAGCCCGCATGTTACAGAAAAGGACCCCTCACATGCCCCGTATCGCTCCCATCGAAACTGCCCATGCCGATCCCGGCGTCAAGGCCACGTTGTCGGCCGTCAAGACCAAGATCGGCATGGTGCCGAACCTATTCTCGACTTTTGCGCGATCGCCCGCGGTGCTCAACGGCTATGTTGCCTTCTCCGATGCGCTCGGCAAAGGCGTGCTGACCGCCAAGCAGCGGGAGATCGTTGCGCTCGCCATTGGGCAGGCGAACGAGTGCGAGTACTGCCTCTCGGCGCACACGCTGATGGGCAAGGGCGCCGGCCTGTCGCCGGAAGGCATCCGCAGGGCCCGCGAGGGCAAGGCGGAAACCGCCATCGACGCCGTCATCGCATCGTTCGCGCGCCGCGTGCTTGAGAAGCGCGGGCAGGTCACGGACGCCGAAGTCGCCGCCGTGCGTTCGGCTGGTCTTGACGACGCCCGCATCATCGAGGTGATCGCGAACGTCGCGATCAACGTGCTGACCAACTACACCAACAACGTGGCGCTGACCGATATCGACTTTCCCAAGGTCGATGTCGCGCTGCGACCTGCCGCCTGATCCCGAAGGGCGTGGCGCTCGATCCTTGGGCGCCGCGCTCCCCGCAATCACACGGTCCACGGCCTGTGCAGGCCCTCCTCAATGGCAGCGTGTCATGAATATTCGTTTCGTCACCAACACCGCTCAGGCCTTGCTCGACTACCTCGTCGCGCTGAGCCTGATTGCCATGCCGTTCCTCGTTGGGCTCCGCCATCCCGAACGCCACGGGATTGCAATCTTCGTCCTGCCCTGTTGGCTGCAGGTTGTCGTCGACCGCCTCGTCAGCGGCGTATTCATCGTTGTTCCGTTCGTGCTCGGCTTCCAGGGTCTCGAAGTCTGGTACTACTGGGCGAAAGTGAGATCCGGTCCGCGCTTGAGCCAGCCTGGGGATTGTGCCGGCCGAGGATCAACGAATGGCGGCGCAGCTTGAATAGGTGGTGGCCGACGTCCCGCCCGCAATCGGTTGCTTCGGCCTGAGACGGAACAGCGGGTGTATGGAGATGCCTCTCAAGGATGAAGTCGGTGTCCTGCGACAGGTGCCGCTGTTTGCCTGCATCGCACCGGCCAGGCTCAAATTGCTCGCCGTCACTTCGGATCGGCCACGTGGTGCAGTGGTTGCACACTCAAGATAAGGACCTCTCACATGACCCGTATCGCCCTCGTCCACACATCCCATGCCGACGCCGCCTCGGGCGGGCAGCGCTAGCCGCTTGCCCGGGAGCGAGTTCGGCATCGAAGGTGTTGCGGCAAGCAGGCGGCCAAATCCGTCGGCCGCGATATGTCCAGTGTCAACTTCCATAACTATAGCGGAGAACCCTCATGCCCCAACCAGAACATTTTGATTTTCTGATCCTCGGCAGCGGCCAGGGCGGCAAGGCGCTTGCCTGGCATCTGGGCCGATCCGGCCAGCGCGTCGCGGTCGTCGAGCGCCGATGGGTCGGCGGCTCCTGTCCTGCGGTGGCCTGCATGCCCAGCAAGAATGAGGTGTGGAGCGCGCGGGTCGCCTACCTGTCCCACAACGCCGGCCAGTTCGGCACGTCGACCGGTCCCGTCTCGACCGACATGGCGAAGGTTCGCCGGCGCAAGCAGGAGATGGTCGATCGCGAGATCGCCTTCCACCTCGATGCCTATAAGAGCAGCGGCGCGGAGCTGATCATGGGCAGCGGCCGCTTCGTTGGACAAAAGACGATCGAAGTTGCGCTGAACGACGGCGGCACGCGGGTGCTCACCGGCGACAAGGTCGTCGTCAATGTCGGCACGCATGCGGCGATCCCCGGTATTCCCGGTCTCGAGCAAGCCCAGCCGCTCACCCATATCAGCGCCCTCGAGCTCGACACCCTGCCGCCGCATCTCATCGTGCTCGGCGGCGGCTATGTCGGGCTGGAACTGGCGCAGGCCTATCGCCGCTTCGGCAGCCGGGTGACGGTGATCGAAGCCGGGCCTCAGCTCATCGGCCGCGAGGACCGCGACGTCGCCGACGAGATGCGGAAACTTCTTGAGGACGAAGGCATCGAGTTCTTTGTCGGCACCGAGCCGCTGGGCGTGCATGGCCGCTCCGGCGAACAGGTCAGCGTGACCATACGCACGGCTTCGGGCAAGCGGACGATCGAGGGCAGTCATCTGCTCGCTGCCGTCGGGCGCGTGCCGAACACCGCCGGTATCGGCCTCGAAGAGGCCGGCGTCGCGCTGGACAGCCGTGACTTCATCCGGGTCAACGAACGGCTGGAGACCGTCGCGCCCGATGTCTGGGCGCTCGGCGAATGCGCCGGCAGTCCGCAATTCACGCATGTCTCGGTCGACGATTTCCGCATCGTCCGGGACAATCTGGCCGGCGGCCATCGCACGACGCGCGACCGGCTGGTGCCCTACACGATGTTCACCGATCCGCCGCTCGCCCGCGTCGGCTTGAGCGAGGGCGAAGCGCAGCGCCAGGGCGTCATCGTGCGCGTCGCCAATCTGCCGATGAGCGCCGTGCTGCGCACCGAAGCGACGGATGAAAAGCAGGGTTTTATGAAGGTGGTCGTGGCCGGCGATGACGACCGTATCCTCGGCTTCACGATGATCGGCTCCGAGGCAGGCGAGGTGCTGGCGGCGGTGCAGACGGCGATACTGGCGAACCTGCCTTATCCGAAGCTGCGCGATGCCGTCATCACGCATTTGACGATCGCGGAGGGACTTGGGCCCCTGCTGGCGAACCTGCCGCCGAGGCCCGGACAATAGGTTGGAAGCTTCATCCCGGGGAGCCACCGGAGAGACAAATGACCGAGGAGGAAATTATCATGAAGGCAATCGTGGTGACCGACCAGGCCGCGGGAACGGCCGGGATGACGCTGGTGGACCGGCCCGAGCCGCAGGCAGCGATAAATGATGTCGTGGTTCAGGTTCATGCGTCGGGATTCGTCCCGACCGAGCTGGCGTGGCCCTCGACCTGGACCGATCGCCGCGACCGTGACCGAACACCGTCGATCCCCGGGCACGAGCTGGCCGGCGTGGTCATCGCCCTGGGCTACGGCACGACGGGGCTGTCGGTGGGACAGCGGGTGTTCGGCCTCGCCGACTGGTATCGCGACGGCACCCTGGCGCAGTATATCGCCATCGAGGCGCGCAACCTCGCGCCGCTGCCGGGCGACGTCGACTTCACGGTGGGCGCGAGCCTGCCGATCTCGGGCCTGACCGCCTGGCAGGGGCTGTTCGAGCACGGCCGCCTCCGGGCCGGGCAGAGCGTGCTTGCGCATGGCGCAGCGGGCGCGGTCGGGTCGATGGTGACGCAACTCGCGCGAGAGGCCGGCGCCTACGTCATCGGCACCGGCCGCGCCGCTGACCGTCAGGCGGTGCTCGACTTTGGCGCGAGGGAGTTCATCGACCTCGACAACGACGCCCTGGAAGATGCCGGCAAAATCGATCTGGTGTTCGACGTCATCGGCGGCGACATCGGCAAGCGGTCCGCAGGCATGATTCGGGCCGGAGGAACGCTGGTGTCCGTCGTCGGGCCGGTAGAGGCGCGGCCCGCTGACGGCCTGGCGGTCGACTTCGTCGTCGAGTCCGATCGTGCCCAGTTGAGCGAGATCGTCCAGCGGGTGCGGGACGGACGTCTGCGGACGAACATCGGCAACGTCTCGACCCTCGACGATGCCGTCGCCGCCTTCAACCCCACCGAGCGACGCAGGGGAAAGACGATCATCCGCGTTCGTCCGTGAGGACTTGGGGACGGCGAATGGTTTCCTCCGGGTTAGAACGTGCCGTTCATCGATGTCCGGTTCTGGCCACAACAAGGCCGTTCGAGCCACTCTCGCTCGCCCCTTGCAATTGTCCTCCGCCCCCAATCCAGCGGCGGCGAGGGGCTTTCAAGTTGTCGCGCGGTTGGACCCGCTTTGGGGCAGAGAGAAGACTGGCGGGTTTCGGGCTGCGAATCTGCGAGAGCTGACATTCAGGTTAGGTCGGCATCGTTCGAGACATGACCCGACGCCGAAACATGGAAGCACGCGACGCAATCGAGTGCAGCCTTGCGGGTACCTCAATCGAGGAAGGGATTGGGCATTCACGCAGCCTCCTGAAATCACACGTCGCCGAGCAAGGCCGCACTCGTGCGCTGCTTGGCTTGCGGGTTGACGATATCGGCTTGTCCTTCGCCGCTCATCATCGCCCACAGGTTCTTGGCCGCATGCCAGCCGATGGCTTGAGTTCCTTCAGTCGTCCAGGCGGCGACATGCGGCGTGCACAAGACGTTGGGCCGCGAAAACAGCGGATCGTCGGTCTTCGGCGGCTCCTGGTCGAACACGTCGAGTGCTGCACCCGCGATTTGGCCATTGGCCAGCGCTGCTCGCAGGGCCGCGTAGTCGATCAGCGATCCGCGCCCGGTGTTAACGACAATGGCTGAGGGTTTCATCTTCGCAAACGCGGCGGCGTTCAGGATGTAATGGTTATCCGGGCTCGGCGTTGCGTGCAGCGTCAAGAAGTCGGATTGCTTCACCAGAGTGAAGAAGTCTACGAGTTCGATACCCGGAGGCGCTTCCTTAAGGAAGGGATCATAGGCCAGGATGCGAGCCTCCCAGCCCGACAGCCGTTGCGCCACGCCACGGCCGATGCGGCCGAGGCCGAGGATGCCGACGGTGGCGCCGCGCAGCGTAGCGCCATGTGTCAGGCCGCGCCACCCGCCACGCCGCATGAATTCGGGCGTCCACGTGCCGAGTTGCTTGGCAACAGCCAACATTAGGGCGACCGCGTGCTCGCTGACCGTAAAGATTTGAAAGTCGTTCGGCGTGCTGGAAACCAGAATGCCGTGCTCTGTTGCGGCGTCGATATCAATGCTGTCAACGCCAATGCCATATTTCGAGATATAGCGCAGATCCGGAAGCGCCTGTAAGACGCTCCGGGTGATGCGGGTGCCGCTTGCCCCCATCAAGGCGACACAGCCCTGTGCCTTGGCAATCAGCTCATCCTCGGTGAAGCGCTTGAACGGCATTTCCCAGAGCGCATTGCCGAAAATGACGTTGACCCCACGCTCGCGCAACCAGTCCAGCGAGGCGTCAGTCGGGTCGTAGCGTTCAAATGCGAGAACGCTGGGCAAGTCTTGAGCGCTCATGATGGTGCGATCTCCTCAGATACCTTCGAATTGTCCCGACGGAACAGTTCTTGTCGATTCAATCCGCGTCGCAGATGCGCTGGCAGGTATTGGACGGCTGCGCGCGCCTTGCCCCGCTTTGCCTTGGCAGCGGCTTGAGCGCTCAACCGCGATCGCTGGCAACGCATCTTCAGCATTCTTGTTTCCAGCACACAGCCCAAGCCTCGCACACGACCTTCCAAAAAAATAGTGCAGCATAGGTCCTGCATCTGATACGCGCCAGCAATGACGGCTTTTGGGAAACAGCTGCATCACCCGAAACGTCTGAACGGAGGCGCAAAGCAGCCATTGCCTGGCTCGGGGCCTGATCCGGCTTAGAACATGCCGTTCATCGATGTCCGGTTCTGACCACAACAAAGGACCGTCTCGACCCACTCCCGCTCGCCCCGCGTTGTCCTCCGCCCCTAATCCAGCGTCCGCCTGAACCGCACCAGGGCCACGCCGGCAAACAGCGCCACGAACACCACCAGCCAGCCGATCTCGGTCGCCACCGCCGGCAGTTGGGCGCCCTTCAGCATGACCGCGCGGGTGATGCGCAGAAAATGCGTCAGCGGGAAGATCTCGCCAAAAGTCTGCGCCCAGCCCGGCATGCCGCGATAGGGGAACATGAAGCCCGACAGCATGATCGAGGGCAGGAAGAAGAAGAAGGTGAGCTGCAGCGCCTGCATCTGCGTGCGGGCGATGGTGGAGATCGAATAGCCGAGCAGCACCAGCGACAGCACGAACACCAGCACCGCTGACAACAACAGAGAAAGCGAGCCGGTGAAGGGGATGGCAAACAGAAGCTTCGCCGCGGCCAGCACCACCACCACTTGCACCGCGCCCACCACCAGATAGGGCAGCACCTTGCCGAGCATGATCTCCAGCGGGCTCGACGGCATGGCCAGAAGGTTTTCCATCGTGCCGCGCTCGGTCTCGCGCGTCAGCGCGATCGAGGTCATCATCACCATCGTCATCTGCAGGATGACGCCGAGCAGGCCGGGCACGATGTTGTATTGCGAGATGCCCTCGGGATTGTAGCGCCGGTGCACGACGACATCGAGCTGGCCGCGCGCCGCCTCCTTGGCGGTCTCCTGCGTGCCTTGCGCCCTGAGCAGCGCCTGGCCGGCCACGGTGCCCAGCGTCGAGATCGCGCCGCTGGCCACCGCCGGATCGGTGGCGTCGGCCTCGATCAGGATCTGCGGATTGTCGCCGCGCTCCACCCGTCGGGCGAAATCGGCGGGAATGGTGACGACGAAGGAGACATCGCCGCGCGACATCAGGAATTCGGCCTCGTCCGCGCTTTGCGCGACATGGTCGAAGCGGTAGTAGCCCGTCGTCTGCAGCGCCGAGACCATGGCGCGCGTATAGGGATCGCTGCTGGTCGCCACAAGAGCGGCCGGCAGGCTCTTCGGGTCGTTGTTGATCGCATAGCCGAACAGCACCAGCTGGATCAGCGGCACGCCCAGCATCATGGCGAAGGTGATGCGGTCGCGCCGCATCTGGATGAATTCCTTGATCAGCAGCGCGCCGAGCCTGGCGAAGGAGAAGACCGCGTTCATGCCATGTTGTCCTTCGAGCCGGCCATGAACTGGATGAACACATCCTCGAGGCTTGTCTCGCCGGGCTTCACCGTGACGCCCTTATGCTCCTTCTCGACATCGGCGAGCGCCTTTTCCAGCGCCGCCTTGTCGGAACCGACGACATGCAGCGTCGCGCCGAACGGCGCCACCTGGTCGACGCCCGGACGGCCCTGCAGGGCCTCGGCCACCTGGTCGAGCCGCGGCCCCTGCAGCACGAAAGTGGTCAGCCCGGCATTCTTCACCACCTCGTCCACCGTGCCGGTGGCAAGCATCTTGCCGTAGGAGATGTAGCTGATGCGGTGGCAGCGCTCGGCCTCGTCCATGTAATGGGTGGAAACGAGCACGGTCAGCCCGCCGCCGGCCAGCCGATGGATCTCGTCCCAGAACTCGCGCCGCGCCTTCGGGTCGACGCCGGCCGTCGGCTCGTCGAGCAGGAGCAGCTTCGGCTTGTGCATGATGCAGGCGGCCAGCGCCAGCCGCTGCTTCCAGCCGCCGGAAAGCGTGCCGGCCAGCTGGTCGCGGCGGCTCGCCAGGCCGAGCTCCTGAAGCGTGCGCGCGACATACTCCTCGACAGGCCTCAGCCGGTAGAGTCGCGCCACGAATTCGAGGTTCTCGCCGATCGTCAAATCCTCGTAGAACGAGAATTTCTGCGTCATGTAGCCGACTTCGCGCTTGATCTTGAGCGCGTCGCTGCGGATGTCGAAGCCCAGCACCGTGCCGTCGCCCTCGTCCGGCGTGAGCAGCCCGCACATGATGCGGATGGTCGTCGTCTTGCCCGAGCCGTTCGGCCCGAGGAAACCGACGATCTCGCCTTCGGCGACCGTCATCGTCACATGGTCGACGACGGTCTTGTCGCCGAAGCGCTTGACCAGGCCGCGAACGTCGATTGCGTTCATTGCCCGAGATCCGCGAGATCGACATCGACGATCTGGCCGGGCTGCAAGGGCCCGGCATTGCCGTCCGGCCGCGCTTCGACCAGATAGACCAGCTTCTGCCGGTTCTCGAGCGAATAGATCACCGGCGGCGTGAACTCCGGATCGGGCGAGACATAGCTGACGCGTGCCTTAAGCCCCGTCCCGCAGCCGTCGCAATGGACGTTGAGCTCGGTGCCGACCTTGACCGACGAGAAGGCGCTTTCCGGCACATAGACGCTGAGCTTCACGGCGCCGTCCGGCAGCACCGAGATCACCGGAGCGGTCGGCCCTGCGGTGTCGCCGGGATTGCGGATGACGTCGTTGACGTGCCCGGGCGAGGGTGCCGTCAGCACCCGCTTCGACAGCCGCCACTCGGCCTGCTCCAGGGTCGACTGCGCCTGCTTGACCTGGTTGTCGGCGGCCTTGATGGTCTCGGCCCGCGCCGGCAGGTTGCCGACGGCGAGATTGGCTTCCGCCTGGCCGACCTGGGCCGTGGCGGTCTCCAGCGAAGCCGAGGCGGTGTCGTAGTCGGCCTGGGTGCCGGTGCCGCGCTTGTAGAGGTCGCTCGCCCGGTCGTATTTGCGCTTGGCGTCGGCGGCCTGGGCTTTTGCCATGTCGACCTCGGCCTTGAGCACCGCGATTTCCTCGGGGCGCTTGCCGACCTGCAGGTCGGCAAGCTGGGCCTGCGCCTGCGCCAACGCCGCCTGCGCTTGCGCGACCTCGATCTTGGCGTCGGCGTCCTCGAGCGTCGCCACCGGCGTGCCGCTCTCGACGCGGTCGCCGCGCCTGACCGTCACCGTCGCCACCTGGGCCACTTCGATCGGCGCCATCAGCACATATTCGCCTTCGACATAGCCGACGGCCAAGGGCGCCGCCGGCGCGCAGGCGCCGAACAATTGGGCCGCGAGCGGCAGCGAACAGAGAAAGCTCATGATTTGCCCTTCTTGCCGGCGCGCGCATCGCGTGCCGCCAGCATCGCCCTGAGGTTGTCGGTCGCGACCGCCACCACCTTGGCGGCCTCTTCATTGCCGATCCCGCGCCAGCCCATCCGGCGCATCACCGCCTCGCGGCCGATGCGGAAATAGATGACCTGGCCGATCATGGTGAAGACGGTGAGCTTGGTCGTCTCGCTCTCGGCCGGTTCGCCGGTCGCCTGCTCCCAGATCTGGCACAGCCGCCGGTGCGTCGGCTCGAACACGCCGGCATAGATGCGGTCGAGCGCGGCGGTCGGATGCGAGAGCTCGCGAAGTACGAATTGTACGATCTCGCCGGCCTGCGGACTGGCCACGACGAAGCCCACCATCCGCTCGAGCGCTGCGAAAAGCTGGGCGCGGGCGGCTTCCGGCTCCGGCGACGCGGCGGCCTGATCACCGCCCAGCGCCTGGCCGGCGATCCCCTGGATGGTGTCGACGATAAAATCGGCGGCGGCGGCGCGCAGGCCTTCCTTGCCGCCGAAATGATAGGCGATCGAGCCGATATTGGCCTTGGCCTCGGCCGCGATCTCGCGCGTCGAGGTGCCGTCGAAACCTTGCCGCCCGAACAGCTTGAGCGCCGCGTGCACCAGCGCGGTGCGCGTCTGCTCGGCGGTGGTGGCCTCGCGCGGCTGCCTTTTTATGCTTGGCTGCTTGTTCATATTCAGACTTTAATCATTCGATTGATTAAAGTCAAGTTTGACTCCGAGTCGGCTTGCCTTCTCGACCCTCACAGGCTTTAGTGCCCGGCCATGGGCAAGGAAGTCGAGCGCAAATTCCTGGTCTCCGGTCCGGCCTGGCGCGACAGGGTCGAGGCGGAAATCCGCATTCGCCAGTTCTATGTCGCCGCCCAGCCCGGCCGCACGGTGCGCGTGCGCATCAGCGACGGGCGCTCCGCCAGGCTGACGCTGAAGTTCGGCGACAGGGCGCGCGAGCGCGATGAGTTCGAATATTCGATCCCGCTTGTCGAGGCCGAGGAACTGATGGCATTTGCGCTGGGGCGTGTCATCGAGAAGACACGCCACCATGTTAGACACCGCGGCTATCTCTATGAAGTCGATGTTTTCGGCGGAAAGCTCGCGGGGTTGGTGATCGCGGAGCTGGAGACGCCGGAGGACGTATCTGAGGAAATGCTGCCCGACTGGCTAGGTCGCGAGGTCACCGGCGAGTCGAAATTCTACAACGCGTCGCTGGCCCTCGGGGGGATTCCGGAGATCGCCGCATGAGCTTCCGCATCGATCCGCGCTTGCCGCTGACCGGCGAGGTCAGGCGCATATTGGCCGATGAGATCGGCAAGGCAATCGCCCATCTCGAGATGGCGCGCGAGAAGCCGGAGCAGGGACTGCACAAATGCCGCAAGCGGCTGAAGAGTGTGCGCGCCTTGCTGCGCCTGGTTCGTTCCGGGGACGAACCGTTCTGCCAGACCGAGAACGAATGCTATAAGCAGGTATCGGCGCTGCTGGCCGGGCCGCGCGAGGCAACCGCCTTGATCGAAACCATCGATCGCCTGGCCGATGCCTTTCCGGAACAATCCGCCGGCGGCGGTCTCGATCCCGTGCGCGAGCGGCTGGTGCTGCGCCAGCATGAGCTCCATGCCGGTCCCGGCCTCGACGCCGCCATCAATGCGGCGATAGCCGCTTGCCGGGAGGGCTTGGAGCGCATCGACAGGCTGGCCCTGCCCGACCAGCCGGAACAGGCCGCCGACATCCTCGCCGACGGCGCCCGCGCCACCTTGCGGCGGGCGAAGAAGGCGCTGGACAAGGCGGAGTCGCGCGGCGAGGACGAGGACTTTCACGACCTGCGCAAGGCGGTCAAGACGCATTCCATGCATCTGTCGCTGCTCGGCCGCCTGTGGCCGACGCCGATCAAGGCGCGCCGCAAGGCGGTCGACAGGTTCGGCGAGCAGCTCGGCGAATTGCACGACGTCTTCGTCATGCGCGCCCTGCTCGCCGCCGAAGGCGAGCCGCTCGGCTCCGCCGACGACACGAAGCTGCTGCGCAAGCTGCTGAAGCGCTCCGAAAAGAGCCTGACCAAGGCCTGCCTCGCCGATGCCGCCGACCTGTTCGGCGACAGCCCGAAACGCTCGGCCAAAAAACTCGCCCGCAAGGCGCGCGACGATCTCGCCGGACCCCAGGAAGAAGCGAA
Source organism: Mesorhizobium sp. B2-8-3 (assembly GCF_006440815.1). Taxonomy (NCBI): domain Bacteria; kingdom Pseudomonadati; phylum Pseudomonadota; class Alphaproteobacteria; order Hyphomicrobiales; family Phyllobacteriaceae; genus Mesorhizobium; species Mesorhizobium sp. B2-8-3. The sequence continues at coordinate 168,727 of NZ_VFTW01000004.1, forward strand.
AGCGGCGTGACGCCCTTTTCTTCTCCCACAAGGGGTCCCAAAAGGGAGAAGCGGCAGAGCTACGCCGGCAGCGCCCGTTTCTCCTTCTCCGCCCGCGCGCCCGCATCCCTCGGATGCGGCCCGATCGGCATGATCGCGGGAAACGGCGTCGCGCCGAAAGCAAAGGTCCATTTGTAGCCGGTGAGCTGGTCCTCCGGCGTGGTGTGCTGGTCGTGATGGGCAAGCAGCCTGGCGCGCTCGGCGAGCTCCTCGGCCTCGCGCCGCAGCATCTCCGCCGTTTGCGGCCGCATGCGCCTGGAAAAGCTGATGAAGGTCGCGCCCTGCTCCATATGGCCGAGCGCCCAGCCGACAAAATTCTTGTTGGTCATCTCGAAATGCAGCTTCAGCGGTCCCTCGAAATCCCACTGGATCGGCGTGTCGACGAGCAGCCTTGCCGACAGGCCGCGCCCCAGCGCCACCAACCCGAGTTCCTCGAGATCGCGCAGGTAGAGGAACATCGAAGCTTCGCTCAAGCCTTGCGAGCGCATGATGCCTTCGGCCGTGAATTTCTCCGACAGCATGATGAAGACGAAGAGCAGCGCCGGCCGCGCCGCCAGGCGGCGCTCGATCTCCGGCCCGACGCGGTTGGCCGGGCCCGGTCCCCGGTTCATCGCGCCGAGCACGTTCTCCAGCTCGACATCGGCCGCGGCGCAGATCTCCATCAGCCGGTCGAGCTTGCAGTTCCGCTCATGGAAGATGCGCTTCACCGTCGGCTCGGAAACGCCCATGCGTTCGGCCAACGTCCGGTAGGTCAGGCCCTTGGCCTTCAGCGTCCGTTTCAGCGCCTCGAAGATCGGACCGTTCATGGAATGCGCCTCCTTCATCCGATTTGGTATCGAAGAACGATACTAGTCTTGTTCCGGCTTCCGGAAAAGTATCGAAAATACTAGCTCTCCGCCGTCATTGCAGGAGAGCACCCATGAAACGTCTCATCGCTTCCACCGTCGTCGCAACGATCGTCGTGTCTGTCGCGCAGGCCGGCGAACTCTGGCGCGCCACCGGCTTCGAGCAGCCGGAATCCGCGCTTGTCGATGCCGCCCACAACCGCATCGTCGTCTCCAACATTGCCGGCAATCCCGGCGACCCGGACGGCAATGGCTACTTGTCGCTTCTGTCGATGGACGGCAAGGTCATCGCTCGCCACTGGGTGGACAGCATGGACGCGCCCAAGGGCATGGCGATCGCCGGTGGCAGGCTCTATGCCGCCGACATCACCAAGGTGCGCGTCGTGGACCTCGCCAGCGGCAAACTGGTCGAGACAATCGACGTGCCGGGCGCCGTGTTTCTCAACGACATGACGCAGGACAGCGCCGGCAAGGTCTATGTCAGCGACATGCTGGCCGACACGGTCTATCGCATCGACGGCGACAGGCCGGAATTGTTCGTCAAGGACGCGCTGCTCGCCTCGCCCAATGGCGTGTTCGCCGACGGCGGCAGGCTGATCGTCGCGTCCTGGGGCAAGGGCATCAACAAGACCGATTTCAGCACCGCCGAGCCGGGCGGCCTGCTGTCGGTCGACCTCGCCACGAAGAAGGTCACGCCGCTGCCCGGCGCTCAAAATTTCGCCGACCTCGACGGCGTCATCGCCATTGGCGACACCATCTACGCCACCGCCTACATGACCGGCACGCTTTACAGCTACAAGACAGGCGGCGCGCCGATAGCCGTGGCGCAATTCAAGCCAGGCAGCGCCGACATCGGCACGGACGGTGAAAGGATCTTCGTGCCGCTGATGGGCGAGGGCGAAGTCGTGGCGCTGTCACTGGATTGAGCACGTCGCGGCGGAGAAGCATTGCAACGCCAGCGGGACAGCGTTTCGCATCTCGGCACTGCAGCGGCGAGGCGAGTTTTTCGCCTCGCCAATCGCGATTGGACCGCCATGTCGACGGCGCTGCCATCTGGTTTCGCCGCTTGCTCCGTACTATCCGGCTCCCATCCGTCACATGAGCGAAGCCGTGAAGACATCCAGCCTGACCGGCGCCGTTTCGCCGATGATCCCCGTGCTCATATGCGCGCTGGCGATCTTCCTGCTCTCCGGCATGGATGCGGCAATGAAGTCCCTGGCCCTCGCGGTCGGCGTCTACAACACGCTGCTGTGGCGCAGCCTGGTTGCCACGTTGGTCGCGGGCGCCGCCTGGTCGGCGGGGTCGCGTTCGAAGCCGAGCCTTCCGGTGCTGGGCCTGCATGCCCTGCGCGCCGCGATTGTCGGCGTCGTCCTGGTCTCGTTCTTCTGGGGTCTGGCGAGGCTGCCGCTCGCCGAGGCGATCGGGCTCAGCTTCGTCGCGCCGCTGTTTGCGCTTTTGCTTGCGGCCTTGTTGCTGGGCGAACGCATAAGGCGGCAGGCAATCTGGGCGTCGCTGGCCGGCATGGCGGGCGTCGCGATCATATTGGCCGGCCAGTTCGGTGCGGCAAGCCATTCGCAGGACGCCCTGCTTGGCACGGCCGCGGTGCTCGCATCGACGGTATTCTACGCCTACAATCTGATCCTCTCCCGGCAACAGGCGCTGCTGGCCAGGCCGGTCGAGATCATGCTGTTCCAGAACCTCTTCGTCGCGATCATCCTCGGTCTCGCAGCACCCTGGCTCGCGGTTGCGCTGCCGAGCGATCTCTGGCTTCCCTTGGGCGCGGTGGCGCTGCTGTCGCTCGCCGGGCAATTTTTGATGAGCTGGTCCTACGCCCGTGCCGAGGCGCAATATCTAATTCCGACCGAATACTCGGCCTTCATCTGGGCGATCGCGCTTGGCTGGTTCTTTTTCGGCGAAACGGTGGCCTGGACCACGCTGACGGGGGCATGCCTCATCGTCGCCGGCTGCCTGATTGCCGCGCGCGCCAATCCGAAGCTTGCCGAGCCGATCGAAGCGGCGATGTGAGAGAGCGCGGCATTGGGCGGTAAATCCGGCCGCAACGGCGCCGATTCTTCCGCACCGCCGCGGTGGCGGCTCAGCCCTGCGGGTTCTGCGACGCGGTAGTCTTGAGGCGCACGCCCCTGCCGCCGCGCTCGCTGGCCTGGTTCTCGCCGATCAGCTCCACGCCGACCTCGTCGAGCGCCTGGATGACCTTCGTCAGCGTGTCGACCACGCCTCGGACGACGCCGTCGCTCGCTTCCATGCGCTGGATCGTCGGCAGCGAGACGCCGGCGCGCTCGGCGAGCGTCTTCTGGTCGATGCCGGTCAACGCCCGCGCGGCGCGCATCTGTGCGGCAGTGATCATCGGCCGGAATCCGTCTTTGAAGCTGTAGGAGATGTATATTGTAAATATTACAATGTTTCAAGCATCATTTTATATGCCTCAGCCATCGATCAGTCGCTGTCGGCCACTACTTTGCGTCGCTGCAGCAGGCGCGCCGCAAGCCAGCACAGCATGGCCCATGCGAAGCCCGCGCACCAGCCGGCAAGCACGTCGGACGGCCAGTGCACGCCAAGATAGACGCGGCTGGCGCCGATCAGCACCGTGGTGAGCACGGCAAGGCCAAGCACGAAGACTTTCGTCCTGCGGTCCGGCAGGAAGCGGGCCGCCAGCGAGCCGAGGGTCAGATAGGTCACCGCCGACAGCATCGCGTGGCCGCTGGGAAACGAGAGCGAAGTCTCGGTGACGAGATGCGAGACGAGATCGGGGCGCGGCCGGTCGACCTCGAATTTGAGCAGGCTGGAAAGCACTTGCCCGCCCGCCACGGCCGCGAACATGAACAGAGCTGTCAGGGGTCTGCGGAGCAAGAGCAGATAGACGATCGTCGCCGTCGTGATCAGCGCCAGCACGGCGGTGCTGCCCAGCGCGGTGACGTCGCGCACCGCGCCTTCGAGCCAGGGTGGACCGATCGGACTGTCCGGCTGCCCGGCATGGCGGAAGGCAAGCAGGATTTCCGTATCGAAGGCATGTGGCGTGGTGGCGCGCGCCACCTCGATGAGCTCCACCAGGCCCCATAGACCGCCGGCGATCGCCAGCCCGGCCAGCAGCACCGGGAATTCCAACTTGTTGAGCAGCGCGTTGGCGGTCGATTTCATTCGGGCCCTTGGGTCCAGCTACAGCCGTTGCATATAGGGCCCGAGCGTGATCAGCGCGACGGCGGCGACCGCCAGCACCATGCCGGTCGCTTGCAAGGCGTTTAGCCGTTCGCCGAAGAAGGCGAGCGCCACGGCATTGACCGAGACGAGCTGGATGACCGCCGACAGGCTGAACGACACCGACATGCCGAACTCGCGCACCAGCCGCAGCATGATCAGATTGCCGGCCGTGTAGAGCGCCAGGGTCAAAAGAAGCTTGGCCAGGCTCGGCGCCATCCCCCAATGCTTGGCCGCCATCGCCGCCAGCAGGAACATCACCGTCGAAATGCCGAGCTGCGCCAGTCCCCAGAAACTCACCTTGTCGTCCCCTTCTTGAAGCGCCATCGCCACGCCGGCCGCAGCCTTTGTTTCCGAAGCGGACGAAACCGTCAAGCTGGGTGGTGGAGGATAGGGCGAAGGCCGCGGCAAGCCCCTTCTCCCCGTCACTATACGGGTGAAAGGGACCGACATCGACGACTTCGCCAATCACCGGGGGTACATCGAAGCCATGTCACGAAAATGTGATCGGCGCGCTTTAGGGGTCGAAAGGTCAAAATCCCAGCCACCTCAAGAAGCCAGAGGAATCCCATGACCGTGACCCCTGAGACCCGCTTCCGCACCAGCCTGCTCGAGGAAAATGACGGCCCGCCCGTCAATCCGACCGACAACCGCACCATGGGCGAGATCATCGCCGCGCGTTTCTCGCGCCGCGGCTTTCTCATGGGCTCGCTGGCCGTCTCGGCCATTGCCGCCACCGTCAGCCCGCTAGCGCTGATCGCCGCCGACGAGGCGCGCGCCGCAGAGGCTTCGGCCTTCAAGTTCGACGAGCTCGAGGCCGGCATCGACGACAAGCACCATGTCGCGCCGGGCTATGACGCCGACGTGCTGTTGCGCTGGGGCGATCCGCTGTTCGCCGACTCACCGGAGTTCGATCCGGCAAAACAATCGGCCGAAGCCCAGGCCAGACAGTTCGGCTACAACAACGACTATGTCGGCTATATCCCGATCGACGGCTCCGCCGAGCACGGCTTGCTGGTGGTCAATCACGAATACACCAACCCGCATCTGATGTTCCCCGGCATCGTCTCGATCGTCGAGAAGGACGGCAAGAAGGCCGCCGAGGTGGCGCCGCTCTCCAAGGAGCAGGTCGATGTCGAGATGGCCGCGCATGGCGGCACGATCGTCGAAATCCGCAAGCAGGGCGGCAAGTGGCAGGTCGTGCGCGACGGCAAGCTCAACCGCCGCATCACCTCCAACACCGAGATGGCGCTGTCCGGCCCGGTCGCCGGCCATGATCGCGTCAAGACCAATGCCGATCCGTCCGGCGCCAAGGTCATAGGCACCGTCAACAACTGCGCCGGCGGCGTCACGCCCTGGGGCACCTATGTGATGGCCGAGGAGAACATCCACGGCTATTTCTCGGGCGAATTGCCGGAGGGCCACAGGGAAGCCGCCAATTACAAGCGCCTCGGCATCCCCGAAGGCGCCTATGAGTGGGGCGCGCATTATGATCGCTTCAACCTTGCCAAGGAGCCGAATGAGCCCAATCGCTTCGGCTGGATCGTCGAGGTCGATGTCAACGATCCGGCTTCGGTGCCGAGGAAGCGCACCGCCATGGGCCGTTTCAAGCATGAGGGCGCCGAATCGATCGTCGCCAGGGATGGCCGCGTCGTCTTCTATCTCGGCGACGACGAACGCTTCGACTACGTCTACAAATTCGTCACCGCCGGCAAGTTCAATCCCGATGACCGCGCGGCCAACATGAACCTGCTCGACGACGGCACGCTGCATGTGGCGAAGTTCGCCGAGGACGGCTCGGTAGAATGGATGCCGATCGTGTTCGGGCAGGGCCCGCTGACGGCCGAGAACGGTTTTGCGTCCCAGGCCGACGTGCTCATCGAGACGCGGCGCGCCGCCGACCTGCTCGGCGCCACCAAGATGGACCGGCCGGAGGACATCCAGCCGAATGCCGGCAACGGCAAGGTCTATGTCATGCTGACCAACAACACCAAGCGCAAGGCCGAGCAGGTCGACGCCGCCAATCCGCGCGCCGGCAACGCCTTCGGCCACATCATCGAGATCATCGAGGACGGCGGCGACTTCGCCGCCCCCAAGGGCAAATGGGAAGTGCTGCTGAAATGCGGCGATCCGTCGGTGGCCGATGTCGGCGCCACCTTCTCCACCGCGACCACCGCCCATGGCTGGTTCGGCATGCCGGACAATTGCGCCGTCGATTCGGCCGGACGTCTGTGGGTCGCCACCGACGGCCAGGGTCCGAAGGCCACCGGCCGCACCGATGGCCTGTGGGCGGTCGACACCGAAGGCCCGGCGCGCGCGACTTCAAAACTGTTCTTCCGCGTGCCGATCGGCGCCGAAATGTGCGGCCCGCTCTTCGCGCCGGACGACCAGACCGCTTTCGTCGCCGTCCAGCATCCGGGCGACGGCGGCGAGGACTGGGAAGGCTTTGGCCGCCCGTCCTATTACGAGGACCCGTCGACCCGCTGGCCGGACTTCAAGCCGGACATGCCGGTGCGGCCGTCCGTCGTTGCGATTACGAAGCAGGGCGGCGGCAAGATCGCGGTGTGATGCGCTGAGGGTAGCGCAAACGTTGGGGATTGGCGGAAGCCTCCCCAACGTCGTCATTCTAGGGCGAAGCAGGAGCGAAGCTCCGTCGCGGACCCTGCAATCCATGCCGTGACCGCGATCACAGGGCGCAGCGGAGCAGAATTCTGCACGTTGCAACGCTCGCATGTCACGGAATGGATCCTCGGGTCTGCGCTGCGTCGCTGCGCTCCTCGCTCCGCCCGTGGATGACGAAGCCGAGCAGTCACTTCGCGCGTTGAAGCATCGCCATGTTCATCCTGTTCCTCAGGCGGAAGCCGATCGACTCGTAAAGCCCGATCCCGCAGCATTGCTGTCATAGGCGTGCAGGTACGCGACCTCGCCGCGTGCCGCGATCCGGCCCGCCACGAACACCGACAGCAGGCGGGCAAGGCCGCGGAAATCCGGATGCGTGCAGACGCCGCTGAGTTCCGGGCAACCGGGCTGCCTCATGCGCTCGCCGGCCATCGCCGCCAGCCTGCCGTCGATCCTGATGCCCCAGAAATCGCCGAGGCTCGGCGCCTCCAGCGTGAACGGCCGGGCTTGGTGAGAGACGCGAGCAAACAGCGCCACGCTGCGCGTCACGCCCGGTTGCGCGACGCCGAGGGACTGCGCCAAGCCGACGCGCGCATGGCGCGTTTCGCCCGGCCGATGGACGATACTGGACGCTTTCGGACGTTTGCCCTTCATTCGCCGCCAATTGCATCCTATATCGCGCTGGCGCGACGTGGCCGGCAGCGGTCGCCAGCGATTCGCGACCTGAGGGCGGCAGGTCATCCATTCTTGGCACGCGGAGCTCATGGCGCCCCTGCGCATCTATTTCGACAGGCTTCTCGACGCCGTGGCGCCCAAGGTTCCGCGGCGCGAACTGACCGATGCCGAGCGCCTGGCGCTGGTGCGCCGCCACGGCGATTTCTCGCTCGCCTATTCCACGGCCGTGCAGAAGAAACTGTCCTATTTCAGCGATGGCGACGGCTATATCGCCTTCGGCACCAAGATGAGCCGTCATTTCGCGCTGGGCGATCCGGTCGCCGACCCGGCCGACCGCCCGGCCTATATCAAGCGATTCGTCGAGGCCGGCGGCGGCCCGTGGTTCGTCCAGGTCGGCGCCGATACCGCCAAGGTGCTGGCCGGTCTCGGCTACCAGGTCAATCGCCTCGGCATCGACACCAGGCTGCTTTTGCCGGCGCATGATTTTTCCGGCAAGCGCAACGAGACCGTGCGCTATTCCGAACGCTGGCTGATGAAGAAGGGTTTTATCCTCGCCGAGGACAGGGGCGACGGGCTGCAGGAGGAGATCATTCAGCTTTCCGCCGACTGGCGCAAGGAGCGCATCATCAAGCGCTGGGAGATGGGTTTCCTCAACCGCCGCTTCTCCGAAGAGCTCGGCGCCGACATGCGCCGCTTCCTTCTGCACGGCCCCGAAGGCCGGCTTCTCGCCATTCTCGATTTCGACCCGCTGTTTCGCGACGGCAAGGTCATCGGCTACACCACCTCCTTCAAGCGCAAGCAGGTCGACGCGACGCCGCATGCTGAAATCGGCTTGACCAAATTCGCCGTCGACCGCTTTCGCGAGGAAGGCATTTCTGAGGTGACGCTCGGCCTCTCGCCGCTGCTCGATATCGAGCCGAGCGGCTTCGCCGAATCGGATTTCTGGCGCGGCGCCTTCCAGCGCGCCTACAACTCGCCTTGGGTCAACCGCTCGCGCTTCAACCTGCAGGGCCAGGCGGCCTTCAAGCGCCGCTTCCACGGCGTCGAGGAGCCGACCTACATCGCCTTCCGCAAAGGGACTTTCGTGGAAATGCTGGGGCTGCTGCGCCTGCTGAAGGCGATTTGAGCCGGCAAACGCCGGGCCCCAAGGCACTTATTGGGATTGCTGCCGATCTATCAAATGCTTGCGGAAAAACGCCAGCACCTCCGCGTTGAACGCCTTATGAAACGCCGCGCGGTCGAATCCCGGGGCGTCGACGCAGGCGTCGTTGCGGCTCTGCGGCGGGCACGGCGTCAGGAATGAGAAATGGACGGCGTTGGGCACGGTGCGAAAGTCCGGCCTCGCGGGCAGCAAGCCGGCAAGCGTTGCGATGTCCTTCGGCGATGCGCCGGCGCCGCCGCCCAGCTGCGACGCCCAGAGCTGGAGCGGAACCTGGACGTCCTTGACGCTGTCCGCGGTCTGGAAAACGACGCTCAACGGATCGGCGACGACGATCGCCTTGATGCGCGCATCGTGGGTCAATGATTCCGCCGGCAGGCTGTGCCCGGCAGTCTGGACCTGGCTTGTTGACGGCGGACAGTTCACCGCCTTCGGATCGGCGCAGCGCGGGGGTAGTTTGTTGAAGTCCGGATTGGCGCCGCCAATGACGAGGCCTGTATAGCCTCCTTGCGAGAAACCGTAAAAGCCGATCCGCTGTGCGTCGATCCCCGCAGCGTCGGGGAAAGCGCCGAGCATGAAGTCTATCGTGCGCTTGATATCGGCCGGACGCCGCCGAAGCGGCTTCAGCCCGTTCGCTTCGCTCATGTCGGCATGATTTGCGTGCGGGTGATTGATGGCCACGACCATGAAACCGGCGTCTGCAAGCGCTTCGGCGGTGTCGTGATGGCCAAGATACCAGCCGCCATAGCCGTGCGAGATGACGATCAGCGGCATTTTCTCAGCCGCGATTGGACAGTCGAGCACGGCGGAAACGGTCGTGCCCTTGACCTTCACCTTTTGAGGAGCCTCAGCGCAAGGCGACCACACGGCCGCGTCGATTGCGGGGCCGTCGGCGTCGTCGGCAATGTGAACGAATTTCAGGCCAGCGGCGTGTCCCAGCGAGGCGGCGAGGCTCAGCATGGCGGCGAGAAGGAAGCGTGGGTGAATCATGAGAGTGCCTCCTGTTCGGCGGGCTGCATAAACAAGTACCTTGCATAAGAAGGTAGCTTGTTATATCTATCTTGTAAACCGGAACGGCCGGTGAACCGGAAGCTGGCATGACCGACTCGATCCAGGTGCAATTGCGAAAAGGCGCGCTCGATCTGTGCGTGCTGGCTGTGCTGTCGCGCGGCGAAAGCTACGGCTATGAGATCGCCAGCCAGCTCGTCGCCGCTGTCGGCATGGGGGAAGGCACGATCTATCCGCTGATGCGCCGCATGCAGAATGACGGCCTGGTCGCCACGCGCATCGTGGAATCGAGCAACGGGCCGCCCCGCAAATATTACCGGCTTACGCCGCAGGGCCAGCAGGCGTTCGAAGCACATCGCCGCGATTGGCGCGCGTTTGCCCGCGCCATCGACAAACTTCTCGAGGATCTGCCATGACCAAGGATGCTTTCCTGCAGACGCTGCGGCAGAGGCTTGCCGGCCTGCCGGCGCATGAGATCGACGACATCGTCGGCGACTACAGCGCCCATTTCGCCGATGCGTCGGGCCGCAGCGAAGCGGAAGTCGCGGCGGCGTTGGGCGACCCGGCCAGACTCGCCCGCGAATTGCGCGCCGAAGCCGGACTGCGCCGCCTGGAGGCGCATTGGAGCATGTCCAACATGCTGGCGGCGACGCTCGCGCTTGCCGGCCTTGCCTTCGTCGACCTCGTCCTGTTGCTGCCGTTGCTCTTGACCGCGGTCATCCTCAGTATAGGCCTCGGCATCACGCTCGTCGCCATCGGCGCGCTGGGCATCAAGATCGTCCTTTCGACGCTGCTCTTCGACCCTGCGGGCACGCTCGCGGCGACACTCGGCCGCCTCTTCATCGGCGCCGGGCTGGTGAGCAGTTTTGTCGGCGGCGGCGCGTTGCTGCTGCTCGGTTTCAATGCCGGCATACGCGTCGTCGGACGCTATGCGCGCCTGCATTCGCGGTTGGCACAGCTTGACCGCAACCAGGCTTGAACTTTGTCATCACGTTGAAGGAACCGGACAATGACTGGAAAACTGGCATTCGTCGCGTCAGCGGGGCTGATCGGGTCAATCGTCTTGCTGGCAATGGGCATCGGACTTTCCGGGCCGGACTGGGTCTATGCCGGCGGCTCGTGGATCGGCGAGCAATCCACTTGTGGAAAGTCCACGTCCACCACGAAAGAGGTCACGCTGACCTTCAGCGCCGGCGACAGTTTCACCATCGCCGTGCCGGCATCGGTGCGCTACCAGCCCGGGGACAAGGCGCAAGCCGTCGTCAGCGGCGATTCGGTTCTGGTCGATCATGTGCGGATGGAAGGCAGCAAGATCAGCCTCGACTGCAATCCCGGCTGGTTCAACAACCGGGTCGACGTCACCCTGTCGGGACCCACGATAACGGACTGGAAGATATTGGGCAGCGGCGACCTTGCCCTGGACAAGATCAACCAGCCGGCGCTGCTGCTGGACATCCGCGGCAGCGGCAGTGTTACCGCCGCCGGAACGGCTCAGACCATCGATCTCAGGGTCTCTGGTTCAGGCAGCGGGCACCTCAAGGATCTGACCGCGCAATCCGCGAAGATCGACATTCGCGGCAGCGGCGATGCCGAAATCACCGCGCAGGCGGACGCCGATGTCCTGATCTCCGGCAGCGGCGACGTCGATATCTACGGACATCCGACGATGCGGCGTTCCGAGGTGCGCGGCAGCGGCAGCATCTCGCAGCACTAGAGCATGATCCCGAAAAGTGGGAACCGGTTTTCGGAAAAGATCATGCTCCAGCAAAGATCCGGCTCACGCTGCAAACCCAAGGCCTGAACGGGTCAGTTCCTCAACCGGTAGCCCGTCTTGAAGATCCACGCCACGATCGCGATGCAGATGGCCAGGAACATCAGCGTCATGCCGAGGCTGACGCCGACCGAGACATCAGCCTTGCCGTAGAAACTCCAGCGGAACCCGCTGATCAGGTAGACGACGGGATTGAACAGGGTGATCGTCTTCCAGATGCCCGGCAGCATGTGGATCGAATAGAAGCTGCCGCCGAGGAAGGTGAGCGGCGTGACGATGAGCAGCGGCACCAGCTGCAGCTGCTCGAAGGTCTTTGCCCAGATGCCGATGATGAAGCCGAACAGGCTGAAAGTCACCGCCGTCAGCACCAGGAAGGCGATCATCCAGAACGGATGCTCGATCCTGAGCGGCACGAACAGTGCCGCGGTGGCCAGGATGATCAGGCCGAGGATGATCGACTTGGTCGCGGCGCCTCCGACATAGGCGATGATGATCTCCAGATAGGAGACCGGGGCCGACAAAAGCTCGTAGATCGAGCCGACGAATTTCGGGAAATAGATGGCGAAGGAGGCGTTGGAGATCGATTGCGTCAGCAGCGACAGCATCATCAGGCCCGGCACGATGAAGGCGCCGTAGGCGATGCCGTCGATCTCGTTGATGCGCGAGCCGATGGCCGAGCCGAAGACGACGAAATAGAGCGATGTCGAGATGACCGGCGAGATGATGCTCTGCAGCACCGTGCGGAAGGCGCGCGCCATCTCCACCCGGTAGATCGCCCATACCGCACGAAAATTAGGGGCAGCGCGCAGGTTCATGGCTCTTGCCTCAGAAGATTGACGAAGATCTCTTCGAGCGAGCTGTTCTTGGTGTCGAGATCGCGGAACTGGATGCCGGCCGCCTCGAGGTCGCGGATCAGCGAGGCGACGCCCGGACGATCGCTCTGGTTGTCATAGGTGTAGGTGAGCTGGTTGCCGTCGTCCGACAGCTCCAATGAATAGTGGGAAAGCCCGTCCGGAACGGCGGCAAGCGGCGCGCGCAGCTCCAGTTTCATCTGCTTGCGACCGAGCTTGCGCATCAGCTCGGCCTTGCCTTCGACCAGGATGATCTCGCCCTTGTTGATGACGCCGACCCGGTCGGCCATCGCCTCGGCCTCTTCGATGTAATGCGTGGTGAGGATGATGGTGACGCCGTCTTCGCGCAGGCGCCTGACCATCGCCCACATGTCCTGGCGCAGTTCGACGTCGACGCCGGCGGTCGGCTCGTCGAGGAACAGCACGCGCGGCTCGTGCGACAGCGCCTTGGCGATCATCAGCCGGCGCTTCATGCCGCCGGACAGCGTGATCGCTTTCGAATCCTTCTTGTCCCACAGCGAGAGGTCGCGCAGCACTTTTTCGACGAAGGCCGCGTTGGGCGCCTTGCCGAACAGGCCGCGGCTGTAGTTCACCGTCGCCCAGACCGTCTCGAAGGCGTCGATGGTCAGCTCCTGCGGCACCAGCCCGATCAGGCTGCGCGCCGCGCGATAATCCTTGCCGATATCGTGGCCGTCCACCGTGACAGTGCCCGAAGAGCGGTTGACGATACCGCAGACGATCGAGATCAGCGTCGTCTTGCCGGCGCCGTTCGGCCCCAGCAGCGCGAAGATCTCGCCGCGCTCGATGTCGAGATTGATTTCCTTCAGCGCCTTGAAGCCGGTGGCATAGGTTTTCGTGACACCGGAGATCGAGATGATGGATGACATGCTGAAATACGGCCGGCTGGAAAAGGTGACCTGATATAGGTCGGATGCCGCCCGGTGCAACCGTGAATCGACGCCGTTCCTGACAACTTTCGACAGTGAGGAGGTTCTTTCTCCCGTTTACGGGGAGAAATGCCCGGCAGGGCGATGAGGGGCGGCGCTGACCTTCAACCAATCGTGCTCCCGGCTGCCGAACCGCAGATGCCGGTGCCGCCCCTCATCCGCCCTTCGGGCACCTTCTCCCCGTAAACGGGGCGAAGGAAATCAGGTCTGCTGCGTCCAGAACGCGATCTCCTGCGCCTTGGTCCTGAGCTCGGTCTTCAGCCATTGATCGTCGTCGTCGAGGTAGCTCCACGGCGTCCTGCCCTGCGCCCGCATCTCGCGGATGTAGGAGCGGTAGCGGTAGTGGCTGTAGACGGACATTGCATAGGTGGCATAGGCGGCGGCAAGCTTCCTGTGGCCGCGCACGATCACCAGGTTCTCGTCGTTCTTCTGGCTCGCCGGCGCCGAGAAATTGTGGCTGCCGGTCACCACCACGCAGTCGTCTGAATGCGGGTCGGTCACCAGGATCTTCGAATGCACGATGGCATGGCCGATCTGCGACAGGAAGGTCGGCCGGTTGACCTCTGCGATCCACGGTCCGAGCGGCGCGTCGAGGCCCTGCGGCTGCGCCACCGCGTAGCGGTCGGGCGTGAACTTCCGGTCGCTGCTCACCAGGTCGATGTCGAGGAAATTCTGCTCGGTGCCGCCCTCCTCCGCGCTCAGCGTCGAGACCACGCCACGCACATACATGCCCTTTTCCTTGGCGCGCTGGCCAGCCAGCGTATGCAGCCCCTGCTTGCCCGGCGTGAACATCAGGAAGAGCACGGCCTGCCTGGCCGATGTGATCACATCGCGCAGCGCCGCCATGTCGGCCCCGTCGGAGGTGCGGGTGAACCACACGGTCGCGTTGGCGGTACCCACCGTGAAGGTTTTCGGTGCGTTGTTGTCCGCCATCAGCGCCGGTGTGAAATTGGCCGGGTCGGTCTTCGGCGGCGAGGCATCCTTGAGCAGGTCCCAATGCTTGCGGAAATGCTCCGCCACCGCCGCGTCCTCGATCAGAAGGCCGTTGTTGACCTGCGTGCACAGGCCGGTCGTGCTCCAGTTGGTGCTGCCCGTCCACACCTTCTTCGGCTCGCCGTCTTGCGATACCACGACGAACTTGTTGTGGCCGAGGCCTTTCGATTTCAGCATCCGGTCGATGGTCGCGATGCCGTGGTCGTTGAGGTTCTTGCGCGCGTCCTTGTTGCCGTCGCCGCTTTTGTCGGAGCCGTTGGCGAGGATAAGATGGAGCCGCGGCCCGAGCCCGATCAGCGCCGTCTCCAGCGTCGCGTCGCCGAGCTCGTAGAGGGCCGCATGCAGTTCGTCGCCTGCGCCTTGCGTCAGCCCGATCATGCGCAGCCCGAGATCGCCTTCCAGGAAAGCGCGGAACTTTGCGTCGCCATTGGTCTGCAGGCTCTTCTTGAAGGCCGCCGGCGAGAGCTTGTTCTTGGCCATGTAGCGGGTGACGAATTGCGACAGCACCAGGCCGCGGTTGAAGTAGCAGGAAAAGCCGCCGCCGGCATCGGTGGCGAGCGTATGCCAGTCCGTCCAGTCGCTCGACACGCCCTTGGTCAGCGGCTTGCCGGGGCCGGCGCTCATCATCGCGGTCACCCGGTAGCGCACGACATTGCCGACATCGGCCGCGTGGTCGGTCCAGTTGAAGCGCTGGAACGGCCACACGTCCGACGGCCGGTGGTCGCCCGATTTCGGCTTGTCCTTGGTGAAGCCGACGCGGTTCTCGACGGGCTCGATCTTCTCGGTCGCGCCGGCCTTGCGGCCGCGCTCCAGAAGGAAGCCCCGGCATCCCGCGATGAAGTCGCTGGGCGCCCAGGCGACGAAGGCGTCGTCGCCATTGGTGTAGACGGAGACTTTTATGTCGATGGCCATTTGTCGTTCCTCCCCATCTGTCGTTGTTCCCAAAGCGCGCGGCTGGGATACCCGGCTCATCAATGCAGCCAACAAGAATTCGCCCCGGAAACAGGGTTCCGGATCAGTTGAAACAGAATGTTCGAAAGGTGACGGCGATGATTATGCGGTGGCAGAAGATCGGATGTCAATGTTTTGCAGCGCCAAGTATAATTCTATGAACTGCTTCACATTGTGTTCTGTTTGCTGGCAAAACAAAGGCGGATGGTTTCGCCGACACTCCGCCCAAACCGGCTTGGGGTGGTTCCAGGAAAGTGCGAGCGGCGAGGTTGCCATCGGGGCTCACCGTTCCTTTCCGTGAAGTCGGCACAAACGCCGGGGATTGGCGGAAGCCTCCCAGCCTCGTCATTCCAGGGCGGAGCAGCCGCGAAGCGGCGTCGCGCAGACCCTGGAATCCATTCCGTGACTTTGATCGAAGAGCGCAGCGGAGCAGAATTCTGCACCGTAGCAGCGCTCGGACGTCACGGAATGGATCCTCGGGTCTGCGCGCGTCGCTTCGCTCCTTGCTCCGCCCGTGGATGACGATCGCGATGGGCGTTTCCGCCAATCGCCAAGGCATGTCACCTGCCGACACAGGCATACCTGACGGTCGAGATTCCCCTGTGTCAGGAAACCGGCCGGCCTTCCTCAGCTCTTGCTGGAGGCCAGCACGAGCACCGGCTTCTCGCTGTAGAGCTGCGGGAACAGCGCCTTCAGATTCTCGATCTTGGGCAGGTCGTTGTAGACGATATAGGGATAGGTCGGGTTCAGCGTCAGGAAGTCCTGATGGTAATCCTCGGCCGGGTAGAAGGTCTTGCCGGTTTCGAGCGTGGTGACGATCGGCTTGCCGAACACCTTGGCCTTGTCGAGCTGGGCGATGTAGCTCTCGGCGACCTTCTTCTGCTCGTCATTCTCGGCGAAGATCGTCGAGCGGTATTGCGTGCCGGAATCCGGCCCCTGGTAGTTCAACTGCGTCGGATTGTGCGCGACCGAGAAATAGACCTGCAGCAGCTGGCCGTAGGTGACCTTCGACGGGTCGTAGGTGATCTCGACGGATTCGGCGTGCCCCGTGCGGCCGGTGCCGACCACTTCATAGACGGCGTTTTCGGCGCTGCCGCCGGTATAGCCGGACACCGCCTTGCTCACGCCCTTGACGTGCTGGAACACGCCCTGCACGCCCCAGAAGCAGCCGCCGGCGAAGATCGCCTTCTCGGTGCCGCTCGCCGCCTTTTCATCCATCGCCGGCGGCGGGATCACCACCGCGTCCTCGGCCGAGCGGGCCGGACTTTGCCAGAAGGTCGCGGCAGCCGCCGTCAGGATGATCGCCGCGAGCGCGCTCTTGACGAAATTCGCCGGTCGGCTCCCGGCCGTTTTCCGAATGTCGGTCATGTCAAATCTCCCATGCCTGTTGGTACGACTATACGATATATGGTGCCGCCGGCGGCGCACATTGCCTTGCGCCGGTCAAATCCAATCATCCGACATGCCGGGCGGCAGCCTCGATGAGGTTGGCGATCTCATGCGGATGAGAAATCAGCGACAAATGGCTTGCCTTCACTTCTATGGTCTTTGCGTTCATGCGCTTGGCCATGAAGCGCTCGAGATCCGGGTTGATCGTGCGATCCTCGGTCGAGACGGCGTACCAGCTTGGCTTCGAGCGCCAGGCCGCTTGCGTCGTCTTTCCGGAGAATAGCTTGTCCGAGATCGGTGCCTGCACGGCATAAAGGATGCGCGCCTTCTCGCTAGGAAGATCGCCGGCGAAATCTCGCAGGAAAGCCTCTTCTCCGAGCTTGCCATAGCCTCCCGACCAGACAAGGCCGGCGGAGGCGGGCGGCGCCGCAAAAGTCTTGGCGAGCGCCGTGTAGTCTTCACCGGCATCCGGTGCACGCGCCGCGACATAGACCAGCGACGTAACCTTCGAATCCACGCCTGCCTCGGTGATGATCATGCCGGCAAAGGAGTGCGCGACAAGGATCGTCGGTCCATCCTGGAGCGCGATCGCGCGGCGCGTCGCCTCGACGCCCGCCTCCAGGGTGGTCAGCGGGTGTTGGACGGCGGTTGCGTTGAAGCCGGCCTTCTGAAGAACTCCGATCACCTCCGACCAGCACGAGCCATCTGCATAGGCGCCGTGGACCAGGATGACATTGCGAACCTTGGAGCCCGTCTGCGCTCGCGCCTTGTCGGCGCCGGCCAACAGCGTCGTTGCCATTCCAGCGGCGAGTGCGGCGGAGAAAGTACGTCTGTTCAACATGATAGTGGGTTCCTTGCGAGGGTCGCAAACTTGGCAATTCCAGAAAAGCGTGCAGCGGCTTTCCGTCCGGAATTGTGTACAAAACAACTGGCTCTCGCGCCGCGAGAGACCAACCTTGGCGCGCCCTCGTCTGCCGACGCGCCGAGGCTGCAAAGACCGGACCTATTGAGCCGGAGCCATGGCGTCCGCCGGCTTCATCGCATCCGCCGGCTTCATGGCATCCGTGGCCGGCTTCATCGCGTCGGTGGTAGCCGGCTTCATCGCCTCGGTGCTCATCGCGTCGGGCTTCATGGCGTCGGCGGGCTTCATGGCGTCAGCCGGCTTCATCGCGTCCGTCGCCGGCTTCATGGCGTCGGTCGCCATCGCGTTGGCGGGCTTCATCGCATTGGTCGTGTCGTCGGCGCGGGCGTCGGCGACGAAGACGGACGCGGAAAGCGCGAGGGCGAGCGCCGGCAGGGTCAGGTATTTGGTCATGATAGTCTCCTTGGGTTTTGGCGCGCGGAAGCGGGCCGGGTTATGCGTTGCCGCTGCCTGCGGCCCCGCGCGTAGGGAAAAAGAAATCAGTTGGCGGCCGCGGCCAGGATCGGGCCGCCGCCTGGCGCCTGCACCAGCACCGCGGTGTTCAAGCCGCCGGTGGCCGCCGGCAGCGGCAGCGTGGTGGCCTTGCCGTTCCAGCTGCCGAGTTTCGTCAGCGCATGCACGACATTGGCGTGCGGCAGCGTTCGGCCGGTGTTCTCGCCGCGCGCCACCGGCACCTCGACGACGCCTCTCGTGTAGCGCACCAGCCAGATGTCGGCGCCGCCGCCCGGCGCCTTGCCGGCGCCGATGCTGACCTTGGCCTTGTCGAGCGAAAGCTCCGGACCCTGGGTGTGGCCGCCTTTGGCGATCAGGCTCTGGATCTCGCCCGGCGCCGCGCCCACGCCGTCGCGTCTGCCGTTCACCACCACTTGCGGCGTAAACGGTCCGTCACGGCCGAGCGACGGCTCGTAGGTCACCTGGCGATCGGTGAATTCCTTGCGGCCGAACGTGTCCTTCCAGCCGAGATAGTCCCAGTAGGTGACGTTGAACGACAGCGCCAGCACGCCCGGCTGGTCCTTGACCTTGATCAGGTTGGCGTTGGCCGGCGGGCAGGACGAGCAGCCCTGGCTGGTGAACAGCTCGACCACGGTCAGCGGCTGTGCCGAAGCGGCGCCGAGCGTGGCGGCAAGCATCGCCCCGGCGAGCAGGCCGGTCCTTGTCTTCAATCCGATCATGGGGAAGCAGTCTCCGTTGCGGCGGGTCATGCTCCCATTTCGCGACGGCGCAGGGCTTCGTTACAGCTTCACCGGTTTGTGATGTGGGTGCCTCAGTGCGGAACGTTGGAGGGACAGCACCCCCCTCTGCCCTGCCGGGCATCTCCCCCGCAAGGGGGGAGATCAGATGTCGCGCAGGCCTTCGCCAATCTCCCAGGTCGAAAGGGAGATGCCGGCGGCGGAACAGCCAATCTCCCCCCTTGCGGGGGAGATGGCCGGCAGGCCAGAGGGGGGTGTGAAGGATCGCGACGCTTGGATCCGTCTCAGATGCGCGCCGATCCACCTTCCCGCATGGGAGAGAAGGCGAAGGAAAAAGCCCCACCGCTTGCCCCTCAACCCTGCCCCTGCTAAAGCGCGCCGCATGACGACGCCCCTCGACCACATCCGCAATTTCTCCATCGTCGCCCATATCGACCATGGCAAATCCACGCTTGCCGACCGGCTGATCCAGCTCACCGGCACGCTGGAGGAGCGCGACATGAAGGAGCAGGTGCTGGACTCGATGGATATCGAGCGCGAGCGCGGCATCACCATCAAGGCCCAGACGGTGAGGCTGAACTACCGCGCCAGGAACGGCGAGGATTATGTGCTGAACCTCATCGACACGCCCGGCCATGTCGACTTCGCCTACGAGGTCTCGCGCTCCTTGGCCGCCTGCGAGGGCTCGCTGCTGGTGGTCGACGCCTCCCAGGGCGTCGAGGCGCAGACGCTGGCCAATGTCTACCAGGCCATCGACAACAACCACGAGATCGTCGTGGTGCTGAACAAGGTCGACCTGCCGGCGGCCGAGCCCGAGCGCATCCGCGAGCAGGTGGAGGAGGTGATCGGCCTCGACGCTTCCAACGCCGTGCTGATCTCGGCCAAGACCGGCCTTGGCGTGCCCGACGTGCTGGAGGCGATCGTCCACCAGCTGCCGCCGCCGCGCGAGGGCGACATCGCAGCCCCGCTGAAGGCGATGCTGGTCGACAGCTGGTACGACGCCTATCTCGGCGTCATCGTTCTGGTGCGCATCATCGACGGCGTCATGAAGAAGGGCCAGACCATCCGCATGATGGGCACCGGCGCAAAATACCTCGTCGAGCGCACCGGCGTGTTCAAGCCGGCCCGCGTCAATGTCGACGAGCTCGGCCCCGGCGAGTTCGGCTTCTTCACCGGCTCGATCAAGGAAGTGGCCGACACCCGCGTCGGCGACACCATCACCGAGGACCGCCGCCCGACGCAAAAGGCCCTGCCCGGCTTCAAGCCGGCGCAGCCGGTGGTGTTTTGCGGCTTGTTCCCGGTCGACGCCGCCGATTTCGAGGATCTGCGCGCCGCCGTCGGCAAATTGCGCCTCAACGATGCGAGCTTTTCCTATGAGATGGAAACCAGCGCCGCGCTCGGCTTCGGCTATCGCTGCGGCTTCCTTGGCCTGCTGCATCTGGAGATCATCCAGGAGCGGCTGGAGCGCGAGTTCAACCTCGACCTCATCGCCACGGCGCCCTCCGTCGTCTACCGCCTGAACCTCAATGACGGCTCAGTGAAGGAACTGCACAACCCGGCCGACATGCCCGACGTGGTCAAGATCGCCTCGATCGAGGAGCCGTGGATCCGCGCCACCATCCTCACCCCCGACGATTATCTCGGCGGCATCCTGAAGCTCTGCCAGGACAGGCGCGGCATCCAGGCCGATCTCTCCTATGTGGGAAAACGCGCCATGCTGACCTACGACCTGCCGCTCAACGAGGTGGTGTTCGATTTCTACGACCGGCTGAAGTCGATCTCCAAGGGCTACGCCTCTTTCGACTACCATCTGACCGACTATCGCGAGGGCGACCTGGTGAAGATGTCGATCCTGGTCAACGAGGAGCCGGTCGACGCGCTATCCATGCTGGTGCACCGGACGGCGGCGGAAAAGCGCGGCCGCGCCATGTGCGAGAAGCTGAAGGAGCTGATCCCGCACCATCTGTTCAAGATCCCGATCCAGGCGGCCATCGGCGGCAAGGTCATCGCCCGCGAGACCATCTCGGCGCTCAGGAAGGACGTCACCGCCAAATGCTATGGCGGCGACGTGACCCGCAAGCGCAAGCTGCTCGACAAGCAGAAAGAGGGCAAGAAGCGGATGCGCCAGTTCGGCAAAGTGGATATCCCGCAGGAGGCGTTTATCCAGGCGCTTAAGATGGGGGATTGAGGACGATGTCCACATAGGCCGTCAAACGACCAGCAAACAACGAACCATTCCATAACATCAGGGAATAGTGATGCGAATTTATAGGTTGGCTGCCGATGGCGTGAAATGGCCGCCAGCCCAAAAAGACGGACTGTTCGTTCTTGGGGATCCGGAAGCCCGGAATATCAAACACCACAAAAGGAACGAGGTCCTTGTCCGAACCGAGGAAGAGGCAATTCGCCTCATTCTCAAAGGTTTCTCGATTCGCATTCAAACGGGGACGCGACCGTCACTCGTTCGCCGCAATATCTTCGTCGATGGAAAACGGATTAGCTGAGGTTGAGTACCCACGTTCAGTGTTGGACGCGATGCTGAAAGACATCGTCAACTCTCCCTACAGGGATCATTTGAGCCAGCGATTGTAGGAATCCTATATCGGCTGCATTCCACTTTGCGGCCTTGTCATAGACTAGATAGTGCGAAGGATCGTCATCTCTACGACCAATATCCATGTGGGCCGCTGCCTTGGCGTTGATCGAACTAGGATGCGGATTTACATGATCGAACAGGATCCGGTCGCGCTCGACGCCGACCTGAAAATCGAAGTGATAAATACGATTGCTGGCGCCAGCGACCTCAACTTCTCTTGCGATGTTACGGCGCCCAAAAGTCACAACGAGTGATTCATACAGCCGCTCGATAAGCTTAACGCCGACCTCATTGGTATATTTATCTAAGGCGTAACGCGCTGCAATTGAAGCGGTATTGGCCACTAATGAAACCAATGTCGGAACATGGGCGACATCGATCGCTGGCGACGTGATCTGGTTTCCCTCAAGCCGCAATCCATTCTGCTTGCAGATTGGCCCGAGCCAGCGAGCAATGTCAGGAACCTTGATACCATGTGCCTCTACAGTATGCGCTGTTGCACCTCTATCCGATACCACGCAAAGGTCTGCACCGCCTGACACGTAAACCGTCACGGATCCATTGGATGGGTACAGGCAGCCGGTTGCCACGGCGATCTCGTTGTCAACGAGAAACGTCTTAAAGCAGTTCTGGTCGACCAGAGCTTTCAGCGCTTCAATTTTGTTCATAGCAATCGTCCGCGCGACGGGCGGTCAACGAAGACACCGTTATGAAAGACGATGTTGACACTCTGACAAAACCAAAACAGTGCTGACTGATACGACATTATAGCAGGGTCAAGGCGCCGAGCGTAGGAAAGTTCCTTTGGAAGCGCGTTTGCCTCGCAAAAGCAGGCGTTGTCCGGCCATGCATGGCAATGCGGTCCGTAAATTCTGCTTTCGAATTCTGAAAAATCCCCTACGGGGTTGTCGTGAAATTTCTCAAGTGGATCAAAATCCAATCTTGCGATGCAAGGCGGCACGTTAAGTGTGATAGTGAAGCCATTATTGGTGCTCATTGGAAAGGACATGATATCCAGCGAGGCGCTGACGGGGATGCCGTCAATTGCGAGAAGGTATTTGAGCCGGCATTCCTCGGTATGAGCATCGCAGGACCAACCACTAGTCCCTTCAATAGTCTTTGTAGCAGCAAGAAACTCTGCCACCGATTCAGCGGCGTGTTTGTCCGACTTTATGTCTAGCCATTGGGCCATCGATTCCCCCAAGCCCGCGATAAACAGGCAAAACAATGGGAGAATCAACAGATACTTTGCCAAGTCGATCGTTAGGATAGACCAACAAGACAGCCACACCCTTCACCATCCCCGCACCCCGTTGTATCCTTCCCCGGCTTGGGGAGACATCACATGCGCTCCACCTCAGACATCGTCGCCGCGATTGGTCTCGCCATCGGCGGCGCTTTTGGCTTGGCGGGCACTTTTGTTGCCAGCGATGCGCTGCGCGAGACGGTCTGGGCCATCGACGGCGTCGGCATCGTCGTCGCCACGGCGCTGCTCACGATGAAATACCAGCGGCTCGGCAATGACCTCGTCGCGGCGGGCTTCCTCACCTTCCTCGCGGGCGAAAGCCTGCTTCTGGCCGGCAATGCGGCGGGGCTGCAGGCCAGCGTGCCTTCCTATGCCGGCGGCATCGCGCTGTGGGCGGCGGGGCTGGCGATGGTCAGCGCGCAAGCCACCTTCGCGCTCTGGATGCGGCTCACGGCGTCCGTCGCCGCTTTGCTCTTCGCTGTTTCGGTCTTCATGATCCTGTGGGGCGCGCCGCTTTTGCCCACCTCCGCGCCGCTGCCGGCGGCCGGCTATCCGTTCCTGGTGCTGACCTTCATCGGCTGGATCTGGACTTTGCTGAAGCCGGAGCGTTGACTGCAAAGGCGATGGCCGCGCCGCTCGAAATCCGCAACAGCCCGTCGGGAAAGATCCTTCCCGCCATCGGGCCGTTCCTGCTTGGCGGCATTTTCGGCTTCGGCGCGCTGCAGGGCGTGGCCTCCGGCGCCGATGGCGGGCATGTGCTGTGGATCGCGCTGCTCGGCGCAGCCTGCCTGGGGCTCGGCGCATTCATCGCGCGCGGCGCCTTCGACAGTTCGGTCAAGGTGGTGCTGGACAGCCACGGCTTCCGCGATGCCCGCGCCGGCGACGTGCTGGTGCCGTGGAGCAAGGTGCGGAGCGTGCGGCTTGCCGCCGGCGGCAAGGGCGCGGCAATGCTCAATTTCGAGCTCACCGAGGAGCCGCCCGACGCAATCCGCTATTCCTCCGCCAACGCCTTCGGCCTGATGCCCTTCGGCCGGACCATCGTGCATATGGAGATCTCCTCGCTCGACGTGCGCGGCGAGGAGATGGTGGATGCCGTGAAGACATTCGCGCCGCATGTGGTGGTGAGGAGGTAGCGATCGCCTGCGTTTTAGAAGGAGCGGGGCGCCGAAGCTGCTGATCTCCCCCCTCGTGGGGGAGATGGCCGGCAGGCCAGAGGGGGGCGCTGTCCCGCCGGCATCTCAAAGGGTAAGCTTTCGCGGCCAGGTTCTCTTTGATTGACACAAACGCCGCGTTCCTTCGCGCCCCCCTCTGCCCTGCCGGGCTTTCGTTGCTCGGAAAGCCAAGCAATTGGCTTCCCATCCGCTACGCGGACCGCTCCTCAACCCCCACAAGGGGGGAGATTACGCACTTCACCCGTGCTCTACTCCCCTCGGGGACCTCGCCATGATTCGCGCTCTGCTCGCCTTCCTTCTGCTCACCTCGCCGGCCTTCGCCGCCGACATGTCTGTCTTCGTGCGCAACCAGCGTTCGGACGGGGTCGCGGTCGAGCTGTTCGGCCGCGACAGCGGCAAAGTCTGGCCGGGCGACGACAAGGTGTTCCTCATCCGGCCGAAGGCGCGAAAGTCGGTGCCGATTTCCTGCGAGCCGGGCGAGCACATCTGCTGGGGCGCCTGGGTGAACGGCGACGATTCCGTCACCGCCGGCGTCGGCCCCGACAACGACCAGCGCTGCGACACCTGCTGCTTCATCTGCACCGAGCACTCGACCGAGACGATTGATTTGGTGGAGTAGCGGGGCGTTGAAGCTGCCAATCTCCCCCCAAGAGGGGGAGATGCCCGGCAGGGCAGAGGGGGGCGCGAAGGATCGCGGCGCTGCAAGAACAAGGTTCCTCGCCCCGCGGAGTGGGGAGAGGTGGCTCGGCGAAGCCGAGACGGAGAGGGGGAGCGCCCTACGAAGGCGCCCTCTTCGTCCGCTTCGCGGCCACCTCGCCCCGCCTTCGGCGGGAGCGAGGAACCCAAGCATAGACACGTCGGCGGGACAGCGCCCCCCTCTGGCCTGCCGGCCATCTCCCCTCTTGGGGGGAGATCAGCCAATCGCCACAGCCTCAACAATCACCCCCAATTCCGTCAGCCATTTTCGCTGCCGCCCCTTGGCATACGCGCCGGCCATGTCATCATCCAACCATCGGCCGTGGGGGCCGATTCGTCATCGGGGGTTTTCATGTCTTTGCTATCCGCGCGCCGCTTTGCCGCCGCGTTTTCGCTTGCCGTCCTGTTTTCGGCTGCCGCTCATGCCGGCGACGTCACCTTCCAGATCAAGAACAGCCATCCCAATGCCATGCGGCTCGAGCTCTACAGCCAGGACCGCGACTATGTCTGGCCGGGCAACGGCAAGGATTTCTACCTCGACGACGGCGAGACCAAAGAACTGCCGATCTCCTGCAACGAGGGCGAATCCATCTGCTACGGCGCCTGGGTCGACGGCGACGAGGCGACCTATTGGGGCGTCGGCCCCGGCAACAAGGAAAAATGCGAAGACTGCTGCTACACCTGCAGCGGCGGCGAGACCGAGGAGATCGATCTGGAGGAGTAGAGTCGCGCCTTCTTCCCCTTCTCCCACAGGGGCCCACAGGGGAGAAGGAGCAGGCTGTGCATCCGGCCAGCTTGACGCCCCTCTCGCCCCCGCCCTAGCCTCGTCTCCACCCACCAACAGGAGACCCCACCCAAATGGCAGGCACGGTCGAAGGCGAGAAGCTCGACGTTTCTTTCAGCGGCAAGCGCTGCATCCATTCGCGCAATTGCGTGCTCGGCAACCCGCATGTCTTCGTGCCCAACGCGCCGGGCGAGTGGATCCATCCGGAAGCGGCCAGCGTCGAGCAGGTCGTGGCGCTGGCGCAGAACTGCCCGTCCGGCGCCATCACCTACACCAGAAAGGATGGCGGACCGCAGGAGAAGCCGCCGGTGGTCAACACGGTGTGGTTGAGGGAAAACGGCCCGCTGGCGGTGCATGCCGAGATCGTGCTGGGTGACGAAACCGTCTTTCGCGCCACGCTCTGCCGTTGCGGCCTCTCCCAGAACAAGCCGTTCTGCGACAACAGCCACATCAAGGCCGGCTTCATCGCCACCGGCGAGCCGCCGCTGAAGGAAGCGCAGGTGCTGGAGGCGCGGGATGGCCCGCTGACCGTGACGCCCACCGTCAACGGCCCGCTCAAGGTCGAAGGCAATGCCGAGATCGTCACCGGGACAGGACATACGATCGCCCGCACCACCAAGGTGTTTCTCTGCCGCTGCGGGCATTCGGCCAACAAGCCATTCTGCGACGGGAGCCATAAAAGGGTGGGGTTTGTGGGGTAGGCGTCGAAGCTGCCAATCTCCCCCCTCGTGGGGGAGATGTCCGGCAGGACAGAGGGGGGCGCCGTAGAGCGCGAACCTTAACAATCACCGAGCGATGCAAATGCCCCATACGCCGCTGTCACCAAAACACCGTGCCAACGCCAGATCAATGCGCAAGGTGATGACAGGAGCCGAATTGAAGCTTTGGAACGAGCTTCGCGCCCATCGGTTGATGGGCCTAGGCTTCCGGCGCCAGTTCCCGATCGCCGGATATATCGTAGACTTCGCTTGCCCGCAGAAGAAGCTCGTCGTCGAGGTCGACGGGTCTCAGCACGGAGAAGCCCGTCGCAGGCGATGAGGCACGGACTGCGAGGCTGGAGAAAGATGGCTGGACCGTTCTGCGGTTCTGGAACGAAGATGTCATTCGCGACATCGATAATGTTTGCCAGCATATCGTGATCGTGACCGGGCTTGGAAGTCCATCCGAATAGCGCGGTCAGGTCAGCGGGACAGCGCCCCCCTCTGGCCTGCCGGCCATCTCCCCCACAAGGGGGGAGATTAGCTCTTCCCCCTGGCCCACCTCTCCCGCCTTTATCGGCCAGCCCGTATCGGCTAAGGGCTTCGCCACAAAGCCCTCTTGCCCGGACCGCCCGCCCAAAATGACCGCCAAGCCTCATCCCCTCTTCCTCGGCATCGACACCGGCGGCACCTACACCGATGCCGTGCTGTGGTCGGAGGGAGGCGGTCCCAAGGGAAAAGTCCTGGCCAAGGCCAAGTCGCTGACCACGCGGCACGACCTCGCCGTCGGCATTTCCGGCGCGGTGGATGCGGTGCTTCAGGAATCCGGCACCGATCCGGCCGCCATCAAGCTGGTCTCGATGTCCACCACTCTGGCCACCAACGCGCTGGTCGAGGGCCAGGGTGGGCGCGTGGCGCTGGTCATGATCGGCTTTTCCGAGGCCGACCTTGCGCGCGACGGGTTGAAGACGGCGCTCGGCACCGACCCGGTGGTGTTTTGCCCCGGCGGCCATGACGTGCATGGCAATGCGGCGAAACTCGACCTGTCCGGCCTCGAGGCGGCGCTCCCCGAGCTTGGCGGCTCGGTGTCGGGCTTTGCCGTCTGCGCCTATTTCGCCACCCGCAACCCGGCGCATGAGCTCGCGGCCCGCGACCTGATCCGCGACAAGACGGGCCTGCCGGTCACCGCCAGCCACGAGTTGTCGGCCAAGCTCGGCGGCCCGCGCCGGGCGCTCACCACCTTGCTCAACGCCCGCCTGATCTCGATGATCGACCGGCTGGTCGCTGCGACCGAAGGTTTTCTTGGCCATCGCGGCATCGCGGCACCCCTGATGGTGGTGCGCGGCGACGGCGCGCTGGTCTCGGCGGCCTTTGCCCGCCAGCGGCCGATCGAGACGATCCTGTCCGGCCCGGCCGCCAGCCTTGTCGGCGCCCGCCACATGACCGGGCTGGACGACGCCATGGTCTCGGATATCGGCGGCACCACGACGGACGTCGCCGTGCTCGACGGCGGCCGCCCGCGCCTCGATCCGGAAGGCGCCACCGTCGGCGGCTTCCGCACCATGGTCGAGGCGGTCGCAATGCGCACTTTCGGCCTCGGCGGCGACTCGGAAGTCGCGCTGGAAGACGGCGCGCTCGACCCGAAAATCCTGCTTGGGCCGCGCCGCCTGGTGCCGCTGGCGCTGTCGGGCATGGTGCATGGCGAGGCGGTGACGTCGGAGCTGGAGCGGCAGCTGCGCGCGCCGAACCCTGGCCGCATGGACGGGCGCTTAGCCATGCGCACCGGCGTGCCGGACCGGCTCGCCGCCGGCCTCACCGCGCCGGAAGCGAAGCTGTACGAGACGATCGGTTCCGTGCCGCTCGCGCTCGACAGGCTGCTCGCTTCGAACGCCCAGAACGCCACGCTGAACCGGCTGGTCGCACGGGGGCTCGTGCACATCAGCGGTTTCACGCCGTCCGATGCCGCCCATGTTGTGGGAAAACAGGCCAATTGGGACGCCGCCGCCGCCCGCCTCGGCGCCGAGCTCTTCGCCCGCCGCCGCGACGGCCGCGGCCAGACGATCGCCGCGACGCCGGAAGCGATCGCCGAGCGCGTGCTGGTGACGCTGACCCGCTGGTCGGCCGAATACATCCTCGAAACCGCCTTCGCCGAGGACGGGCTGGACGGCGCCGCCACCGTCGCGCACGCGCTGGTGCAGCGCGCGGTCGACGCCCATCCCGGCATCGCCCGCTTCACCGTCGCGCTCGACCGCCCGGTGATCGGCCTCGGCGCGTCGGCGCCGCTGCACTATGCCGGCTTGGCCGTGCTGGTCGGCAATGGCTGCATCGTGCCGGAAGACACAGACGTCGCCAACGCGCTCGGCGCCGTGGTCGGCCAGGTGCGCGTCTCGGCCGAAGCCCGCGTCAGCCAGCCCAAGGAAGGCCTGTTCCGCCTCGCCTCGGGCCAGACGGTGCGCGACTTCACCGAAGAGGACAAGGCGATCGCGGCGGCTGAGGCCGATGTGCGGGCATTGGCGGCCGAGCGCGCGAAGGACGCCGGTACCGACAGCGCCGAGATCGAAATCGCCACCGAGTTCAAGGTCTCGACCATCGAAGGCCAGCGCATGTTCATCGAGGCACATGTCGTGGCGGTGGCGTCGGGACGGCCGCGGATTGCGGTGTGAGGGAGAGCGTAATCTCCCCCCTTGTGGGGGAGATGGCCGGCAGGCCAGAGGGGGGCGCTGTCCCGCCAGCGTCTCCGTTCTTCCGCCTCTCCGACAGCCAGTCTGGGTGACATTTGCACGGGATAGAAGTGACAAGATTGGCGTTCCTTCGCGCCCCCCTCTGCCCTGCCGGGCATCTCCCCCACGAGGGGGGAGATCAGCAGCTTCGCCGCCCCGCCAAATCCTCCCTACATCCTAAGCCGAATTGACCCCGCAACCCCAAACATGCCAAACGCCCGGCAAGCCTACTATCTGGAGACGTGCAGATGACCGACCGCATCGAGATCGCCGGGTTGCGGATTGCCCGGGAGCTCCATGACTTCGTGGCCGAGGAGGCGGCAGTCGGCACCGGCATCGACCCGGAGAAATTCTGGACCGGCTTTTCAGAGATCGTCCACGACCTTGCGCCGAAGAACCGGGCGCTGCTGGCAAAACGCGACGCCATGCAGGAAAAGCTCGACGGCTGGTATCGCGCCAATGGCGCGCCGATCGACATGGAGGCCTACAAAGGCTTCCTGAAGGAGATCGGCTACCTGGTGCCGGAAGGCCCGGCCTTCAGCGTCTCGACCGTCAATGTCGATCCCGAGATCGCCGTCGTCGCCGGACCGCAGCTGGTCGTGCCGGTGATGAACGCGCGCTATGCGCTCAACGCCGCCAATGCCCGCTGGGGCTCGCTCTATGACGCGCTCTACGGCACCGACGCCATTCCCGAGACCGGCGGCGCCGAGAAGGGCAAGGGCTTCAACCCGGCGCGCGGCGCCAAGGTCATCGCCTGGGCCAAGGATTTCCTCGACCAGTCGGTGCCGCTGACATCAGGCAAATGGGCGGGCGTCAACGGGCTCTCGGTCGCCAATGGCGCGCTCAAGGTGGGCGAAGGCGCCGGCGCCACGACGCTCGCCGACCCGAAACAGTTCGCCGGCTATCGCGGCGATGCCGCCAATCCCGAAGCCGTGCTTCTGGTGAAGAACGGCCTGCATATCGAGATTGCAATCGACCGCGCCAACCAGATCGGCAGGACCGATCCCGCGGGCATCGCCGACGTCATCCTGGAATCGGCCTTGACCACCATCCAGGATTGCGAGGATTCGGTCGCCGCCGTGGATGCGCAGGACAAGGTCGTCGTCTATCGCAACTGGCTCGGCCTGATGAAGGGCGACCTTGCCGAAGAGATCACCAAGGGCGGCAAGACGTTCACCCGCACGCTCAACCCCGACCGCCGCTACACGGCGCCCAATGGCGGCCAGCTCTTGCTGCCGGGGCGCTCGCTGATGCTGGTGCGCAATGTCGGCCACCTGATGACCAATCCGGCTATCCTGGATCGCGAGGGCCACGAGGTGCCGGAAGGCATCATGGACGCCGCGATCACCGCGTTGATCGCGCTGCACGATGTCGGCGAAGGTGGCCGCCGCGCCAATTCCCGCGCGGGCTCGATGTATGTCGTGAAGCCAAAGATGCACGGGCCAGAAGAGGTCGCCTTCGCCGTCGAGATTTTCGACCGCGTAGAAGCGCTGCTCGGCATGGCGAAGAACACCATCAAGATGGGCATCATGGACGAGGAGCGGCGCACCACCGTCAACCTCAAGGAAGCGATCCGCGCCGCAAGAGAGCGCGTGGTGTTCATCAACACCGGTTTCCTCGACCGCACCGGCGACGAGATCCACACCTCGATGGAAGCCGGCCCGATGATCCGCAAGGGCGACATGAAGCAGGCCGCCTGGATCTCCGCCTATGAGGCCTGGAATGTCGACACCGGGCTCGAATGCGGGCTTGCCGGCCATGCCCAGATCGGCAAGGGCATGTGGGCGATGCCGGACCTGATGGCGGCGATGCTGGTCGAGAAGATCGCGCATCCCAAGGCCGGCGCCAACACCGCCTGGGTGCCGTCGCCGACGGCCGCGACCCTGCATGCCACGCACTATCACAAGGTCGATGTGCACGCCGTGCAGGCGGCGCTGAAGAGCCGGCCGAAGGCCAAGCTCGACGACATCCTGTCGGTGCCGGTCGCGGTGCGGCCGAACTGGACGCCGGACGAGATCCAGCGCGAGCTCGACAACAACGCGCAAGGCATTCTGGGCTATGTCGTGCGCTGGATCGACCAGGGCGTCGGCTGCTCGAAAGTGCCGGATATCAACGATGTCGGCCTGATGGAGGACCGCGCGACGCTGCGCATCTCCTCGCAGCACATCGCCAACTGGCTGCGCCACAAGGTCTGCTCGGAAATCCAGGTCCGCGATTCGCTGCAGCGCATGGCGGCGATCGTCGACCGCCAGAATGTCGGTGACCCGCTCTACCGGCCGATGGCGCCGGATTTCGACAATTCCATCGCCTTCCAGGCCGCCTGCGACCTGGTGTTCAAAGGGGCGAGCCAGCCCAACGGCTACACCGAGCCGGTGCTGCATAAGCGGCGGCTGGAGCTGAAGGCGCGCGGCAGGCAGGATTCTGCTTGAGTCTGCTGGCTTACCGCCGGCTGGTCGGCGGTTGCGGCCCTCACCCGCCTTTGATCGTGCGCGACAGGAAGACGTCCGTGTGCCTGACATGCGCGGGCGTGTCGCGAAACGGCGCGCAGGGCCTGAAGCCGAACGCCTCGTACACGGCAATCGCGCTTTCCATATAGAAAGTGGTGTGGATCAGCACCATGCGGGCCGGGCTCTTGTCGATCTCCGCCAGGACCGCGCCCATCAGCGCGCGACCTATGCCTTGTCCCCGGAAGGATGCATCGACGAAGAACTTGTGAAGTTCCGCCGTGCCATCGCCGAACGGACCGAAGGCGAGACAGCCCGCCGGCACGTTGCCCGATCGCGCAATGAAGGCCATGGCATCCGGCACACCGAATTGCATTGCCAGTTTATGGCCGCTGGTGCCGGGCTGGAAGAGCGTCCTTATATCCTCCTCCGAGACACCATGGGGCGCGGACGCGTCGACATCCCACTGCGCTAGCCTGCCGCAGAGCATGGCCATGGTCTCGAAGTCTTCGGCGCTGCGCGCCGGCAGAACTGAAATCATCCTTCGCCCCCGCGCGGATCCGTTCCACCATACCACGCAGGTTACCGGGATGCGAACGCATCGTCGAGCGCTCAACGAGGCGGCGACCTCGCAAATCGCTTGACGAATATTTGCCTACCTATTAGTAGGTAGATAACGACATTCGAGGAAAGGTATCCGTCTGTCTGCACATATGAGCGGCCAGAACCGCGCCCAGTCGTCGAGCGGCTGGCTCAAAAACTATTACTATCTACGGTTTGCCGTATCGGCGGCCTGGGTCGCGGTAGCCTTCACCGTCGCTAAGTCGGTTCCGCCGCTCGCCGCGGTCATGCTGGTTGCCTATCCCCTATGGGACGCGCTCGCGAACTATGTCGACGCGCAGCGCAGCGGAGGGCTCGGCCGCAACAAGTCGCAGCTCCTCAATTTCGCCGTCAGCATCCTCACCGCGATCGCGGTCGCCCTCGCGCTTGGCCGCAGCATGAACGCGGTGCTTGCGGTCTATGGGGTCTGGGCGGTCGTCTCCGGCGCATTTCAGCTCCTCACCGCCCTACGCCGCTGGAAGACCAACGGCGCGCAGTGGGCGATGATCCTGAGCGGCGCCCAGTCGGCGCTGGCCGGCCTCTTCTTCGTCAAGATGGCGGGCGGCGCGGAGGCCATCGGCATCGCCAATGTCGCGCCCTACGCCGCCTTCGGCGCCTTCTACTTCCTGGTGTCCGCCGTGTGGCTTTCCGTCAGCGATATGCTTCGCAAGTCGCGGCAGGTGGCGAGTTGAGCTTTCTTCCGTCGGACGTTAGGCATGTCTATGGATAAGCCCTCGAACACCGCCGATGACATCCTGGCCGCCGCGCGAAGCTTCATCGTCGCCGGCGGCTATAACGGGTTCAGCTACGCCGATATCGCCGAGGTCGTCGGTATCCGCAAAGCCAGCATCCATCATCATTTCCCCAGCAAGGTCGACCTCGTGCAGACCCTAGTCAGGCGCTACCTCGAGGATGCCGTGACGGGCATGACGGAGCTTGAGCGCAATGTGCCTGCGCCGCCGGAATTGCTGCGAACCTATGCCGGCTTCTGGGCGCAGTGCATCGAGGACGCGAGCCGGCCGATCTGCGTCTGCGCCTTGCTCGCCAGCGAGCTTCCCGCCCTTCCGCCGGAGGTTGCCGTGGAGGTCCGGGCGTATTTTCAGTTTCTCTCGGGGTGGCTGACCGGCGTCATCGAGCGCGGCGCCGCGCAGGGAGCATTGACGATCTCCGCCGCCCCGCGCGCGGAAGCGGAGGCCTTCATGGCGACTGTGCACGGGGCGATGATTTCCGCGCGGGCCTATGGCGACGTCCTGACTTTCGGCATGATCCTGGCGCCGACGCTGCAGAAGCTGATCCCGGCGACCGATTGAGGAGGAGATCGGCCGGCATCCGCCCCTTTCCGGCGATAAGTTCACGCATGAAGCCGAGCGTCCCGTTGGCGTCCTTACCGGCATCAATTGCCGCTTCAGCACTTTGTCCGCAGATCAGAAAGTGTTCCGCCTTGGACGTTCGGCAATCCCCATTTCCCGCATTGAGTGACTGTTTTGCTACAGGTTTATTAGACAATTAAGATTAAGCTCTTTGCAGTGGCGGCGATAACGAGCGACGCTTGGGAGACAATCGATGCGTTCTATCCTTGGGACTTTCCTGGTTCTGGGCGTGGCCATGACTGGGGCCAATGCCGCTGACATCGTCCAACCCGTGGCCTCCATGGAAGTTCCCTATTCCTGGACCGGCCTTTATGTTGGTGCGAATGCGGGTGGGGCCTTCGGAAAGGTCGATGGCGATTTCATCGGCATTCCTGGGTCGGCAGACATCGGCAATTTCACCGGCGGCGCTTTGGTTGGCGCCAATTATCAGTACGGTCAGTGGGTTCTCGGTATCGAAGGCGATATCAACTACCTGGGTTTCAAGAAAGAATTCTCGCCGGGGGTTGGCGGCGGCGGCCTTGGCGCAGAAGCGAGCGTCGATGCCTTCGGAACGATCCGGGGCCGCGTCGGCTACGCCTTTGATCGCTGGCTTCCTTATGTCACGGCCGGCGTTGCGATGGGTGATGTGAAGATCGATGAGCACGTCTTCGGTGTAGCCAGGACCAAATTCCAGACAGGATATGCAGTCGGCGGCGGTGTTGAATACGCTTTCAGCAACAATTGGACCGCCCGTGCGGAATATCTCTATGTCGACCTCGGCAAGAAAGACTTCGGGTTTGACCCGATCGATCCGTATAACGTGAGGACGAACTTCAGTGTCGTTCGCGCTGCCTTAGCCTACAAATTCTGATTCCGGGCATCGCAATTTGCTCATGATGATGCCGGCGCGGCTGCACGCCAAATCGCGCCGCCGTCAGGAATTGCCTTGAACAAAAAATGACAGAGCTCTTCCCCGTTCCGGCGGCATCAGGTCGCTTCATCAAGCCGCCTGCGCCATCCGCTCCGCGCTCATCCGGTAGGAAATCGCCTCGGCCAGATGGATGCGGCCGACGGTTTCGCTGGCGTCGAGATCGGCCAGCGTGCGGGCGACCTTCAGCACGCGATGATAGGCGCGCGCCGAAAAGCCGAGCTTTTCGCTGGCGTCCTTGAGCAGCGTCAGGCCGGCGGTATCGGGCTTGGCGATCTCCTCGATGATCGAAGGCGGGCAATGCGCGTTGGTGGTGGCGCCCGCTCCCAGTCTTTCCAGCCGTTCGCGCTGCATGGCGCGCGCACGGGCCACGCGCTGCGCCACCGCGGCACTTGTCTCAGCCTTGTCCGGTCGGATCAGGTCGCTCGCCGAGACCGCCGGCACCTCGATCCGAAGGTCGATGCGGTCGAGCAGCGGGCCGGAAATGCGCGCCTGGTATTCGGTGCGGCAGCGGTCGCCGCGCAAGCAGCGATAGCCGGGCTCGCCGGACATGCCGCAGCGGCACGGATTCATCGCCGCCACCAGCTGGATGCGCGCCGGATAGGTGACGCGATGGTTGGCCCGCGCGATCATGCAGTCGCCCGTTTCCAGCGGCTGGCGCAGCGCGTCGAGCGTTTGCGGCGTGAACTCCGGCAACTCGTCGAGGAACAGAACGCCGTGATGGGCGAGCGAGACCTCGCCTGGCCGCGCGCGCAGCCCGCCGCCCACCATTGCCGCCATCGAGGCGGAGTGATGCGGGGCGCGGAACGGCCGCCGGTCCGTCAGCTTGCCTTCGCCGAGCTCGCCGGCGACGGAAGCGATCATCGACACTTCGAGCAGTTCCTTGGGCGCCAGCGGCGGCAGGATCGAGGGCAGGCGCTGCGCCAGCATCGACTTGCCCGAGCCAGGCGGTCCGACCATCAGGAGGTTGTGTCCGCCGGCGGCGGCCACCTCGAGCGCCCGCTTGGCACTCTCCTGGCCCTTGATGTCGGCTAGGTCCGGCAGGTCGCGCGCGGCGAGCTTTATGCCGGCCTCGGGCCGCGACAGCACCTGCGTGCCGCGAAAATGGTTGGCGACTGCGATCAGGCTGCGTGGCGCCAATATGTCGAAATCCTTGCCGGCCCACGCCGCTTCCGGCCCGCAGGCGAAGGGGCAGATCAGGCCCTTGCCTTCGGCATTGGCGCCGATCGCCGCCGGCAGCGCGCCCGCCACGCCGGCGATCGTGCCGTCGAGCGACAATTCGCCAAGCACCACATAACCGGCGAGCATGTCGCCCGGTATGGCGCCGAGCGCCGCCATCAGGCCAAGCGCAATCGGCAGGTCGTAATGGCTGCCTTCCTTGGGAAGATCGGCCGGCGCGAGGTTCACCGTCACCTTCTTCGAAGGCATCGACAGGCCCGATGCGTGCAGCGCCGCTTGTACGCGCTCGCGGCTTTCGGCCACCGCCTTGTCCGGCAGGCCGACGATCTGCATGCCGACCTTGCCCGGCCCGACCATCACCTGGACATCGACCGGCACGGCCTCGATGCCCTGGAAAGCCACCGTGCGAACCCGCGCCACCATGTTTCCCGCCCCCGGATCCAGGCTCCTGCACGGCGCTGCGATCAGCCCACGCAAGACTTCACGCCAGACAACCACAGATTTGTCGCTGAGGCAAGAACATTACAAGAACATCGATTCTGCCGCAGCGACGGTGCGTGGCCGAACCGGCATATTGTCGCCCCCCAGCCTACCGGTCCAGCCACACCTTCTCGAAATGCTGCTCGAGATTGGGATGCGCCGGATTGTCCTTCACCGCCGCCACCGAATGGGTGAACAGCGAGCGCCAGTAAGGCTGGATGAGGATGCCGGAATCCTGGAGGATCTGCTCGACATCCTTCATGATCTCCTTGCGCTTTTCGACGTCCGGCACGGCAAGCGCCTCGTCGAGCTTCTTGTCGAACGCGGGATTGGCGTAGCCGGATTCGTTCCACGCCTCGCCGCTGCGATAGGCGAGCGCGAGATTCTGGACGCCCAGCGGCCGCATGCCCCACGACGTCATCGAGAAGGGATATTTGGTCCAGTTGTTCCAGAAGGTCGAGCCCGGCAGCACGGTGCGCTTCACCTTGAAGCCGGCCTCGCGCAGCTGCGCGGCGATGGCGTCGCCCGTGCTGCGGTGCCAGTCCTCGTCGCCGGTGATCAGCTCATGCTCGAAATCGAGCTGCCCGGCCTCCGCCATCAGCTTTTTGGCGCCTTCGAGGTCGCGCGTCTTCTTCGGCAGCGCGTAATATTCCGGATGCAGCGGGCTGACATGGTGGTTCTCGGCGACCGTGCCCTTGCCGCCATAGCCGAGCGTCAGCACGGCCTGATTGTCGGTCGCCATTTGCAGGGCGCGGCGCACGCGTATGTCGTCATAGGGCTTGTTGGTCACATTGGTGCGGGCAAGGATCGTCGCCGCCGTCACCACTTCCGACTTCACCAGCCCCAGGCCGTCCATGATCGCGACATAGTCGGCGGTGGTCTCGAAATTGGTGTCGATCTCGCCGGCTTCGAAGGCGCTCACCCAGGCGGCCGGATCGGTGCCGTAGTCGATGAACTCGATGCCGTCGAGATAGGCCTCGCCGCCCCACCACTTGCCGTTCTGGCGCCGCTTGACGACGGCCTTGGTGCCGACGTCGTAGGAGACCAGCTCGAACGCGCCGGTGCCGGCCGGATGCGCGATGAGGTTGGCGCCGGCCTTCTCATAGCCGCGATGCACGATCAGCGCCGAATACTCCGTCATCGACGGGATGATCGAGATGTCGGACGAGGACAGTTTCAGCACCACCGTGTGGTCGTCGGTCCTGATGATGGCGCCGTCGCGCGCCTTGCCGGTCTTGGCGTCGATCAGCGCGGTCATGCGGCCGGCCATGGAATTGCCTTCGGCCGCCTTGTCGCACCAGCGTTCGAGGTTGAAGATCACGTCCTCGGCGGTGAAGTCGTCGCCATTGTTCCAGGTCACGCCGCGCCGCAGATTGAGCGTGTATTCGGTGGCGTCGTCATTGACCTTCCAGCTTTCCAGCAGCGAAGGCTTGAACGTGTAGTCGGTGTCGTAGCGCACCAGTGTGTCGAGGAACTGGCGCGCGATATTGGCCATTTCCGGCCAGTCATAGGCGCGCGGGTCCTTCTGCCCCTTGACGAAGGTGGAAACGCGCAGCACGCCGCCCTTCTTCGGCTCGGCGGCACGCGCCGGCGTCGGCGCGGCGAGCCCGATCAGGCCATAGGCGGCCACCGCCGACGCGCCGAAAATGCTTGCCATCGCCAGGAACTCGCGCCGGTGAAGGCATCCGCCCCGGACCTCCGCCGCCAGGCCCTCGACCAGCGCATGATGGCGGTCGAATTCGCAATGCTCGCTATCCTGCCCCATTTATCTCCCAGCTCCGAAAAGATCGACGAACCAGTCCCAGAAGCCGTCGACGTCGATATCGACGGCCACCCGCGCGTTTGGCGGCCTCTTTGATACATTGTTGAAATCGGCGATGGTCATGCCGCGGGTGACCTCGCCGCTGGTTTCCAGATGCACGTAATAGCTTTCGAACCTGAACAGCGACGGTTTTACGATCGCGGCGAGCGCAATCACGTCATGCAGGTTCGGGTCGTCGGCGCCGAATTCGTCCTTGCGCCGCATCATGAAGTCCAGCACCCGCGCCACCACATCCGCTTGCGGACCTGATGCAGCCCTTATCCGGTCGAACACATGGCGCGGCAGCTCCGGCTTCAGCGTGACGTCGAGGCCGACCATCGTCATCGCGCATCCGGATTCGAAGACGATGCGTGCGGCTTCGGGATCGCAATAGAGATTGAACTCCGAGGCCAGGGTCATGTTGCCGCCGCGGATGGCGCCGCCCATGATGGTGATGCGTTTGATCAGCGACGGCAGCTCAGGGTGTTCGATCAGCGCGGTGGCAATGTTGGTCAGCGGCCCGACGGCGAGGATCTCGAGCCTGCCCGGGTGCTGCTTCGCCGCCTCGTGGATCAATTCCGTTACGCCGCCCTCGGCAAAGCCGCGCCGCGCGGCGGGCAGCACCACGTCGCCCAGTCCGGTCGTGCCGTGGCTGACGGCGGTGCACAATGGCCTGGCGAGCGGGCGAGAAGCGCCGACATGCACGGGCGCGTCGCAGCCGAGAAAATCGATCAGATCCAGCGTGTTCCTGGCCGTCTTCTCGATCTCGACATTGCCGCAGACGGCGCCGATCCCGACCAGCTCGATCCTGTCCGCGCAAAGCGTCGCCGCCGCGATGCAGACGGCATCGTCGGTGCCGGTGTCGACATCCATCACCAGCGGGATCCTGGAAAGCATGGTCACGTCGCGGTCTCTTGCGTTGCCGGGCTTGCACTGTGGGACAGCGGAACGGGCATTGGAAAGTCTCATATATCGAGGAGTTAAACGTTTACCTAAGGCAATACCGGCCAGCTGTCAACACGATCGGTCGGCCGGAGCTCCTGCTCGACACCTGGCCTGTCGACTTTGCCGACGTAAGAGGCTACGGGATCAGGGCGACGGTGCTTGGCAAGCAATGCGAGGACATGTGGCGGCGACCATCAAGGATATTGCGAGAGGTGCCGGCGTATCCATCGCCACCGTCTCCAAGGTCCTCAACCGCAAGGACGCCTTCATCAGCGAGGAAACGCGCAACCGCATCTGGTCGCTGGCGCGCGAGCTCAACTACACGCCCAACTCCATTGCCCGCTCGCTGGTCACCCGTCGCTCGCAGGTCCTCGGCATCATCGTTCCGGATATTCTCAACCCCTATTTCACCGAGCTGGTTCGCGCCTGCGACGACGCTGCCCGGCAGCGCGGCTATACGACGATCCTGTGCAACTCGGATGGTATTCCGGATAAGGAGGAGGCGCATCTGGCCTTCCTCGCCGGCCATGGCGTGGACGGCATCGTGCTGGCGGCGAGCGGCGTGATCCCGAATGCCGGCCTGCTGCGGGGCCTGAACATCCCGTTCGTGTCGATGGACCGCGAGGTCCCGGAGCTCGATTGCCTGGCGGCGACCGTCGATACCGACTATCGCAACGGCGCCTTCCAGTCGGCCGGCTACCTGATCGCCAAGGGCCACACCCGCATCGCCTTCCTGAGCGGTTCGGCGGAAAGCTCGAACACCAGGATCAGGCTCGCCGGCTTCGAGGAAGCGCACCGCCAGGCTGGCATCGCCGTCGATCGAAACCTCATCCGCTGCGGCGAGTTCCAGCACAGTTTTGGGCGCCAGGCGACGCGGGACCTGCTGGAAAGCACGCGGTTTTCGGCCATCTGCTGCATGAGCGACATGCTGGCCATCGGCGCCACGGTTGCGCTCCGCGAAAAGGGGCTTGTTGTCCCCGACGACTGCGCCGTCATGGGCTTCGACAACATCTATCTGGCGCCGCTGCTGGAACGCCCGCTGTCGACGATCGACCGCCGCATCTTCGAAGCAGGCACCATCGCCATCGACGCGCTGATCGACTTCCTCGAAGGGCCCGACCGGCGTCGCGCGGCGATCGTGATGGAGCCCAGCGTGGTCGAGCGCAAGACGGCCTAATTGGCGCAGTGGGACGACGCCTGGAGCGCTACCTAATGCATGTCGCGCAAAACCGAGGTCACTTTTGCGCGACATGCATTAGGCGGTGATGAAGGCATCGACCGTACCTGAAAGCGATCGATCGATTGCGATGTGGGGTGGAAGCCACTCCATGACAGGATATCGGAAAGGCCAAGGCATGGCGATCCGGCGCAAAGAGCCGCTTTCCAGAAAAATCTCATTTACAAGGTCTATGAACCGCCCGCGGTCTCGTTCAACTCGTTTCAAAGTTTGCGAACGAATATAAGCCCGGGGGATTCGTCGCTCCTTCAGCGCTAAGACAGCCTCCGCGATGGATCGAGGATCGGGTGGAACTGTAAGCGAATAATCGTCATCCAGATAAAGGTCTCGGCCACCAAGGTTCGGGGTCGTGACAACAGGTAGCCCAGCGAGAAGATATTCTGTGCTGGCGAACATTGGTCCCTCCATTTCAGAGAGACAAATTCCCACGGCTGCACGATTTAGATGCATGTTCACGTGAGCCGGCGCCAATCGGACAGGCTTGCCGGTGCTGTCAAACTCATTGATAAACACGTGACCCGGCGCGAACTCCTTGTGCCGATTTATTCGCGCCCTTTCCGACTCCGTCGTAGATGACCCGACTAAATCACGATAAAAGACAAATGCGCAACGCTCGATGGCAAGAGACAAGTCGTGGCGTTTCCACGAAGCCAGTTGCGCATTGTAGATTGCATCAAATTCTACAGGGACGTTCTTGAGGGGCCTGAATATGTATTCGGAGGTTGTTGAAGTCTTGTTGTGCAGGACGGCCGCCTCACCGGACTGGTTCAAGAGATCAGCCTCGGCTTGTGTGTTGGATAGGAAGATTAGCGAGTGACGGGGGTTCCTAAGTCTATGCAGAACGGCATAGGTCCGGATCGCTTTGACGCTGGAATTGTTTTCGATGGACCAAGTTGGCGAGATGAGAAACCAGGCACGGTGGCTGCGTGGAAGGAGAGGCATGTGACTTGCCAATCCGAGGGGCGTGCCGGACATTCCCGAATAGGATATGAACGGATCGTCCGACAGCAAACTTGCCTGAAGAGCAGGTTGCAACTTCGCCGAAGGGTACCCTTTCCGGAGATAGCGGCGATGACGCAGCATTGCTCCGACAATCTCGAATACGGTAGGAGGGCGATACCCGTGCTGTAGAGTCAACATGCGGCAATTACGCGGCCGACTTCAGCCGCTTCTCCTCCACGCAATCCCAGAACAGGGCAGCTATATCGGCGCCGCCGAAACGCTGCACCTCGCGCACGCCGGTCGGCGAGGTCACGTTGATCTCGGTCATGTAGTCGCCGATCACGTCGATACCGACCAGGATGAAGCCGCGTTCCCTGAGCGCCGGTCCGATGCGGGCGCAGATCTCGCGCTCGCGTTCCGTCAGCTCGGTTTTTTCGGCGCGGCCGCCGACATGCATGTTGGAGCGGGAATCGTGATCGGCCGGCACGCGGTTGATGGCGCCCACCGGCTCGCCGTCGATCAGGATGATGCGCTTGTCGCCCTTGCGCACGTCCTTGAGATAGCGCTGCACGATATAGGGCTCGCGGAACAGCTGGCCGAACATCTCGAGCAGCGAGGCGAGATTGCGGTCGGCTTCAAGCAGATGGAAGATGCCGGCGCCGCCATTGCCGTAGAGCGGCTTGACGATGATGTCGCCGTACTCCTTGCGGAAGGCGGCCACCTCCTGAGGGTCCTTGGTGATCAGCGTCTCCGGCATCAGGTCCGGGAACTTCCGGGCGACCGTGCGAATCCGCGCCACCATCTTTTCTCAAGCCCCCGGATACGGGCTCGCTCGCGGCCCTGCGTCAGGCCGCGAGCGAGACCAAGCCAGACAACCACAGATTTTTGCTTTGGGCAAGAACATTACGGGAACATATCGACGCTGAGGTTATACCAGCCACGCACGATCTTAACGGTGTCCAAGCTGGGGCGGGAGGCACGCGAAAGTCGCGGCATCAACGGCCTCGCCAAAGAAAAACCCTTGTCCGAAGCGGCAATTCATATCCCGTAGACGTGCGCAGTCATCGCCCGTTTGTATCCCCTCCGCTACGACACGAAATCCGAGTTCGTTCGAGATCCTGATGATCGATTCGACGATGATCTGCTTGGAGCGGCTCTCTCCAAGCCCTGTGACAAAGGTGCGATCGATTTTGATCTCCGTAATTGGAAGCTCTTCCAGGTAGCGCAGGTTCGCGTAGCCCGTCCCGAAGTCATCGATCGAGAGCCCGACCCCAAGTTGACGAAGGTCTCTCATTATCGACAGCATTTCAGCGGAGCTTTCGACCATCAAGCCCTCGGTAAGCTCAAGCGTGATCCAGGCGGGATTGACCTCGCGTTCCGACAGAACCTCGGAAACGAATTGCGGCATATCGCGAAGCTTGAATTCGATCGCCGAGACGTTCATCGAGAACTTGAGCGCAGTCGACCGGCCGTCGTTTGTCCGCTGCGCATAGTCCACGACTGCACGCAAACCGCGGAACCCGATGTCAAGTATGAGGCCCGTGTCTTCGGCGTGCTCGATGAATCTACCGGGCTGCTGAGTTCCGAACAGGCCGTGATGCCATCGCAACAAAGCCTCAGCGCCGACCAGAGTCCCCGTGTCCAGCTCGACCTGCGGCTGATAATAAAAACCGAATTCGTCATTGGCCAATGCCTGCTGCATTTCGCGGGTCAGGCGCAGCCGATTGCGGGCCTGCCGCTCATCCTCGGGTTTGAATTCGCGAACCTCCAGGAAAGCCGATGATTTTGATCTGCGCAAGGCAACGCCGGCTTGGCGGGCCAGAGTCATCGCATCGGCCTTCGGGTGTCCGACGACATAACCCATGGCGAACCGCATGTTGATGGTGGCGCCGGCAACGACGAAGCTTTGCGAAAGGACCGATCGGATCGTCGCATTGGTGGTCTCGGCACTTTGGCCGGGCGTCAGCGGATGCGCGACGCCAAATTCGTCTGAGCCGGTCCGCGAGACCACGGCGATGCTCGCTCTGGCGAGCCGCTGCGCAATCTGCTTCAGGACCTGATCGCCGACGTCGTAGCCGTAGCCTTCGTTGATGTCATGGAACCCTGCCATGTCGATCTTGGCGATCAGGATCTGTTCCTGCCGGCCAACCAGGAGATTTCCAATTTCCTCGATAAAGGCATACCGATTGAGGGCACCGGTCAGAAGGTCGGAGCGCGCACTATGCTCGATCTGCTCAGCGGCGTTCTTCACTGCGGTCACATTGCGGATCAATCCGATGTAGTGCGTTGCCTCCTGCCCATCCGCACTGACCGGCACGAGCCGAAGATCATTCCAGAACAGACTGCCGTCTTTGCGATAGTTCCTCAAAGTGACGGATATGCTCGTCCGCCTCGCAATTGCCTCGCTAACCGCATGTATTTCAGGCTGGAGCCGGTCGCTAC
Source organism: Mesorhizobium sp. B2-8-3 (assembly GCF_006440815.1). NCBI lineage: Bacteria > Pseudomonadati > Pseudomonadota > Alphaproteobacteria > Hyphomicrobiales > Phyllobacteriaceae > Mesorhizobium > Mesorhizobium sp. B2-8-3. The sequence continues at coordinate 211,558 of NZ_VFTW01000004.1, forward strand.
CTTGCAGAAAGCGGCAGTTTTTCCCGACAAGCTCGCTGCTGACGTAGCCTGTAATCTCCTGGAAGGCTCGGTTGACGTACACCAGCGCGCAATCCTTGTCGCGGAGATCACTGATGGCCACGCCATCTCGTGAGAGATCAGGCAGCCTATTCGTGATTGTTTCCGGTAAGTGGTCGCGAAGCCAGTCCGAGCGTTCATTCCCTGTCGAGGTAACCAGCGCGCCGAAACCGGCCTTGAATTTTGGTGGCATGGCTCGCCTGCAAGACATGTGGGTTCAGCCAGAAAGTATCAGCCGCCGTCACACTTTCTACTGGGAGGAATAACAGGGCAGATGTTCACGTCCAGCGTAGCGACGCCAGCCTGGTGCGCCACGTGGTGAGGCGGGAGCGCGAAAAATGAGTACTCCGCTGGCAGACTGGCGGAACTTCCGAAGTCCGTCGGGAATGAACCTTGCTGTGTTCGTTCGCGCTAATCGCTCAGGACGATGCGAAGCAGGTCGACGGTGCTCCTCGCCCCGGTCTTCTTGATTAGGTTCTCGCGGTGAAACTCGACGGTTCGGGGGGCGATGTTCAAGATGCGGGCGATCTCCTTGCTCGAGTGCCCTTTGACGATCTGGGCCAGCACCGTCCGCTCTCTTGACGTCAGCGCATCATGTCCCGGAAATGAATTCGGCAGAATGTCCGGCGCGCCGTTGGGCTTCTTCCCGCCCTGGTGTTTTGGTTGCCTGAGCTCAGGGGACTCAAGAAACTCCCAATCATTGTTTTGCCTGATAATCGTGCCCTGATGGGCGCGCGCCACCTCGAGAAGGTCCACGATCCCGCTTTTCGCCATGGAATAAGTGCACAAGACGAGCATTTTCTGGCCAGCGACGGACCGGTCCAGGTCGTGCTCATATTGGCAAAACTTCTCCCAATGGTCGGTGCCGAGCCAGAATGCGTTCCCGCTGATCCGTATTCCGTCATAGCCTTTCGTCAGTGCGTTCCCAAGCTTTTCGTTCCAGCTCCGGATAATCCGTTTCAGGTCAAATTCACCGCCGGGCAGGTACCACTCGGCAGCACACACCATTTCGATCTGGCCGGCAGATAGGCGCGCGTCGATATCGGGAATGGAACCTCGCAGCGCGTTTCTGGCTTCTTCCTCTGTGATCGGCTCGGAGATCGCCCATAGGCAAAACTCGTTGTTCTCCAACCCGGCCTGAAAGTATGCGACGTTGGCATCTAGCAAATCTTGTGCGGCTTCGTAGAAAACGCACATATGCATGCCCCAAGAAATCTCGCCGAAAACGCCTATCCCTGACTTGCGCTGTGGGCCGGTCCCATCGCCGTCATGCCATTCTGAGGAGTGCCTGGAGGTCATCGGAAAATCACCTGCAGCGCAGGCGTTGCATATCCTTAATCGCAACATAGGGTCGCACATGGACCGGAAAGCGACGAGGCGCTCGCCGCGACATGAAAACCCAAGATGGGCATCCCTTGCCTATCACTCAAATAGATTATACTGATGTCATTAAGCGATTTTATAGCTTAATTAAAGGACGCTTCCTTGGAAATTCGACAGCTGCAGCATTTCGTCGCCGTGGCGGAGGAAAAGCACTTCACCCGTGCCGCGCAGCGCGTGAACATCGTGCAGTCGGCGCTTTCAAATTCGATCCGGTTGCTCGAGGAAGAACTCGACGCCAAATTGTTTATCCGGAGCACGCGTCAAGTAAGGCTGACTGACGCTGGACGAATCTTGCTCGACAAGGCGAGGAGTGCGCTGGATTCCATCCGGGATGCGCGCGAGTCGGTTGCAGCTGTCCGCAATCTGGAACGAGGAACATTGAGCATCGGTACGGTCCAAAGTCTGCCGGCGTTTCTTGATCTGCCCTCGCTCATCGAAAAATTCCACGCCTTGCATCCCGGCGTTGAGGTCAAACTCCGCCAAGGCAGCTCTTCGGAACTCATCGAAAGAATGAGAAACGGTCGTCTCGATCTGGCGTTTTTCCCCCTCAGCGAGTCACCAGCCGATATCAAGACCGATATGATTGCCTGCGAGCCTCTCGTCCTGGCATGTGCTCCAGGGCATCCCCTCGCGGGGGCGCAAGGCGTCTCTTTTGCCGCTCTGAAAGATGAGCCCTTTGTCGATTTCGAACCGACCTGGGGGACGCGATGGCTGGTTGACCAAGGATTTCTCGGCGCCGGCATTGGCCGACACATTGCCTTCGAGGTCAGCGATCTCGAAACTCTCTTCGAGTTGGTGAGGCGAGGCATGGGCGTGGCTCTTTTACCCGAAGCGATCGCGGAAGCTCGTCTCCCCTCGCTCGGAATTGCTCAACTCGCCGGGCCGGAGATTTGCTGGGAACTCGTGGTGGCCTACCAGACAGTAGAAGGCGACGATGAGGGACCGCCAGATCATGCTGCGCGAGCCTTTTTGAATCTATTGGATATGCCATAGGGTCAGTCGAATGCCACTGCCCGAACTGACCCATAGCGCAGGCCGAAGCTACCCCCGCTTCTCCTCCACGCAATCCCAGAACAGGGCAGCTATATCGGCGCCGCCGAAACGCTGCACCTCGCGCACGCCGGTCGGCGAGGTCACGTTGATCTCGGTCATGTAGTCGCCGATCACGTCGATACCGACCAGGATGAAGCCGCGTTCCCTGAGCGCCGGTCCGATGCGGGCGCAGATCTCGCGCTCGCGTTCCGTCAGCTCGGTTTTTTCGGCGCGGCCGCCGACATGCATGTTGGAGCGGGAATCGTGATCGGCCGGCACGCGGTTGATGGCGCCCACCGGCTCGCCGTCGATCAGGATGATGCGCTTGTCGCCCTTGCGCACGTCCTTGAGATAGCGCTGCACGATATAGGGCTCGCGGAACAGCTGGCCGAACATCTCGAGCAGCGAGGCGAGATTGCGGTCGGCTTCAAGCAGATGGAAGATGCCGGCGCCGCCATTGCCGTAGAGCGGCTTGACGATGATGTCGCCGTACTCCTTGCGGAAGGCGGCCACCTCCTGAGGGTCCTTGGTGATCAGCGTCTCCGGCATCAGGTCCGGGAATTCGGTGACGAAGATCTTTTCCGGGCTGTTGCGCACCCAGGCCGGGTCGTTGATCACCAGCGTCTTCGGATGGATGCGCTCCAGTATATGCGTGGTGGTGATGTAGTTCATGTCGAAGGGCGGGTCCTGCCTCAGCAGCACCACGTCCATCTCGGAGAGGTCGGTGCGCACCTTCTCGCCGAGCGCGTAGTGGTTGCCCTTCTCGTCGCGCACCTGCATCTCCTCGATGCGCGCGAACACCTTGCCGCCCAGCATCGACAGCCGGTCCGGCGTGTAGTGGAAAAGCTTGTGGCCGCGCCGCTGCGCCTCCAGCGACAGCGCGAAGCTGGTGTCGCCGGCGATCGACACGGTCGAGACATGGTCCATCTGGACGGCGATCTTCAGCGGCATTTGCGGTCTCCGGGGAACTCAGACGCCCGATATAGGGAAATCGGCGGCGCCTGCCAATCGTGCTCGCTTGGTGCAGACGCTCAGAGACCCGTTTCGAACTTCGCTCTGGCGAGTCATATGGTGGTGGTTTCGAGAACCGGAGCGGAGCGGACGTTTGGGTCCGTGAGCACCGGAAGCGCAGAAACCGCCATCAGATGGCCGCCAGAGTAGAATTTCCAAACGGTCTCAGCGGTCGAAGACCAGCCTGGAATAGCCCATAAACGACAGCGCCATCGCGACGATCGAGGCAAAGGCCAGAGCCGCGAGCGGCGGCAGCGTCGGCAGGGCGAACAGGATGGCGCAATAAACCAGATAGTTGACGATGCCGGTGGCGATGCCGACGCCGCCATAGCGCGCGCCTTCCTGCGCCAAGCCTCGGCTCGACGGCGAGAAGGTCAAATGGCGGTTGATCTGCCAGGTGACGCAGAGCGCGAAGCCGATCGACAGCACGCGCGCCGCTATCGGGCCGAGCGGCGTGGTGGCAAGCAGCAGCCAGAGCGCCGCCGCGTCGGCGACGAAACCGATGCCGCCGGTAAGGATGAAGCGGACGAGGCGGCCCACTATGCCGCCCGCGAGGCCTTGCCCGGCTCGCTTTTAGATGAGGCCTGCCCGGATATCCCGCGCTCGGCCCGGCCGGAGGAAATCGACAGGTAGAAGATGCGCTTCTGCTCGGCCCGGCCGCGCGACACCGAATCGAGGATCAGCCCGGTCATCATCGAAAGCATGGCCAGAAGCAGCATGCCGATCGACAGCACCCAGGTCGGCATGCGCGGCACCAGTCCTGTCTCGGCGAATTCGACCAGCACGGGTATCATCAGGCCGATGCTCGCCGCCAGGAAGAACAGCGCGAACGTGCCGAAGAAGCGCAGCGGCTGCGTCTCCTTCACCAGCATGGCGAACATCCACAGGATCCTGGCGCCGTCGCGGAAAGTCGACAGTTTCGACGACGAGCCCTCCGGGCGGCGGCCGTAATCGAGCGCCATCTCGCTCACCGGCAGCTTGAGCTGCGAGGCATGCACCGACATCTCGGTCTCGATCTCGAAGCCGCCGGACACGGCGGGGAAACTCTTGACGAAACGGCGCGAAAACACCCGGTAGCCGGAGAAGATGTCGGTGAAGTCGGTCCCGAACAGGCCCTTGTAAAGGCGGTTGAAGACGCGGTTGCCGAAGGCGTGGCCGTTGCGGCCGGCATCGTCGGTGACGCCGCGCCTGGTGCCCACCACCATGTCGGAGCGCTCCGTCTGCAGCACATTGATTAGCTGCGGCGCATCTTCCGGCGCGTAGGTGCCGTCGCCGTCGGCCATCACATAGATGTCCGCGTCGATGTCGGCGAACATGCGCCGCACCACATTGCCCTTGCCCTGGCGCGGTTCGCGCACGACGGTGGCGCCGGCGGCGCGAGCTTTCAGCGCCGTGAGGTCCTTGGAATTGTTGTCATAGACATAGATCGCGGCCGAAGGCAGCGTCTCGCGGAAGCGCCGCACGACCTCGCCGATCGTCAGCTCCTCGTTGTAGCAAGGCAGGAGCACGGCAATAACCGGCTCGTGGCGGACTGCATGCGGCATGTCTGTCTCCGGACGCTCGACCAGCCTCCAGCCGTCCCTGTGCCGGCCCCTCGAGCCGTTTTACTATTTATTGAAGCCGTTAAGGCTAGGTTTAAAACCGATCCTCTCCCTGCAAAGGCCACCGCAATGGGCACAGCCGAAACCGGCGCCGCCACCTGGAAGTCCGATCTGGTGCTGGCGCTGCTTGCCGCCCTGCTCGCCTTCGCCGTCGATGCGTGGGCCGGCTTTGGCCAACTGACCGATGCCGGCGGCGACAACGACAATCTGCTGCGCCTCGTCGAGGTCCGCGACCTGCTGGCCGGTCAGGGCTGGTTCGACCTGCACCAGTACCGGATGGGGCTGGAAGGCGGCTTCGTCATGCACTGGTCGAGGCTGGTCGATGCGCCGATCGCCGCCATCGCGCTCGCCGCCTCGGCGCTCACCGGCAGCAGGCCGCTTGGCGAGGACGTGGCGCAGGTGCTGTGGCCGGCGCTGCTGCTCTGGTCGACCTTGTTCTTCACCGCCCGCGCCGCGCGCAGCTTCGGCGGCGACGGCGCGGTGCTGCCCGCCATCCTGATTGGCGCGGCCGGCTACTATTTCATCGGCATCTACGATCCCGGCGCGCTCGATCATCACAACGTCCAGCTGATGCTCACCATGGCGAGCCTCGCTTTGCTGCTCGAGGCGCCTTCCCGGCGCTGGGCCGCGCTGTTGTCCGGCCTCTGCGCCGCGCTGACGCTCGCCGTCGGCATGGAAACCGTGCCCTACGTCGCCACCATCGGCCTTTGCGTGTCGTTGTTGTTCGTCGCCGATCCGGACGGCGAGCGGGCGATCGCCCGGGATTTCGGCCTCGGCTTCGCCGGCGTCGCGGCGCTTGTCTTCCTGGTCACCATCCGTCCGTCTGATTGGGGCGCGGCGCAGTGCGATGCCTTCTCGGTCGCGCAGTTCGCCGTCGCGGCCATTGCCGGCATCGGCCTGGCGGCAATCGCCTCCGCCGAACCCGCCGCAGGCAGCTGGCGGCGCAGGTTGGCGTCGCTTGCCGCGCTGGGCGTCGTGCTCGGCGTGGTCGTGGCGGTGCTGTTTCCGCAATGCCTCTCGGCGCCCTACGCCTCGCTCGACCCGCGCCTCAAGGAATTGTGGCTCGACCATATCGACGAGGCCCAGTCGCTGTTCACGCTGCTTGTCCGCGATCCGGCGCGTGTCGCGGCACGTTATGCCACGCCGCTGGTCGCGATCGTCCTGATGGCGCTGCGTCTGCGCCGCGGCGGCTGGCGGCGGCAGGACAGCCTCGTCGCGGCACTGCTCGCCGTCGCTTTCGTGGTCGGCGCCTGGCAGGTGCGCGGCACCACCTTCTCGATCGCCTTCGCGGTCGTCCCGCTGTCGGCGTGGATCGCCAAATGGCGGGCGCGGGCCGAAACCAGTTCCTCGCTTGGCGTGGCGCTGCGCCTTGCGGCTGTCTGGCTGGTCTCGATCAATCCGGTATGGACAGGCGTCGCCGCGGCCGCCTCGGTCGCGTTCGAAAAAGGCAAGGCCGTCGCTGACGGCACCACGACGGATCAGACCTGCGAGAAGAAGGCCACCTTCGCGCCGCTTGGCGCCATGGCCGATACCACCGTGCTCACGATTTCCAATCTTGGAGCGCCGGTCCTCGTCTATAGCGACCATCGCGTCTTCGCCGGTCCCTATCACCGCAATGTCGCCGGCAATCTCCTGGCGCTGGACGCCTTTCTCGGCTCGGCCGACAACGCGCGAGCAATCGTCGAGGCGCATCGCGTCGGCCTCGTCGCCGTCTGCCCCGGCAATGTCGAGACCCTGATCCTGACCCGGAAAGCCCCGCAGGGCTTCCTTGCCGGCCTGCTGCGCGGCTCCGTGCCGGACTGGCTCGAGCCGGTCAGCGGGAAAGGCAGCCCGATCGAGCTCTACCGCGTAAAGCAAGCCGGCTAAAGCAATGTCCCGAAAGGTGCGAAGCGCTCATCCGTTCGCCTCAAACGGGAGCATCCCGGAAAAGATCGTTCGATATTTCTATTAGAGATTACGCATGAACGACTATTGGGCTAGATTACCGTTTTTTGCCCGAAGCTGAACAACCGCCAGCGAGGCAAGCAACTTTTGCATAACGGAAAATCGATTTTCCGATACTTTTCCTAAACGCTTTGCTGCCAGTGTGGCCGAAAATACCGACATCAGAACAGAGGCATGATGCAAACGACGTTTGGCACCAGTCAGCCAGGCAAGGAAAATACGGATCTGGCCTTCACGGATTCGTTGACCGGGCTCGGCAACCATCGTCGCTTCTTCGACAAGGTCGATCGCCTGATCAGCGACCGCGCCGACGATCCCGCGCCGTTCACCGTCGGCATCCTCGACCTCGACGGCTTCAAGCCGATCAACGACCTGTTCGGCCACAAGGCCGGCGACGACATCCTGATCCAGGTGGCGATGCGGCTGCGCGCCTCGATGGATGGCTACTCCACCGTCTGCCGCATCGGCGCCGACGAGTTCGCCTACCTCTACCCGATGGTGTTCTCGGAGGAGCAGGCGGCCGAGAAGTCGCGCATGCTGATCGAGATTCTGTCGGCGCCCTATGATGTCGGCGAACGCACCGCCAGGCTTTCGGCCTCGGTCGGCTGCTCGCTTTTCTATTCCGGCGACGAGACCACCGAGATCCTCATCAACAAGGCCGAGACCGCCCTCTATCACGCCAAGCGCTCGGGCCGCGGCCGCGTCGTCGTCTACACCCGCGAGATGGAAGAGGCGGCCAAGCGCGTCACCCGCATCGAGCAGGCGCTGCGCCGCGCCGTCTCGGCCGGCGAGGTCGAACCGCATTTCCAGCCGATCGTCGACTTGAACAGCCGCCGCACCATCGGCTTCGAGACGCTGGCGCGCTGGACCGACCGCGACCTCGGCGTCGTGCCGCCATCCGTCTTCATCCCGATCGCCGAGGAACGCGGCATCATCGGCCCGCTGTCGCAGCTGGTGCTGCGCAAGGCGACCGAGGCGGCGCGCAGCTGGCCGAAGGAATTGTTCCTGTCCTTCAACCTGTCGCCGTCGCAGCTCGTCGACCAGAACACCGGCCTGCATATCCTGGCCATTCTCGACCGCACCGGCTTCGATCCGCGCCGGCTGGAGATCGAGATCACCGAGACCGGCCTGATGAACGATCCGGCCTCGGCCGAGAAGATCGTCGAGGATCTGCGCCGTGTCGGCATCCGTGTCTCGCTCGACGATTTCGGCACCGGCCAGTCGTCGCTCGGCCGCCTGCGCGAGTTCCATTTCGACAAGCTCAAGATCGATCGCGCCTTCGTCTCCTCCATCCTCGACGACCGCCCGTCCGAGCACATCATCCGCGCCATTCTTGCCATGTGCGAGGGGCTCGGCATGGATGTCGTCGCCGAAGGCATCGAGGACGAGGCGCAGGCCGACCGCCTCGTCCAGTTCGGCTGCGCCGGCGGGCAGGGCTATCTGTTCGGCAAGCCGGCCGACGCCGACGCCACGCTCGGCTATCTGCGCGATTCCTATCGCGGCGCGCTGCACGCCAAGGCGATCTGACCCCGGCTTTCCGGCCGTTCGCAAGACCGGTGGCTGCCGCTCCGGCACAGCGCCGATCATTTGTCTGACATTTGGCCGGAAATCGGACGGTCTCCCCTTGCCCCCGCGCTTTGTCTGGCTAGGATGCGCGCCGGCCAAAGGGAGAAGAGACCATGATGCCATCGGCGCGTTTCGCCGACCTCGACGGCGCCTCGGTGCTGATCACCGGCGGCGGCTCCGGCATCGGTGCCGCGTTGACGGAAGGCTTCATGCGGCAGAACGCGAAAGTCGCCTTCATCGATATCGCCGACAAGCCAAGCACTGCCCTTGCCGACCGGCTGGAGAAGGAGATCGGCCGCCGCCCGCTCTATCTCAAGGCAGACCTGCGCGACATCGAGGCGCTGCGCGCCGCCGCGGCCAGGGCGGCTGAAGCGCATGGCGATGTGACGACGCTCGTCAACAACGCCGCGCTCGATGACCGCCATGCGGTCGAGGACGTCACCGTCGAGTTCTGGGACAACAACCTCGCCGTCAATCTGCGGCCGCATTTCTTCACCGCGCAGGCGGTGGCGCCCGGCATGAAGCGCGCCGGCGGCGGCTCGATCATCAACTTCACCTCCACCTCCTATCTGATCAACCACCCCGACATGCCGGCCTACACCGCGGCCAAGGCAGGCATACTCGGCCTGACCAAGGGCCTTGCCGGCAAGCTCGGCGCCGACCGCATCCGCGTCAACGCGGTCGCGCCCGGCTGGGTCATCACCGACCGGCAGCGCGAGCTTTGGGTCACCGATGAGGGGCTTGCCGCCCATGTCGCCAAGCAATGCATCAGGCAAGTGATGCAGCCCGACGACATGGTGGGCACGGTGCTGTTCCTGGCGTCGGATGCTTCGCGCATGCTGACCGCGCAGATGTTGATCGTCGACGGAGGCTTCCTGTGAGCCCGGCACCCGCGGTCGCCGCGCTCGACTGGGGCACGACCAGGCTCAGGGCCTGGCTGCTCGACGGTTCGGGCAAGGTTCTTGGCGAACGGCGCGGCGACGACGGTCTGATCACCGCCCGCGAAAAAGGGTTTGCCAACGTGCTGGAAGGCCATCTTGGCGCCATGGGCGCGCCGGACACGCTGCCCGTCATCATCTGTGGCATGGCCGGTTCCCGGCAAGGCTGGATCGAGGCGCCCTACGTCACCGTACCGGCGCCGATCGGCGCCATCCTGCGCGGCGCCGCCCGCATCGAGGACTCGAGCCGCGACATCCGCATCGTGCCAGGCCTCGCGCAGCGCCTGGCCGAAGCGCCGGATGTCATGCGCGGCGAGGAAACCCAGCTTGCCGGCGCCGGTTTGCCGGCAAAGGGACACCATCTCGTCTGCATGCCCGGCACGCATTCCAAATGGGTCGCGGTCGACGCTGGCGCCGTCGAAGGTTTTGGCACCTGGCCGACCGGGGAATTGTTTTCGGTGCTCGCCACGCACTCGATCTTGAAACATTCGCTGGGCGAGCATCCCGCTCCGGTCGCCGCGGACAGCCCATTCTTTCGTCAGTGGTGCGAGCGGGCCCTGGGCGAGGGTGGTGATGTCACCTCGAAACTGTTTGCCATCCGCGCAGCCGGCCTCTTGCAGGATCTGCAGCCCGCCGACGCGGCGGCATGCCTGTCCGGACTTCTGATCGGCGGCGAGATCGCCTCGGCAAGGCACCGCTATGGCGCGAGCGACGCACCAGTGGCGCTGGTCGCCTCGGGCGCGCTGGCCACGCTTTATGGCGCGGCGCTCGGCCTTGCCGGCCTTGCTTTTCGCTCTGTCGACGCCGATGAAGCGGTGCGCGCTGGTCTCGTCGAGGCCGCGCGCGAGAACGGCATGATTGGAGGCGCTTGATGAGCCAGACCGCACCCTTCCCGAAGCTGAAACGCGGCCTTGTCGCCATCCTGCGCGGCCTCAAGCCGGCCGAAGCGGTGGCGATCGGCCGAGCGGTCCACGACGCCGGCATCGAGGCGATCGAAGTGCCGCTCAATTCGCCGGAGCCGTTCGTCTCCATCGCCGATCTGGTCAAGGCGCTTCCGCAGACCGCGCTGATCGGCGCCGGCACGGTGCTGACGGCGACGGACGTCGATGCTTTGCACAAGGCAGGCGGACGCCTGCTGGTCAGCCCCAACATCGATGCCGAGGTCATGGGCCGCGCCATGCATCATGGCATGGTGACGATGCCAGGCGTGTTCACGCCCACCGAGGCTTTCCAGGCGATCCGGCTCGGCGCCTCGGCGCTGAAATTCTTCCCCGCCAGCGTGCTTGGATCGAGCGGCATTGCGGCGATCCGCGCCGTGCTGCCGGCAACGACGCTGGTCGGCGCCGTCGGCGGCGTTTCCGACAAGGATTTTGCCGGCTACAAGGCGGTCGGCGTCAGCGTCTTCGGCCTGGGCTCGAGCCTCTACAAGCCGGGCGCGACGGTCGAGGATGTGGCGCAGCGCGCCCGCGCCGCGGTCGCCGCCTGGGATGAAGCTTTCGGAGTGGCGTGATGGACGGCGTTTCGGTTTTTTCCGACCATATCTGCGAGCTCGGCGAAGGCCCGAGCTACGATCCCGCCACCGACACGCTGTTCTGGTTCGACATCGTCAACGGCGAGCTTCTGGAAAAGCCGCTTGCCGGCGCGCTGAAGGTGCATGATCTCGGCGTCATGGCCAGCGCCATCGCCGTCATCGACGACGACCGCCAGCTCATCGCCACCGAGGTCGGCCTGCAGGTCCGGGACGTCAAGACCGGCAGGCTGACGCTGCACACGCCGATCGAGGCCGACAACCCGCTGACGCGCTCCAACGATTCCCGCGTTCATCCCTGCGGCGCCTTCTGGACCGGCACGATGGGCAAGGACGAGGAGAAGGGCGCCGGCTCGATCTACTGGTTCTTCAAGGGCGAGCTGCGCCGGCTGTTTTCGGGCATCACAGTCTCGAATTCCATCTGCTTCTCAGAGGACGGCAAAATCGCCTACTACACCGACACCGCGACCGGGCTTCTGATGCGCGTCGCCTGCGATCCGGCGACCGGCCTGCCCGCCGGTGAAGTGAAAGTGTTCGTCGATCATCGCTCCTCGAAAGGCTATGTCGACGGTTCGGTCGTCGACCGCGACGGCGTGCTGTGGAACGCCATCTGGGGCGGCAGGGCGGTGAAGGCCTATGCCCCCGACGGCACGCTGCTGCGCGAGATCGCCATGCCGGTGACGCAGGCGTCCTGCCCCGCCTTTGTCGGCCAGAAAGCCGACCGGTTGGCGGTGACCTCGGCCTGGAAAGGCAAGGACGAGAAGCAGCGCGCGCTCGATCCGCAGGCCGGCATGACCTTCCTGCTCGACATTCCGGTCAAAGGCCGCTTCGAGCCTCGCGTGCTGATCGCCTGAGCAGAACGGCGCGCAGCTGTCGCGCAACCGTCCGGCCCGGTCGGTTTCCCGCAAGCCAATCATGGACGCCATGCGATGGTGGCGGCCGACGTCCCTCCAGAGCAGTCCACCCATGCCGCGTAGCAATCCCAAGCTGATCCTCGTCCATGAGCCCGAGAAGGCTTGTTTCGACCGCTTGGTCGCGGACGGCCATGCGCCGGATCGCGCCGCCGAGATATCGTCCTACCTGGCGCAGTCGACCGATCTCGCGCCCGATTTCGATGCGCTGGCCGTCGCCTGCGACAAACGCGGCCTCGCCTTCGTACCGGTGGAACTGGATGCCGCCGCAAACGCGCTCGCCGGGGCTGACCCAAACGTCACGCTGGTCTGGACGCTGACCGACGGCATCGCCTATTTCCGTGGCGGCGCGGCCCCTGCGCTCGCCCGCCTCAACGGCCTGCGCACCATCGGTGCCGACGATTCGCTGTTCGCGCTTTGCCAGGACAAGTTCCGCTGCGGCGCCGTGCTTGGCGTTCTCGGTCTTCCGGCGCCGCAAGCAGGCCTTGCCCGACACGGCGAATGGCTTGTCGAGCCGCCGCCGTCGCCTGCCGGTTGGTTCGTGAAACCCAACCGGCTCGGCGCCAAGATCGGCATCTGGCCGGATTCCCGCGTCAGCGATCTCGGCCATGCGTTGGAGCTTAGCCGGCGTGTCTTTTCCCATTATCGCGACGACGTCGTCGTCCAGCCCTATGTCGCCGGCCGCAACGTGCGCGCGAGCTTCCTCGGGTTGAAACCCGAAACCGGCGTCGAGGCTTTGGGCATCTTCTTCGTCGACTCCGGCGGCGACTTTCAGACCATGGCCGATAGCATGGCGCTCTATGGCGAAACCGGCCAGGCCGCGAAGGATGCGGGCACCTATGCCGAGCCGGAGCTCGAGCCGGTCGGCTCGAGCCAGCCGGCGGCCGACCGGAAAATCCGCGCCATTGCGCAAAAACTGATAAGCGGTCTTGGCCTTCGGGATGTTTTTTCCGTCGATTTCAGGGTCGAGGCCGACGACACGGTGCATCTCATCGAGTTCGAAGTGTGCCCCGGCCTGCCCTGTTTCGACTTCCGCGACTATTGCCGCAGGCAGTGGGGCCTGAGCCTCGCCGATGCGATGGCGGAGACAGCGGCCAACAGGCTCTTTGGTTGAGACAGGCTCTCGGCGCGATAGCCGCGCGTTGACGCTTGATTCATCGCCTCTACTGTCGCGGCTGTGTCAACGAAAGCCGCGCAATGAACACAACGCCGGTCAGCGTTCAAAGTCTCCACCATCATTTGAAGCGCATGAGCGGCCGCGACCCGCATGAGGAGCATCGCGTCGCCACGCCGCTCGAGCTGCTCTTCGACCTGACGTTCGTCACCGCTTTCGGCCTCGCCGCCTCGCAGTTGGCGCATGCCCTGGCCGAGGGCCACTACGCGGCCGGGCTGCTCGGCTTCGGCTTCGCCAGCTTCGCCATCTGTTGGGCCTGGATCAATTTCTCCTGGTTCTCCTCGGCCTATGACACCGACGACTGGGTCTTCCGCCTCATCACCATGGTGCAGATGATCGGTGTGCTGGTGCTGGCCATCGGCCTGCCGCGCATGTTCGCCTCGATCGAGCATGGTGAGCATCTCGACAATTCCGTCATGGTGCTGGGCTACGTCATCATGCGCGTCGCCATGATCTTCCAGTGGCTGCGCGCGGCTAGGCAGGATCCGGCGCGGCGCGGCATCTGCCTCACCTATGTCACGGCCATAGCCATCGCCCAGGTCGGCTGGGTGGTGCAGATCCTGGTCGATTTCTCGATCGAGACCAGCGCCGTGCTTGCAATCATCCTGCTGCTGGTCGAGCTTGCCGGGCCCGTGCTCGCCGAGCGCAGGAATGGCGGCACGCCCTGGCACGCGCATCACATGGCCGAACGCTACAGCCTGTTCGCCATCATCGCGCTCGGCGAAGGGGTTGTCGGCACGTTGGCTTCGTTGTCGGCCGTCGTCGAGGAGCAGGGCTGGAACCTCGATGCCGCGCTGGTCGGCGTCGCCGGCACCGGTCTCACCTTCGGCATGTGGTGGTGCTACTACATGCTGCCGTCGGCACCGGTCCTGCATAAGCACCGCGACCGCTCATTCGTCTGGGGCTACGGCCAGATGCTGATCGTGGCCGCGATCGTCGCCACCGGCGCCGGCCTGCATGTCGCGGCCTATTTCCTCGAGCACAAGGCCCATATCGGTCCGCTGGCGACGCTGCTCTCAACCGCGATCCCGCTCGCCATCTTCCTCGGCATGATCTATGCGCTCTACTATTATCTCGTGCGGCGCTTCGACCCGTTCCACATCTGGCTGCTGCTGGCCACGGCGGCGGTCGTGGCACTTGCCGTCGCCGCCGCCATTGCCGGCGTCGACATGGCGGTGTGCCTGATCATCCTGACGCTGGCGCCGGCGGTCACCGTCGTCGGCTACGAGATCCATGGCCACCGGCATGAAGCGGAATCGCTCGCCATCGACGAGCGGCACACGCTGCACTGACGGGTTTTCGAGGCTGGTCAGATGCCTTCGACCAGAACGATCTCGCCGTCGGCCACTTTCTGGCGGATCGCGACGGCGCGCTGGTATTCCGGCGAGTGGTAGCAGTCATGCGCCGCCGCAAGCGATTCGAATTCGATGATGACGTTGCGGGCGCGGCCTGGCCCTTCGGCCTTTTCATGCTCGCCGCCGCGCGCCAGGAACTTCGCGCCGAAGCGGTCGAAGGCGAGCTTCGCGGCGGCGACATAGTCCTTGTAGCCCTCGGCGTCGCGCACATCGACACGGGCGATCCAATATCCCTTCGGCATTCTTTTTCTCCTGTCTTTCTTTCGCGACGAGGACCGGACCTCAGGCGGATTGCATTTCGGCGAGTATCGCTTCGGCCGCCGCGCGCCGGTCCGGCGCCGCGACGATCGGCCGGCCGACGACCAGGTGGCTGGCGCCGTTGCGGATCGCCTGCGCCGGCGTCACCACGCGTTTCTGGTCGCCATGGTCGCTGCCGGCCGGCCGGATGCCCGGCGTCACCACCGCCATGTCGGGTCCGACGATCCGGCGCACCGCCTCGGCCTCCTCGGCCGAGCAGACGATGCCGCCCATGCCGGTGTGCAGCGCCTGTTCGGAGCGTCTGAGCACCAGCGTGTGCGGGTCGTATTCATAGCCGGCGTCGATCATGTCCTGCTCGTCCATCGAGGTGAGCACGCTGACCGCCAGCAGGCAAAGCTCGCTTCCCCTGGCCGCCTCCACGGCGGCCCGCATGGCCTTCGGATAGGAATGGATGGTGAGCATCGTCATGCCCATCCTGACGATGTTCTCGACCCCTTTGGCCACCGTGTTGTCGATGTCGAGCAGTTTCATGTCGAGGAACACCTTGGTGCCGCCGCTGGCCAGTTCCCGCGCGAAGTCCAATCCGCCGGCGAAGGCGAGCTGGTAGCCGATCTTGTAGAAGGAAACGGCGCCTTCGAGCTCGCGCACCGCCTTCTCGGCCTCCTTCAGCGTCGGCAGGTCGAGCCCGACGATCAGCCGCTCCCGCATTGCATCGGCCTCCGCGAAATTGATCACGCCTCGATCCGGGTGGACAGCATGCGCGAGGTTTCGATCAGTGTACGGCATAGGCGCTCCATCGATTGGTGTAGTCTGGCGTCCTTGAACTGTCCGTCCTCGGCGAACGCCGTGTCGGCCTCAGAGACCGAGCATTCCGGCGTGATCACCTCCATCTGGCAACGCACCAGCACCGCGCGCAGATGATTGATGCAGCGTATGCCGGCGAATTTGCCCTCCGACGACGAGCAGAGTCCGACCGGCTTGCCGGCAAGCGGTCTGTACGCGCGGCTGCCGTCGCGCCGTATCCGGCTCACCCAGTCGATGCTGTTCTTGAGCAGGGGCGGGATCGAGCCGTTATATTCGGGCGTCGCGATCAGCAAGCCGTCATGCGCCGCGATCTGGCGGCCGAGCTTGATGGCATTCTCGGGGAGGCCTTTTTCCTTTTCCAGATCCTCGTCCATGATCGGCAGCGGATAATCGCCGAGCGAGATCCGCGTCACCTCAGCGCCTTGCATGGCGAGTTCCTTCTGCGCCGCATCGGCGGTCCGGCCGCTGAAGGCGCCGGTCCGGACCGAGCCGGCGAAGACGAGGATTCTTGGGATCACGGGCATTGCTTCGCAAAAAGGCAGTAGGCAGCAGGGAATAGGCATTAGGAGAGTGGTTCCCTGACTATTCCCTACCGCCTTATCCCTCCCTTCGGTAGATCCAAAGCTGCGTCGGCGGGATGTTGCGGATGATGAAATCGAAATGCTTGACCGTGTAGTTGCCGCGGCCGGGCGGGATCGGCGACAGCGGGCCGTAGGTCAGCTGCACGATCGGCCTGCCGGCGGGAATGCGGTCGAGCAGGCTTTCGATATAGGCGATGCGCTGGGCGACCGGGAAGTTGAGCAGCGGCACGCCGGAAACGACCGAATCGAACATCATGTCGCGCTTGTCGCCGAGCGTGGCATTGAGATTGAAGGCGTCGCCCTCGATCACGTTGACGCCGGGATAGAGCCCGCGCAGATGGCGCACGAAGTCGGTCGAATATTCGACCGCGTAGAGGTTTTCGGGCTTCACGCCCTGGGCCAGGATGGCGCGGGTGATGACCCCGGTGCCGGGCCCGACCTCGAGCACCGGCAAGCCCGATCTCGGATTGACGATCGACGCCATCTTGCGGGCGGTGATGGAACTGGTGGGAACGATCGAGCCGACGGTTTTCGGCTTGTCGATCCAGCCTTTGAAGAACTTCAGCTCGTCGTCGAATTTTTCCGCCAGCGCTTTGCGCAACCCGGGACTACGTGCCATGCGAGCTCTCCTCAATGCTCACCCCCCGATCCGCTACTTAGCAGTTGGGTGGGACAAGGCAAGGCGTCAACCTGGCATAAGGTGTTGACGACGCTTGGGAAGCCGGACGCAAGTCGCTCAAAAGCGCGAAGCGGTTTTGGGACAACGACTTGCGTCGACAAGACCTCAGCCTTCGCCGAACGACTCGAAGAAGTCCTTCATGCGGGCGAAAAAGCCGCTCGACTGGGGCGAATTGTCCTTTGAGGAGAGTTGCTCGAACTCTTCCAGCAATTCGCGCTGGCGGCGCGTCAGGTTCTGCGGCGTCTCGACCGCCGTCTGGATATAGAGGTCGCCGACATTGGGCTGGCGCAGCACCGGCATGCCCTTGCCCTTCAAGCGGAACTGGCGCCCGTTCTGCGTGCCTTCCGTCACCTTGACCTTGGTCTGCGTGCCGTCGAGCGTGGTGACCTCGAAGGAGCCGCCAAGCGCGGCCGTCGTCATCGAGATCGGCACTTTGCAGTAGAGATCGGCGCCGTCGCGCTGGAAGAATTCGTGCGGCTTGACCGCCAGGAAGATGTAGAGGTCGCCGGACGGTCCGCCGCGCAGGCCGGCCTCGCCCTCATTGGCCAGCCGGATGCGGGTGCCGTCCTCGATGCCGGCCGGGATGTTGACCGACAGCGAGCGCTCCTCGGTGACGCGGCCCTGTCCGGCGCATTTCGGGCAGGGGTCCTTGATCGTCTGGCCGCGGCCCTGGCATTGCGGACAGGTGCGTTCGATCGAGAAGAAGCCCTGCGTGGCGCGCACCTTGCCGTGGCCGTGGCACATCGAGCAGGTCACCGGCTGCGTGCCGGGCTTGGCGCCGCTGCCGGAGCATTCCGAGCACGAGATCGAAGCCGGCACGCGGATCTGCGCCGTCTTGCCGGCAAAGGCTTCTTCCAGCGTGATTTCCATGTTGTAGCGCAGGTCGGCGCCGCGTTCGCGGCCGCCGGAGGAACGGCGCTGGCGGCCGCCCATCATGTCACCGAAAATATCCTCGAAGATGTCGGCGAAGCCGCCGGCGCCGAAACCATGTGCTGCGCCGTTCATGCCGCCCTGCTCGAAGGCGGCGTGGCCGAAACGGTCATAGGCGGCGCGCTTCTGCGGGTCCTTCAGCGTCTCGTAGGCTTCGTTGATTTCCTTGAACTTGTGCTCGCAGGCACCGTCACCCGGGTTGCGGTCGGGATGGAACTGCATGGCGAGCTTACGGAAAGCGCTCTTGAGTTCCTTGTCGTCGGCGCCTTTTTGCACGCCCAGCGTTTCGTAGAAATCAGCTTTCATTTTTTCCCGCTGTCCGGATGCTCAATGTCTTCAAGCATTGTTGGCGACGTTTGCCGGCACGTTCTTGGATTTAGGAGCGATGTTTCCCGGATGCTAGTACCAAGCCGGCGCCACTCCGGGTTTTTCCGTCACATTTTCAGGCAGGTCCGCACTTTTTCAACGAAGGTTGCAAAAAAGCCCGGCCTTGCGCCGGGCTTTTGCACTTATTCGCCGTCAGCCGGCTCAAGCCGACTTCTTCTTGTCGTCGTCTTCGTCGATTTCCTCGAAGTCGGCGTCGACCACGTCCGAATCCTTGGCGGCATCCGCCTTGGCGTCGGCTTCGGCCGCTTCCTTCTGCGAGGCCTCGTACATGGCCTGGCCGAGCTTCATCGAAGCTTCGGCAAGCGACTGCGACTTGGCCTCGATATCGGCCGGGTCGTCGCCTTCGGCCGCGGCCTTCAGCGCGGCGATGGCGTCGGCGATCGCGGTGCGGTCAGCCTCCGAGACCTTGTCGCCATAGTCCTTGAGCGACTTCTCGGAAGAATGCACCAGCGCTTCGGCCTGGTTGCGCGCCTCGACGAGGGCACGGCGCTTCTTGTCCGCGTCGGCATTGGCCTCGGCGTCCTTCACCATCTTCTCGATGTCGGCGTCGGACAGCCCGCCCGAAGCCTGGATGCGGATCTGGTGCTCCTTGCCGGTGCCCTTGTCCTTGGCCGAGACGTTGACGATGCCGTTGGCATCGATGTCGAAAGTGACCTCGATCTGCGGCACGCCGCGCGGGGCCGGCGGGATGCCGACCAGGTCGAACTGACCGAGCATCTTGTTGTCGGCCGCCATTTCGCGCTCGCCCTGGAAGACCCGGATCGTCACCGCCGACTGCGAATCCTCGGCGGTCGAGAAGGTCTGGCTCTTCTTGGTCGGGATCGTCGTGTTGCGCTCGATCAGCCTGGTGAACACGCCACCCAGCGTCTCGATGCCCAGCGACAGCGGCGTCACGTCGAGCAAGAGCACGTCCTTGACGTCGCCCTGCAGCACGCCGGCCTGAATGGCGGCGCCGAGAGCGACGACCTCATCCGGGTTGACGCCCTTGTGCGGCTCCTTGCCGAAGAACTGCTTCACGATCTCCTGGATCTTGGGCATGCGGGTCATGCCGCCGACCAGCACCACTTCGTCGATCTCGCCGGCCTTCAGGCCGGCATCCTTGAGCGCCGCCTTGCAGGGCTCGATCGTGCGCTGCACGAGGTCCTCGACCAGGCTTTCGAACTTCGCCCGGGTGAGCTTCATCGTCAGGTGCTTCGGGCCGCTGGCGTCGGCGGTGATGAAGGGCAGGTTGATTTCGGTCTGCGTCGTCGACGACAGCTCGATCTTGGCCTTTTCCGCGGCTTCCTTGAGGCGCTGCAGGGCAAGCTTGTCGTTCTTCAGGTCGATGCCCTGTTCCTTCTTGAACTCGGCTGCCAGATACTCGACGAGCCGCATGTCGAAGTCCTCGCCGCCGAGGAAGGTGTCGCCGTTGGTCGACTTCACCTCGAACACGCCATCGCCGATTTCCAGCACGGAAATATCGAAGGTGCCGCCGCCAAGGTCATAGACCGCGATGGTCTTGCCGTCCTTCTTCTCCAGGCCATAGGCGAGCGCCGCGGCCGTCGGCTCGTTGATGATGCGCAGCACCTCGAGGCCGGCGATCCTGCCGGCGTCCTTGGTCGCCTGGCGCTGGGCGTCGTTGAAATAGGCCGGAACGGTGATGACCGCCTTCTCGACCTTCTCGCCGAGATAGGCTTCCGCCGTCTCCTTCATCTTCTGCAGGATCATGGCCGAGATCTGGCTGGGCGACTGCTTCTTGCCGCCGGCCTCGACCCACGCGTCGCCATTGTCGCCCTTGACGATCTTGTAGGGGACAAGCTTCTTGTCCTTCTCCGTCACCGGGTCGTCATAGCGGCGGCCGATCAGGCGCTTGACCGCGAAGATGGTGTTTTCCGGATTGGTGACCGCCTGGCGCTTGGCCGGCTGGCCGACGAGACGTTCGCCGTCATTCGAGATGGCGACGATGGAAGGCGTCGTGCGCGCGCCTTCAGCGTTCTCGATCACCTTGGGGTCTTTGCCATCCATGATGGCGATACAGGAATTGGTGGTGCCGAGATCGATACCGATAACTTTTGCCATTGTTCTAGTCTCTCCTCTAAGCAGGCTCTCAGGACCCTTCAAAAGGCGTTCCGACGAAAGCCCCTGTTCACAAGAAATCCCATCGCGGTCCCCGCTTTTCGAGGCCGGACGGCTGGCGCGTATATAAGAACAGGCGACACAAGGCGCAAGCATTCTGCGCAAGGTGTCCGTCGTCTCGACGCGGGCCGGAAGGCGAGCCGCCGCGCCTTGCGGCAGGACCGGCGCGAGATTGCGCTATCGCATTGTTCCGGATCGCTTTTTTGAAACAGGCGCGGTTGACGGCGCGCGGATAGGCCTTCCGGGCATGGCAAGGCTTGCCCTGGCGGGCGTGACTTTCGGTCGCGAAAGAGCCGGAAATCCGCGTCGCCGCCATGGTTTCGGCACCTGGCGACGAAATTGAAGAGCGCCCGGCGCCCGGGCAAAAGCCCTGCCGGGCGCGTGGTCCGGCAGGGTATCCCGGGCTTAGAGCCCGTTGTCCTTGAGAATCTTGGCGGCGTTGTCCTTGGTGACCTTTTCCGTCGGCAGCGTGATGGTCTTCTCGACCTTCTCGCCGTTCAGGAACTTGATCGCCTGGCGCAGGCCCTCGGCGCCCGGCGTGACATAGGTGAAGGTCGCCGTCAGTTCGCCCTTGTTCACCATCTGCACGCCTTCGTTGGGCAGGCCGTCGATGCCGATGAACTTGATGTCCTTTTCGCGCCCGACGTCCTTGGCCGCGAGATAGGCGCCATAGGCCATCGGATCGTTGTGACCGTAGACGAGGTCGATCTTCTCGTTGGTCTTCAGCGCGTTGGCCATGATGTTGTAGGCCTGGTCCTGCTTCCAGTCGCCCGACTGCTGGTCGAGCAGGTACTTGATGCCCGGCTCCTTGTCGGTGAACTCATGGAAGCCGTCATGGCGGTCATGCGCCGGCTGCGTTCCCATGCCGCCCCAGATCTCGACGACATTGCCGGCGGCCTTACCCTTGCCGCCGAGGAGCTCGACGGCGTATTCGCCCGCGGCGCGGCCGATCAGCGCGTTGTCGCCGCCGACGAACTGCGTGTAGTCCTTGGTGTCGACATTGCGGTCGAGCACGAAGACCGGGATCTTGGCGTCGATCGCCTGCTGCACCACGCCGGTGAGCCCGGCCGATTCCTTCGGCGACACCAGCAGCGCGTCGACTTCCTGGCGGATCAGGTTCTCGACATCGGCGACCTGCTTTTCGGTCTTGTCCTCGCCGTCGGTGATGATCAGCTCGACGTCCGGATGCTTGGCGGCCTCCGCGATGATGTCCTTGTTGAACTGGGCGCGCCAGGGCTCGATGGTCGTCACCTGCGAGAAGCCGATCTTCCACTTCTTGTCCTGGGCAAAGGCATGGTTGCCGGACAAGATTGCGGTGGTCGTCAGAAGTGCCGCCGCGAAAGTGGCGAGCTTCAGCATATCACGTCGTTTCATGGTCCTGTTTCCTCCGGATTATAGAGACGAGGTCTCCTGTGACGGTCGCTTGGCCGCGGCCGTTTCCTTTTGCGCCGCCCGTCCGTTGGGCAGGCGCAGATAGCTGAGAAGGTCGCCGGCGTTGCGCTCCTGCACGAGCACGGTGCCGATGATGATCGCCCCCTTCAGCACCAGCTGAAGGTTGGAATTGATGTTGTGCAGTTGCAGGATGTTGGACAGCAGCCCGAAGATCAGCACGCCGCAGAAGGTGCCGATCAGGCTGCCGCGCCCGCCCATCAGGCTGGTGCCGCCGATGACCACGGCGGCGATGGCGTCGAGCTCGAGCCCCGCGCCGGCATCGGGCTTGCCTTGCCGGTATTGCGCCACGTAGAGCACCGCCGCGATGCCGGCGAGCAGGCCGGACACGGCATAGGTGGCGATCTTGACGCGCCCCGCGGCGATGCCCGAAAGCCGCGCCGCTTCCTCATTGCCGCCGATGGCGTAGACATAGCGGCCAAAGGGCGTGAAGCGCAGCACCGCGCCGTAGATCACGATCGCGCCGAGGAAGAACAGGCCCGGCATAGGCACGACGCCGAACACCAGCGAGCGCAGGATCTCGAATTCGGCGGTGGCATTGGAACCGGTATAGACCGGCAGCACCGCATTGTTCTGGCCGGCGGTCAGCCTTGCGATGCCGAGCGCCGTCACCATCATCGCCAGCGTGACGATGAAGGGCTGCAGCCGCCCGGCGACGATGATGAAGCCGTTGATGGTGCCGAACAGAAGGCCGACGCAAGGCGCCACCAGAAGCACGCCGAGCACACCGAACTTGGTCTCGACCTGCGGCAGCAGGTACCACAGCGAAAGGCAGCATAGGATGACGCCGACCACGCCCGGGATGACCAGCCCGCGCGCCTTGTCCAGCCGCACCTCGCGGCCGGCTTCGGCGCCGGCGCGGGATTTCTCGATGTTGAGCAGGATGAAGCGGGTGACGAGCGCGCCGAGGCACAAGGCGACCAGCGCCGTTGTCGGCACGCCGAGCGCCGCCGACGGCGTGACGCCCGGCACCGTCAGCAGCATGGCGCAGACGACCGAGCAGATCGCCATCAGCGAGCCGACGGAAAGATCGATGCCGCCGGTCAGGATCACCGCCGTCATGCCGGTGGCGATGAGGCCGGTGGTCGACACCTGGCGCAGCACGTCGAGCAGGTTGCCGTAGGACAAGAAGATGTTGTTGCCCTTGGAGCTGATTGGCGAGCCGAACACGCCGATCAGGAAGATGGCGATCAGCCCCCAGTAAAGCTTGGTGCGGGAGAGAAGGCTGATGAGGTTCATGCGGCGGATCTCGCTGTGCGTCTCGGCGCGGCGAGCCGCATGATCGCTTCCTCGCTGGCTTCGGCGCGGGACAGGATGCCGCGCTGGCGGCCCTCCGCCATGACCAGGATGCGATCGGCGAGATGCAGAAGCTCCGGCAGTTCGGAGCTGATCACGGCAATCGCCAAACCGTCGCCGGCGAGCTTGAAGATGAGGTCGTAGATTTCGCGCTTGGCGCCGACATCGATGCCGCGCGTCGGCTCGTCGAGCAGAAGCACGCGCGGTCGCGTCGCCAGCCATTTGCCGATCACCACCTTCTGCTGGTTGCCGCCCGACAGCGTGCCGGCGGCCTGCTCGATGCTTTCGCAGCGTATGCCGAGCGCGCTGACCGCCTCTCGCGCAAGGCCTTGCTCGCCTGAGCGCGAGCGCAGGCCAAAGCGCGCCAGCGCGCCGACCAGAGGCAGGGCGACATTGTCGGTGATCGAGGCTTGGAGATGCAGGCCTTGCGTCTTGCGGTCCTCGGTCACCAGGGCGATGCCGAGCCGTCGGGCCTCGCGCGGCGAGCCGATCTCGACCGGCGCGCCGTCGAGCTGGATCTCGCCGCCGGTGCGGCCGCCGCTGGAGCCGAAGATCGCTTCCAGGATCTCGGTGCGGCCGGAACCCAGCAGCCCGCCGATGCCGAGGATCTCGCCGGCGGCGAGGTCGAAGCCGACGCCGTCGATCACCGTGCGCCAGCCATGCCGGTCGGGCTTCGACAGCGACAGGTCCCTGACCGAGAGCACCACCTTGTCGCCGGGGCCGCCTTCGTGGCCGGAGGAAGCGAGGAGGTCGCGCCCGACCATGGCCGAGATGATGGCGTCTTCGCCCAGTCCCGCCATGTCCTCAGTCAGCACATGGCGCCCGTCGCGCAGCACCGTCACCCGGCTTGCCAGATGCATCACCTCGTCGATGCGGTGCGAGATGTAGACGATCGCGACGCCGCTTGCCGCAAGCTGGCCGATGATGCGGAACAGTCTCTCGCACTCGGCCGGCGACAGCGCCGAGGTCGGCTCGTCCATGATCAGGATGCGCGCCGATTTCGACAGCGCCTTGGCGATCTCCACCAGTTGCTGCTCGCCGACCCTGAGCGTGCCGATCCGCGCTTCCGGATCGAGCTCGATGCCCAGCCGCTGCAGCAGCGCGCTGGCCGCGCGGCTGCTCGCCTTGCGGTCGACGACCAGCCCGGCGATCAGCTTTTCGCGGCCGAGGAAGATGTTGTCGGCGACGCTGAGCTCGGGAACGAGGTTGAGTTCCTGGTGGATGATGGCGATGCCGGCATCCTCGGCGTCGCGGACGCCGGTGAAACGCACCGCCTGACCGTCGATCGCCACGGCGCCTTCGTAATCGGTATAGACGCCGGAGAGGATCTTCATCAGCGTCGACTTGCCGGCGCCGTTCTCGCCCATCAGCGCATGCACCTCGCCGGGCCTAAGGTCCAGCTTCACATCGGACAGCGCGGCGATGCCGCCAAATCGCTTGGAAATGCCGGTCGCGCTCAGGACGACGGCGGGACCGTCGGCGGTCGCGTTGCCAGTCGTGATGGAATCAGCGCGCTGCATGGTAAAAGGACGGCCTCCCTCCGTCGTCTTCGACTGCCCGAACGCTAATCTAAACGTTTCGAACGTGTCAAGCGCCTATCTCCTCATTGAGGATTGATGCATTTCAATTCTTGCGAAAAACGCCGGGTTTACGTAGGTTTAGCCAAATAAGGGTGGCTAAACGTTTCGAAAATGACGGTGTCAGGGCGGAAAAACCAACGGAAATCTACGGCGCCGACCATGTTGCATGTGGCCGAGGCGGCGCGTGTGTCCGTGGCCACCGTGTCAGCATTGCTCAACGGCACCGCCACCGTCAGTCCCGAGCTTACCCAGCGCATCGAGCAGGCGATCCGCGACATCGGCTACAAGCGCAATGCCATTGCCCGCAGCCTCAAGATGGGCACCACGCGGACCATCGGCCTCACCGTGCCGCACATCACCAACCCGTTCTTCACCGATGTCGTCTCGGTCATCCAGCAGGCGTTCGACCGCGCCGGCTATGCCGTCATGCTGTGCTGCACGGACGAGGATTTGAACACGCAGGACGAGCAGATACGCCTGCTGCTCGACCGCATGGTCGACGGGCTGATCGTGGCCCGCGTCGGCGACGGCGGCATTTTGAAGAGCATCGTCGAGGACGCCAATGTGCCGGTGGTGCTGCTCGACCGTCTCTGCGAAGGCGTCGACACCGATGCGGTGGTGCTGGACAACCAGCGCGCCGTGTTCGACGCCGTCACCTATCTGATCCATCTTGGCCACCGGCGCATCGGCTACATCACCGGCACCTCCGACATATCCCCCATGCATGACCGCATGATCGGCTACCGCGAGGCGCTGCAGGCGGCCGGCCTGCCGGTGGCTGAGGAACTCGTTCGCTCCGGCAATTTCCACGAGATCGACGGCTACAACGCGACCATGCAGCTCTTGTCGCTGCACGACCGGCCAAGCGCGATCTTCTCGGCCAACAACCCGATGGTGATCGGCACCATGAAGGCG
Organism: Mesorhizobium sp. B2-8-3; assembly: GCF_006440815.1. Lineage (NCBI taxonomy): Bacteria > Pseudomonadati > Pseudomonadota > Alphaproteobacteria > Hyphomicrobiales > Phyllobacteriaceae > Mesorhizobium > Mesorhizobium sp. B2-8-3. The sequence goes on from NZ_VFTW01000004.1 coordinate 237,052, forward strand.
ATCCGCGACATCGGCCTATCCTGCCCCGAGGACATCTCGGTCGCCTGCTTCGACGATTTTCCCTGGTCGGACGTGTTCGTGCCGCAGCTGACCACCGTGGCGCAGCCCGTGCAGGCGATCGGCGAGCAGGCGGCGAACCTTCTGCTCGACCGGCTGGCCGGCAATCGCGACGCGCCGCCGCGCAAGCTCGTCCTCAAGGGCCGGCTGATGATCCGCAATTCCTGTCGGCCGCTGGGCGCGGTCGCGCAGACCGTCAGCGCGTAAATCCGAAGGCGGTCTCGCAAAGCAGCTGCAGCCTGGGGAAGATGTGTTTGCCGCCGGTGATCACCCGCGTGCCCTGGCCGAGCACCCTCTTCGGATCCGCTTTCAGCACCGTGCCGCCGGCCTCTTCGACCAGCAGCATGCCGGCCAGGCAGTCCCAGGCATTCATGTGCTCCTCGATATAGCCGAGCAGCCGGCCGGACGCCGCATAGGCAAGCATCAACGCTCCAGAAGCATTACGGTAGAAGACGCCGCCTTCGCCCATGATCAAGCCGATGAGCACGACGACATTCGTGGTCGAAGCGCGGTTGGAGAGCCCGGTCCCGACCGAACCTTCCGAAAGCGAGGTGGCATCGCTGGCCTTGATCGGCTTGCCGTTGAGGAAGGCGCCGCCGCCGAGCCGGCCGTAGAAGGTCTCGTCGGTCGAAGGCTCATGGATGACGCCGACCTCTGTCTCGCCATCCCTGGCACAGGCGATCACCACGCACCAGGCGGGAATGCCGCGCACGAAATTGGCGGTGCCGTCGATCGGGTCGATCACCCAGACATGACCGGTTGTTCCGGCCACGGCCGCGTGCTCCTCGCCAACGATGCCGTCTTGCGGATAGGCCTCGGCGATCGCCGCGCGGATGAACAGCTCGACCTCGCGGTCGCCCTCGGAAACCAGGTCCTGATGGCCCTTGCTCTCGACGGTCAAATTGTCGAGGTCGCGAAAATATTTGAGGCCCAGCTCGCCGGCGCGCCGCGCCAGGTCGATGGCAAAATGCATGCGGTCGTCGAGGTCGTGGGTCACGGGGGAACTCTTTGTTGAGGAAAGGCCGTCCCCGCCCTTAACAGACCGGTGTGTCATTCAAAAGCGGCCCTCTCAGGCCGCCTTCGACATCGATTTGTGCACGTCGGCGAGGATCTCGAAGGAACGCACGCGCGCCGCGTGGTCGAAGCACTGCGCCGTCACCATCAATTCGTCGGCGCCGGTGCGGCCTATGAAGGCGTCGATGCCCTGGCGCACCGTTTCCGGCGAACCGACGACGGCGCAGGACAGCGCCTGGGCAAGCATGCTCTTCGCGACGGAATCGAGATCGCGGTAGTAATTCTCGACCGGCGGCGGCAACTGGCCGGGCCGGCCGCTGCGCAGATTGACGAAGGCCTGCTGCAGCGAGCTGAACAGAAGCTTCGCTTCGGCGTCGGTCGGCGCGGCAAAGACATTGAGACCGAGCATGACATAGGGCTTGTCGAGCTGCGCCGAGGGCTGGAACCGCGTGCGATAAACCTCCAGCGCATGGTCGAGCTCGGCCGGCGCGAAATGCGAGGCGAAGGCGTAAGGCAGGCCGAGAAGTGCCGCGAGCTGCGCGCCATAGAGGCTGGAGCCGAGGATCCAGACCGGCACGGTCTGGCCTTCGCCGGGCACCGCGCGGATGCGCTGGCCTTCCTCGGCCGGCTGGAAATAGCCCATCAGCTCGACCACGTCCTGCGGGAAGTTATCGGTGGACTCCAGGTTGCGGCGCAGCGCTCGCGCGGTCAGCATGTCGGTGCCCGGCGCGCGGCCGAGACCGAGGTCGATGCGGCCGGGAAAAAGCGCGGCCAGCGTGCCGAACTGCTCGGCGATCACCAGTGGCGCATGGTTGGGCAGCATGATGCCGCCCGCGCCGACGCGGATCGACTTGGTGCCGCCGGCGACATGCGCGATCACGACGGACGTCGCGGCGCTCGCAATGCCCGGCATGTTGTGGTGCTCGGCCAGCCAGTAACGCTTGTAGCCCAGCCGCTCGGCATGGCGGGCAAGGTCGAGCGAATTGGCGAGCGACTGCGTTGCGGTGCTGCCTTGCGTGATCGGCGACAGGTCGAGAACCGAAAGGTCCGTCATTGGTCAGGTCTCCACGATGCGTTTTTCCCGCAGCCTTGTCTCGAAGGCGGCGCGGTCGGGAATGACGATGGCGAGCTGGTTCTCCAGCACGTCAGCGAGTTCGGCGGCCATCGCGATTTCGCGCTGCTCGCTGCGGCCGCCGGCATGATGTGTCGACAGCCGGTTGTTGCGCAGCGCATAGCGCCGGTCGGGCAAGGCGAGCGCGGCCACCAGCGTGGTCAGGAAATGCGAGCTCGGATGCGTCGACAGGAAATGGCTGGCGACCCGGTAATCGACCTCATAGGCTTGGCTCATGTCGAAGCGGTAGAGCGTGCGCCAATCACCGCCGATATTGGCCTGCAGGCGGAAACGGTCGCCGGTTCCGACGACGCGGAAGGCCTCGTGCGGCGTCTGTTGTTCGAGGCCCGGCTCCAGCAGCAACGGCGCCGTCAGCGTCAGGCCGCCGAAGCCGACATCGGCGATATAGGCACGGCCGCCAAGCTCGATGCGCAGCAGCATATGGCTGCGCGCCGTAATGGCGTCGTCAGGCTGGCCCCAGAGCACGCGGGCGGCAAGTCCGCTGACCGTGAACCCCAGTGCGTCAAGCGCATGCATGAAGATCAGATTGTGCTCGAAGCAATAGCCGCCGCGGCCCTGGCTAAAAATCTTGTCCTGCAGCGAAGCGACGTCGAGGCCGACGGAAACGCCCATCAAGGCGTCGATATTCTCGAACGGGATCGCCCGCGGGTGGATTGCGTGCAGCGCCTGCAGCGTGGCGAGCGAAATGTTGGTTGGCCCGTCATAGCCAATGCGGGCGAAATAGCCATCGAGATCGAAGTCGCTCATACAGGCAGGGTCCGGCTTGACCGGTCCGATATAGGCACTCGCCGGCGGTGCCGCAAACAATGTGCGAGGTTTGAGATTATGCCAGGGTTTCAGGGCGCGGATTTGTGATTGTTCTCGGTCGCTTCCTCGTCCACGGCCATGGACTGCTGCGCCGCGAGGAAGTTGCCGACATGGCTCAAGCCCTCGAAATGGTCGCAGAAGACCTTGATGACGACCAGCAACGGCACCGCCATCAACGCGCCGACGAAGCCCCATAGCCATGACCAGAAGGCGATGGCGATTAAGATCGCCACCGCGTTGATCTCGAGGCGGCGGCCGACCACCGTCGGCGTCACGAACTGGCCTTCGACGATATCGCACAACACCACGAAAGCCGGCGGCAGCAGCGCATAGGCGATCGTGTCGAAGCTGATCAGCGCGATGATGGCGACGAGCAGGACGGTCATCAGCGCGCCGACATAGGGCAGGAAATTGAGCAGCGCCGCCGCCGCGCCCCAGACCAGCGGGGTGGGCATGCCGAGCCCCCAGAGGCCCAGTCCGATTGTCGTGCCGAGGCCGGCATTGATCAGGGCAACGGTAAGCAGATAGTGCGAGATTTCGTGCTCGACGTCATAGACCACGCGCAGCGCCCGCTTCTTCTGGGTCATGCTGGTGAAGGACTGCACGATCTTCTCGTAGAACAGCGTGCCCGAGGCGAGCAGGAACAGCGACAGCACGAAGACGATGGTGATCGAGGTGCCGGCTTCCAGGATATTGCTGGCCGCCGTGGACAGAACGCCGGAAGGCGCCACCGCGACCCGCTGCACGCCTGGCTCCTGCGAAGTCTCGGTCAGCGCTTCGAGCTGATGCGCGAGATCCATCACCCGTTCGAGCGGCCGCTTGAACGGTGCCAGCCGCTCGGTGAGCTGCTGGCCGATCGAATAGCTGTTGTTGATGAGGTCGATGACCGGACCGCTGAGCAGATAGCCCGCGACGACGAAAACAAAGATGGAAAGCAGCACCAGCAACGTCGCCGAAACCACCTCCGGTACGCCGTGCTTGCGCAGGAAGCGCACGATCGGCGTCAGCGTCAGCGCCAGCAGGAAGGCGAGGATCACCGGCATGAAGAAGTCACGGGCGAAGTAGAGCGCTGCGATCGTCAGCAGAATGAAAATCCCGATCACCAGCGACCGCGTCAAGCGCATATCCGCCCGGGCGTTGGCACGCGGATCAGGGCTTTCGGCAACGCTCGCGCCCGAAGCGATCGGTTCGGTTTTCATCGGTTCCCCTTGCAAGCCCGTCACCCAAACAATGAATGCATGGCAGGCTTCTGCGCGAAACGCGGGAGTTCCGGGCAAGGTTCCATGAGCCGGCTTTCCCCCGGCATCGCTCATGCGGTCGCGCTAGTACACGACATGTAATTGAGCCGCCGCGCCGGCCGGGCCTAATACGGGGCAGGCTTTCGCGACGGCAGATCGAGCCGCAAACCGTCGCCGCCCAGGAACTGCGTGTCGAGTGCATATTCCCGGCCGATGAGGCAACCGAGACGCTCCATGCCGAAATGATGGCCGTCGGCGCCGGGCATCCAGAGGCCTAGCGCGTTTCACCGTTTCACGGAAACGGCGAACCGCTCTATCTCTTTGTTTCTACGCAATTCCGGACGGAAAACCGCTCACACTTTTCCTGGAATTTCTCTAGCATCTGGAGACCGGCTTCGACTGCCGCTCAGGCGACGGGCGCCAGGATGGCGGGCGCGGCCTTCGCCGTCTCCTTGCGCACGATCGGCGCCACCCTGGTGCCGTAGAGCTCGATCGCCTTCATGATCTTGGCATGCGGCATGGTGCCGATCGCCATCTGCAGCAGGAAGCGGTCGTTGCCGAAGATCTTGTGCTGGGCGACGATCTTTTCCGCCACAGCTTCAGGATTGCCGACGAAGAGCGCGCCGTTGGGTCCGCGTGCCTGGTCGAAATGGGCGCGCGAGGTTGGGCCCCAGCCGCGCTCGCGGCCGATGCGGTTCATTACTTCGGCCTGCGGTCCATAGAAGTCGTCGGCGGCCTGTTCGGTCGTCTCGGCGATGAAACCGTGCACGTTGATGCTGGTGGCAAGCGTTGCGGGGTCGGTGCCGGCGCGCCGCGCCGCCTCGCGATAGATATCGAACAGCGGCGCGAAACGTGCCGGCTCGCCGCCGATGATGGCCAGGGCCAGCGGCAGGCCGAGCACGCCGGCGCGGGCGGCGGATTGCGGCGTGCCGCCGATGGCGATCCAGACCGGCAGTTTTTCCTGCAACGGTCGCGGATAGACGCCGCGGCTGTTGATCGGCGCGCGCAGCTTGCCCTGCCACGTCACTGTCACCTGGTCGCGGATGGCGAGCAACAGGTCGAGCTTCTCGGCGAAGAGCTGGTCATAGTCCTCGAGATTGTAGCCGAACAGCGGGAAGGATTCGATGAAGGAGCCGCGCCCGGCCATGATCTCGGCGCGGCCGCCGGACAGAAGGTCGAGCGTCGCGAATTGCTGGAAGACGCGCACCGGATCGTCGGAGGAAAGCACCGTGACCGCGCTGGTCAGGCGGATGCGTTTCGTGCGCTCGGCCGCCGCGGCCAGCGCCACGACCGGAGCCGAGGCGGCATAGTCGGGGCGGTGATGCTCGCCGAGGCCGAACACATCGAGGCCGACCTGGTCGGCCAGCTCGATTTCCTCGATGCGCAGCCGCTCATGCGGGCCGATCGCGCCGACACCCGGCTCCGGGCTGACATCGGCGAAAGTGTAGAGACCGAGTTCCATCTGGTTTTATCCTGAGGTGTTCATATGGGTGTTGCTTGTCGGCACTAGAGGTAGCCATCTAGCGTTCTGCCCGCCAGAGGTGCGATCTGTGAACAGTGCATCGCGTGCTGCCGAGCCGTATCCCTGCGGCAACAAGCCCGGATTTTTCATGGCTGGTATACCGTTTTGGCGCTTGAACTTGCCGCTTTCACGCGTATGTAAGCGTCGCGAATAGACTGCAGGGAAGTGCACTTGGCTATCTACAGGGAAAAAGACATTTTCGAGCGGCGCAATGCCGCGAACGAGGCAAAGAAGGCGCTGCTCGAGCGCTTCAAGGCAAAACCGGCGGCGGATGATCCGACAGTGCTGGCTCGCCAGGCCGAACGCAAGGCTATCCTTGAGGCCCGCGCCATCCGCGAGGCGGAAAAGGCAAGGCTGAAGCAGGAAAAGCTGGCGCGCGAAGCGGCCCAGAAGGCCGAGCGCGAGGCGATTGCTGAAGCGGCGCGTCTTGCGGCGGAAGCTGCGGCGGCCGAAGAGGCCAAGCGCCGCGAGGCCGAGGACTCCGAGCGCATCGCTTTCGAACTCGCCGATGAGGCCGCGCGCAAGGCCAAGCGTGACGCACGCTACGCCGCTCGCAAGGCACGCGTCGGCCGCACGCCTCCGGGCTTCTCCGCCCGCTAGAGCAATTCCAGGAAAAATGGCTCAGGGTCGCCGAAAGCGGCCCTGAACGCGTTTGTGCTGCGGATAACGGGCTAATGCATGTCGCGCAAAAGTGTGCAGCGGTTTTGCGATAACGACATGCATGAAAACAAAGGCTTAAAGCGCATCGCGTGAATCCGTTTCGACGCGACGCGCTTTTAGGCGACCAGTTTCAGCCCGACGATGCCACAGACGATCAGGCCGATACAGGCGAGCCGGACAATCGTCGCGGGCTCGCCGAGCAGCCAGATGCCGAGCAGCGCCGTGCCGACGGTGCCGATGCCGGTCCACACCGCGTAGGCCGTGCCGACGGGCAGCGTCTTCAGCGCCAGCCCGAGCAGGCCGAGGCTGACGATCATCGAGGCAATGGTGAGAAGGGTCGGCAGCGGCTTCGAGAAGCCGTCGGTATATTTGAGGCCGATCGCCCAGCCGATCTCGAACAGGCCGGCGAAGAAAAGAAGAATCCAGGACATCGAAGACACTCCGTCATTCCGGCATCGCTTGAGATGCTTGGTGGCGGGTCGTCCCGGCCGGTTTTCGGGGAAGCGAGGTCGTCCTCGCCCTTGATATGGGGTGGCCTGTTTCCCGATCAACAAAACACCGGCAGCATTGTCATGCCGCCGGTTCAAAGTCTGCATTGAGCCGGATCGACCGAATTTCGGCCGCTTACTTTTCCTTTATGCGCATCGCCTTGACCGGCGGCGCCTTCGGAGCCGGGGCCGCAGCGGGCTTCTTGGCGTCCTTCTTCGGCTTGCGGGCTTCCTTGCCCGCCTTCATCGCACCTTTAGCCATGATTCGCTCCTCCGATTGTGGACGTGCAAGTGAAACAAGAGAAATGCCGGACCGCAAGAGGCCCCGCCTCGCTTGCGAAGCCGTCCAGCCGGATGTCAACCGGTTTCCCGACGCCATGCTGGCTCGAGCGCGCTGTGGTGGCTTGAACTTCGGACTGACTGGCGCATTGTCTGTGGAGTTTCGCCTGGGCGGGCATCAATGCTCGGGCGCGCCGGGAGATCGAATGGCAGGACATAGCGGGTCGAGACGAGTGATCTATGCCGCGCTCGCCGGCAATTTGGCGATCGCGCTGACCAAATTCGCGGCGGCGTTCTTCACCGGTTCGTCCTCCATGCTGTCGGAAGGCGTGCATTCGCTGGTCGACACCGGCAATGGCGGTCTCCTGCTCTATGGCATGCACCGCGCCGCGCGGCCGCCCGACCGCACCCACCCCCTCGGCCACGGACGCGAGCTCTATTTCTGGAGCTTCATCGTGGCGCTTCTGGTGTTCGCGCTCGGCGCCGGCGTTTCCTTCTATGAGGGCGTTATCCACATCATGGCGCCCGAACCGGTCGTCAATGCCAAGGTCAACTACATCGTGCTTGCCCTCTCCTTCGTCTTCGAGGGCAGCTCATGGCTGGTGGCGCTGAAGGAGTTCCGGCAGCAGAAGGGTAAGCAAGGCTGGCTGCAGGCTGTGCAATCGAGCAAGGATCCGAGCGTCTACACGGTGCTGTTCGAGGACAGCGCCGCGCTGCTTGGCCTTATCGTCGCCTTCGCCGGCATCCTGTCGGCCGAACTTCTGGAAATCCCCGAGCTCGATGGCGTCGGCTCGATCGGCATCGCCATCATCCTGGGCGCCACGGCCATCTTCCTGGCGCGCGAGAGCAAGGGCCTGCTGCTGGGTGAACCTGCCTCGTCCGAAGTGCAGAAGAAGGTGCTGGCGATCGTCCAGGAGGATCCGGCGGTCCAGCGGGCGAACGGAATCCTGAGCGTCCATATCGGTCCGGAGGAAATCGTCGCGGGTTTGAGCATCGAATTCGAGGATCATCTCACCGCGCCCGAGATCGAGGCCTGCGTCGAGCGCCTGGAGGCAAGGCTGAAGCAGGAAATGCCGCAGATATCCAGGCTGTTCGTCAAGCCGCAAACGACTGGCACATGGAAGCAGCGGCGCGAGGCCATCGCCGAGGCTTCGGACGAGGGCTAGGCTTGAGGCGGCGAAATTTTCTAGGGAGAAAAGGCGATGAAAATCGACGGCGGATGCCACTGCGGCGCGATCGCCTATGAGGCGGAGGTCGATCCGCAAAAGACCTCGATCTGCCACTGCACCGACTGCCAGCAGCTGACCGGCACGGCCTTTCGGGTCACCGTTCCGGCGCCGGAAAGCGACTACCGGATCACCAGGGGCGCGCCGAAGATCTACATCAAGGTCGTGGCAAGCGGCGCCAGGCGCGCCCAGGCTTTTTGTGCGGACTGCGGCTCGCATCTTTATGCAACGTCGGTCGGCGATGGTCCGAAGGTTTATGGGATCAGGGTCGGGACCGCGCGGCAGCGTCAGGACTTGGTTCCCAGACAGCAGAAATGGCACCGGTCGGCCCTGCGCTGGCTTCCGGAATTCGAGGGCATGGCGACGACGGAAGAGCAATAGCGCTATCGGATCGGCCAGCTGGCGCGAGCCTTGGCGGTTGGCCGAATCTTCCGCGACTACTCGTCGCCCTCGACGACGCGCAGCCTGAGCTGACCCGTCTTTGAATCGGCCACGCGCGCCCCGGCCTCGACCTTGGCCGGCCCGTTGCGCGGCGGCTCGGCCTCGCCCTCGGCAAACTCCAGCGCCTCGATCTTCTGGCCGCGCTTGGTCACTTTCGACGTCGACACCAGGATGTCGTCGATGTCCTTGGTCGCCTGGCCGAAATGCGTCTGCAGCCGGCGCACCCGCTCGTCGACCCGCGCCACATCCTCCATCAGCCGGATGACCTCGCCCTGGATCAGATGCGCCTGCTCGCGCATGCGGGCGTCCTTCAGGATCGACTGGATGACCTGGATCGACAGCATCAGCAGCGAGGGCGAGACGATGACGACGCGGGCGCGGTGCGCCTTCTGCACCACCGCCTCGAAGTTCTCGTGGATTTCGGCGAACACCGATTCCGACGGCACGAACATGAAGGCGGTGTCCTGCGTCTCGCCCTGGATCAGGTATTTTTCAGCGATATCGCGGATATGTATCTCGATGTCGCGCCGAAAAGCCTGCGCCGCCGCCTTCTGCATGTCGGCGCCCTCGGCGGCCCGGATGGCGTTCCAGGCTTCGAGCGGGAACTTGGCGTCGACGGCCAGCATCGGCGCGCCGTTCGGCATCCGCACCAGGCAGTCGGGCCGGCTGCCGTTGGAAAGGCTCGCCTGGAATTCATAGGCGCCGTGCGGCAACCCATCGGCGACGATCGCCTCCATGCGCGACTGGCCGAAGGCGCCGCGCGTCTGCTTGTTGGAGAGGATCGCCTGCAGTTGCACGACCTGGCCGGCCAAGGACTGGATGTTGCCTTGCGCGGTGTCGATCACCGCCAGCCGCTCCTGCAGCTTGGCCAGGCTCTCATGCGTCGACTTGGTCTGCTCGGCCATGGTCTGGCCAAGACGCCCGGTCATGGCGTCGAGCCGTTGTCCGAGCGACTGGGTGAGCTCGGCCTGCCGTGCCCCGAACACTTCGGCGATCGCGCCCATCCGCCCCTGCATCTCGGCCTGCGCCTGCATAATGTCGGCCATCCTCGCCTCGGCATCGCGGGCATGGTCGGCGGCTTCGGCGGCCGCCACCGCGCGCGCCCCGGCCGCGCGCCACAAGGCGACCACGAGCGCCATGAACAGCGCAAGCAAAAGGATTGCGCCGAAAGCCAGCGCCTGGCCAAGCGTGATGGTCGTGGCGCCAAGCCGCGCGATGGGCTCGGAAAGCATGGAGGTCATGTCGTTCATTTGGCCAGCATAACCGATTCGGCCTCCTGGCACAGATCAAAACGTGAACAAGCCAAAGATGCCCCGGTTGACGCTTTTCAAGCGAGGTCTTAGGTGAGACGCCATGTCGATCAAGCCTCTCATCATCCTTCCCGATCCCGTCCTGCGCCAGGTTTCCGAGCCGGTCGAGCGCGTCGATGCCGATTTGCGCAAGCTCGCCGACGACATGCTTGACACCATGTATGACGCGCCGGGCATCGGCCTTGCGGCGATCCAGGTCGGCGAGCCGCGGCGGCTGCTGGTCATCGACCTCGCCAAGGAAGGCGAGCCGCCGGAGCCGCATGTCTTCATCAATCCGGAAGTGCTCGAAAGTTCCGACCAGCGTTCCGTCTATGAGGAAGGCTGCCTGTCGATCCCGGACTATTATGCCGAGGTCGAGCGCCCGGCTTCGGTGCGGGTGAAGTATCTCGACCGCGACGGCAAGCTGCAGGAGATGCAGGCGGAAGGCCTGATGGCCACCTGCCTGCAGCACGAGATCGACCATCTCAACGGCGTGCTGTTCATCGACCACATCTCGAAGCTGAAGCGCGACATGGTGGTGAGGAAGTTCAAGAAGCTCGCCAGGGACAAGGTGCCGGGCAAGATGGTAGGGTAGGGGCGGTCTGGACCGCGCGAGCACCTGGAGCTGCCACGAGACAGGATCGCAGGACGTCATGCCGCTTCGCGTCATCTTCATGGGCACGCCGGATTTTTCCGTGCCGACCTTGCGCGCCATCGCCGAGGCCGGCCACGAGATCGCGGCCGTCTACACCCAGCCGCCGCGCGCCGCCGGCCGGCGCGGGCTGGAGCTGACGCCCTCGCCGGTGCAGCGCGAGGCGGAGCGGCTGGCGCTCGACGTTCGGACGCCGACGTCGCTGAAAAGCGAGGCCGAGCAGCAGGCTTTCGCAGCCTTGCAGGCCGATGTCGCCGTGGTCGTCGCCTACGGGCTGCTGCTGCCAAAGGCCGTTCTGGACGCGCCGAGGCTGGGCTGTCTGAACGGCCACGCCTCGCTTTTGCCACGCTGGCGTGGTGCTGCTCCCATCCAGCGCGCGATCATGGCCGGCGATGCGGAGACCGGCATGATGATCATGCGCATGGAAGAAGGTTTGGACACCGGGCCGGTGGCAATGGTTGAAAAAGTCGCCATCGCACCCGATATGACGGCCGGCGAATTGCACGACCTGCTGATGGTTCAGGGCGCTTCGCTGATGGTTGAGGCGCTCGCCCAGTTGGGGATAAATTGTCTGACATTTGCCCAACAGGCGACGGCAGGGGTGACCTACGCCCGAAAGATCGATAAATCGGAGACACGCGTAGACTGGACGCGGCCTTCTGGCGAAGTCCACAATCACATTCGCGGCCTCTCGCCCTTTCCGGGCGCGTGGTGCGAGGTCGAAATTGGCGGCCGCACGGAGCGGCTGAAACTGCTTCGCTCGACGCTCTCGGATGGCGTCGGCGAGTCGGGAGGAATTCTCGATGACCGGCTGACGGTCGCCTGCGGGTCGGGCGCGGTCAGGCTGGTCGAAGTTCAACGGGCGGGCGGAAGGCCTGCCGCCGCGCAGGAGTTTTTGCGCGGAGCCAAGATCGAAAAAGGAATGAAACTCACATGAGCATGATGTCGATACGCGCGGCGACGCCGCGGGATCGCGAGGCGATCCGCCTCGTCGAAGAGCATGCCTTTGGCCAGCAGGCGGAAGCCGGCCTGGTCGACGCGATTGTCACCGGCGGCGATGCCGTCGTCGAGCTGGTTGCCGAGGAAGACGGCCAGGTCGTCGGCCATATTCTTTTCTCGCGGCTTTTCGTGCAGAACGGCGCCAAGCAGTTCGCCGCTGTCGCGCTGGCGCCGCTGGCGGTCGAGCCCTCCTTCCACGGCACCGGCATCGGCGGCGCGCTGATCCGCGAGGCGCATGTGCGGCTCAAGGAAGCCGGCGAGACGCTGGCCGTGGTTTTGGGCGATCCGGTCTATTACGGCCGCTTCGGCTACACCCACGCCCGCGCCGGAAAGTTCGAAAGCGAGTACCAGGGCGAGGCGCTGCAGGCGCTGGCCTGGGGCGACTCGCCCGAGACCGGCAAGCTGGTCTACGCTTCAGCCTTCACCGCTTTAGCCGCCTAGGTTAAGGCGAAAGCACAGCTGGCATGCCGCGTTTTCGGCTCGATATCGAATATGACGGCAGCCAGTTCGCCGGCTGGCAGCATCAGGCCGACCAGCCCTCGGTGCAGCAGGCGATCGAGCAGGCGATCGAAAAGTTCTGCGGCGAGGCCGTGAGAATACGTGCCGCCGGCCGCACCGATGCCGGCGTGCACGCCACTGCCCAGGTGGCGCATGTCGACCTGGCCAAAGCGTGGCCGGGCGACAAGGTGCGCGATGCGGTGAACGCCCATCTGCAGGCGGCCGGCGCGCGCGTCGCCGTCCTGAAAGCGGCCGTGGTCGCCGACGGCTTCGACGCGCGCTTTTCCGCCACCGGCCGCCACTATCTCTATCGCATCCTCAATCGCCGGGCGCCGGCGGCGCTGGAAAAGGGCAAGATCTGGTGGGTGCCGAAGAGCCTCGACGCCGAGGCCATGCATGAGGCTGCCAAGGTGCTCCTCGGCCGGCACGATTTCACCACCTTCCGCTCCACCCAGTGCCAGGCCGAAAGCGCGGTTCGCACGCTTGACCGCCTCGACGTCAGCCGCGATGGCCACTTCATCGAGGTGCGCGGTTCGGCCCGCTCTTTTCTGCACAACCAGGTTCGCTCGATGGTCGGCTCGCTGAAGCGCGTCGGCGACGGCTCCTGGGGCGCCGCCGATCTCAAGGCGGCGCTCGAAGCGCGCGACCGCGCCGCCTGCGGCCAGGTTGCGCCGCCGGATGGACTGTTTCTCGTCGGGGTGGATTATCCGGAGGACGCCTGAGGGCGGCGCTTCACGGCTTCTTCTGCGAGTGGGTCTCGTGGTGCTTGCGCGCCCGTTCGGCCATTTCCGCAGGCGAAATGACTTTGCCAGGGTTTGCAAAGATCAGCCCGTCGTGCCGTCCGGTATGTCGATGCCGAGCAGTGCCTGCAAGCCAAACAGGACGAGCAGCGAGGCAATGAACATGCCGACGAACACGGTGGTGCCCACGGCGGCGCCCCTGCCGATCGATGCATTGGTCATGCGCCATGTCAGCACCATCGAGAGCGCGAACAGGAACAGCGACACGAGGCTGTTCACGTCGCTGGTCGAAGGCAGGAAGAGCCTGAGCAGCGCCGAGGGCAGCATCAGCCAGGCGATGATCGCCGACGTCCAGTTGGAAGCGACGACATAGTGGACGAAGCGGCCGCCGATGCCGGCGCGCGGCGCGACCAGCGCGAGCGCCACCAGCGGCAGCACCCAAGAGCCGATATCGACGGTCGCCAGCCGTATCAGCATGCCGAGGCGTCCGGCGAAGGCGTCCGGATCGCCGATCTCATTGGCTATCCCGACCCAGCCGACGATCAGCGCCGGCGCCGCCACGACAATGGCGAAGAAGGAATTCCAGAAACCGTCGGCCGAAAGGTCGAGCAGGCGCAAGCCGTCGGCCTTGCCGAACATCAGCCGCCAGGCGCCGGCCAGCGAAGCATAGGTTTCGTCCGCCGAAAGCATGGTCACGAAAGGCCTTGTCCGAACCAGTCTTCGATGAAGCGTTCGTAGATTTGCGTCAGCGTCTCGAGGTCGGCAAGCGCGACGCGCTCGTCCACCATATGCATGGTCTTGCCGACCAGGCCGAACTCGACCACCGGGCAAAAATCCTTGATGAAGCGCGCGTCCGACGTGCCGCCGGAGGTGGAGAGCGCCGGCGTCTTGCCGACCACCGCCTTGACCGAGCTGCCCAGCGTATCGATCAGCTTTTCGTCACGCGTGAGGAAGACATGGCTCGGCCGATCGCGCCAGACGAGCTCGTACTCGACCGGCGCCTTCTTGCCCGGCCGGTATTTCTTGCGCCCGGCGGCCTGGTCGAGCCGGTTGTGGATATCGGCCTGGACGGTCTCTGCATCCCAGGTGTCGTTGAAGCGGATGTTGAAAATGGCCGTCGCCTTGGCCGGGATGACGTTGGTCGCCGGATTGCCGACATCGATCGACGTCACTTCGAGGTTGGTCGGCTGGAAATCCTTGGTTCCCTTGTCGAACACCGGATGGAGCAGCGCGTCGACCAGGCTGATGAGCCCGCGCACCGGGTTGTCGGCAAGCTGCGGATAGGCGGCATGGCCCTGGCGTCCATTGACGGTCACGCTGCCCGACAGCGAACCGCGCCGGCCGATCTTGATCATGTCGCCGAGCGCATCCGGATTGGTCGGTTCGCCGACGATCGAGGCATCCCATTTCTCGCCCTTGGCCGCCGCCCAGTCGAGCAGCTTCGTCGTGCCGTTGATGGCCGGTCCTTCCTCGTCGCCGGTGATCAGCAGCGACACCGAGCCCTTTGGCCCGCCATTCTTCGCGACATGGCGCGCCACCGCGGCAATGAAGCAGGCAATGCCGCCCTTCATGTCGACGGCGCCGCGGCCATACATCTCGCCATTGGCGATTTCGGCGGCGAAGGGCGGATGCGTCCAGGCCGCCTCGTCGCCCACCGGAACGACATCGGTATGGCCGGCAAACATCAGATGCGGGCCGTTGCCCGAGCGCCGCGCATAGAGGTTTTCGATGTCCGGCGTGCCGTCTTCCGAGAAGACCGGTCGCTCGACCGAGAAGCCGAGCGGCTTCAGCATACCCTCCAGCGCGGCAAGCGCCCCGCCTTCGGCGGGCGTCACGGAAGGGCAACGGATCAGGGCGGCAAGATTCGCGGCGGGATCGGTCGGCAATGTCATGGGCAAAGCGATAGTCGAAAGCGTTTGTCGTGTCACGATGGCAGATCATCGCCGGTCATGCCGCCGACAATATGGTTTTCATGGCGTATAAATGCATGTCGCCCGGAAGTGTGGGCAGCGTTTCCGGGAAAACGACATGCATAATAGCAAGTTGCGGGCCAAGCCAGGACGAATGCATGGCCAGTGAAACAAGCGCCATCGCGATAGCCGGCGCCGGCAGCATTGGCTGCTATGTCGGCGGCTGCCTGGCGCTCGCCGGACGCAAGGTCGTCTTCCTCGGCCGCGGCCGCGTCGTCGAGGCCATGCGCGAATGCGGGCTGCGCGTCAGCGATCTTGACGGCCGCGACCGCCGCGTCGAAGCGCGAGCGATTTCGGCCACGGACGATCCGGCGGCAGCACTCCCCGACGCGGACGTCATCCTGGTGACGGTGAAGAGCGGCGCAACCGCGGAGATGGCCGGGCTGATCGCCGCCCACGGGCGCCCGGATGCCGTGGTGGTCAGCCTGCAGAACGGCGTCGACAATGCGGACAGGTTGCGCGCCGCGCTCCCTGGACGGCGGGTGCTGACCGGCATGGTCATGTTCAACGTCGTCCAGTCGCCCGACGGCGAGGCGCCGTTGCGTGCGCATCGCGCCAGCCAGGGCGAGGTGATGATCGACGATGGCGTCGATGGCCTTGTCGGTCTGCTCGACGTCGACGGGCTTGCCGTCGAAGCGCGCGCCGACATGAAGGCGGTGCAGTGGAGCAAATTGCTGATGAACCTCAACAATGCCCTGGTGGCGCTCTCCGACCTGCCGCTGGCGAGGCAACTGGCCGACCGAAGCTGGCGCGTCATCCTCGCCGCCGAGATCGACGAGGCGCTCGCCGCGATGAGGGCGGCGGGCATAGCGCCGGCGCGCATCACCGGCCTGCCGCCGGCGCTGCTGCCGAAAGTGCTGCGGTTGCCCGACTGGCTGTTCGGGCTTCTGGCGCGCCGCATGCTGGCGATCGACCCTCAGGCGCGCTCGTCGATGTGGGACGACCTCAAACGCGGCCGCCCGACCGAGATCGACGAATTGCAGGGCGCGGTCATTCGCCTGGCCAGGCGATCGGGCGCCCCGACGCCGGTCAACGAACGCGTCACCGCGCTGGTGCGTCAGGCGGAAGCGGCAAAGCGCGGTCCGCCTGGTCTTAGGCCGGAAATGGTCAGCGGCGGTCCTCGATCAGCGTGATCTTCTGCCAGATTTTGCGCGACAGGTTGGAGGACAGGTTCTCGATGTCGTTGACCGCGTTGACGACGACATCGTCGTTGACCGACTGCGCGAACAGCGCCGCGACCTTGCCGGTGATCGACAGCATCTCCGAGCAATAGTCGAGATAGCGCGCCAGGTCGGCGGGGTTGGTGATGCGAGCGGGCGAGTGCGAGGTCGGCTTGAAATCGGCCGACAGCGTCGCCGGATCCTTGGTCAACTGGTGCATGTCGATGACATGGATCAGCGAGCGCAGCCCGTGCAGCTGCCGGAACACTTTCTTGCGCTTGATCCGCTCCTCGGCGCGGATCAGCGCCAGCAGGCCGAGCACCGCCAGGATCACGGTGTTGATCGTCGCCTCGATGCCCTGCATCGACTGCACGGCATCGTCGGCGCCCGAAATGCGGTCGAGCGGCAGGATGGTGCCGACGAACAGGAACATCGCCACGCCGGCAATGAAGGCCGCGACGATGACACCGCGCAGCCACCAGATCGGCGCTTCCAGCTGCTTGGCGGCCTTGGCGAGGTCCCGCGACAGCGACACCAGTTCGGCGGCGACGGCGCGCAGGCCCCTTTCCGGGAACCGCTCGGCGACACGCTCCTCCAGCCTTTGGGCGGTCTCGATGATCCGCGTCGGATCGAGCGTGCGGTAGCGCATGGCGACCTCAGCTATCGCCCGGCGCGTTGGTGCGCCTGCCGTAGCGGTTCGGTCCGGGATCGCTGCGGAAACAGGCGAGGATGATGAGCAGGATGGGACCGATGATCAGCGAGATCAGCGCGAAATAGGTCGGCTTGCCGAAATCATGGAAGCGCTTCGCCGTCACCGCGAACGTGGCCCAGGCCGAGATCAGCAGCACGCCCCAGCATATCATGGCCCAGTTCTGGCTGGCGCTCGTGTTCAGCTCCACCCGCGCGAACTGGTAGAACGGGAAAAACTGGACAAGCACCAGCAAAATCCCGGCCAGCGCATAGGCGACCGGGCTCAGCCGCCCCGAAAGGCTGAAGAACAGCCAGAGGAATTGCGATCTTTCAGACACTAGCGTCCGCTCCGTGGTGGAGGATCAGTCGCGCAGCAATTCGTTGATCGAAGTCTTGGAACGGGTCTTGGCGTCGACGCGCTTGACGATGACGGCGCAGTAGAGACTGGGACCTGGCTCGCCATTGGGCAGCGGCTTGCCCGGCAGCGATCCGGCGACCACCACCGAATTCGGCGGCACTTCGCCGTAAAAGACCTCGCCGGTGGCGCGGTCGACGATCTTGGTCGACTGGCCGATGAACACGCCCATGCCGAGCACCGAGCCTTCGCGCACGATGCAGCCTTCGACCACTTCGGAGCGCGCGCCGATGAAGCAATTGTCCTCGATGATGGTCGGGCCGGCCTGCATCGGCTCCAGCACGCCGCCGATGCCGACGCCGCCGGAAAGATGCACGTTCTTGCCGATCTGGGCGCAGGAGCCGACCGAGGCCCAGGTGTCGACCATGGTGCCCCTATCGACATAGGCGCCGACATTGACGAAAGACGGCATCAGCACCGCGCCCGGCGCAACATAGGCCGAGCGGCGCACGATCGAGGACGGCACGGCGCGGAAGCCGGCCTTCTCGAAGTCGACTTCGCTCCAGCCGTCGAACTTGGATGGCACCTTGTCCCACCACACGGCCTGGCCGGGACCGCCCTTGATGATTTCCATCGGGTTCAGCCGGAAGGAGAGCAGCACCGCCTTCTTCAGCCATTGATTGACGTGCCACTTGCCGTCGTCCCGCCGCTCGGCGACGCGGGCGACGCCGCGATCGAGCAGGTCGAGCGCCGTCTGGATGGCGTCGCGCGTCTCGCCGCGCGTCGCGGTCGAAATCGTGTCACGCTCCTCGAAGGCCTTTTCGATGGTCTTTTCGAGGCTCGCCAGATCGGGCTTCGACATGATTTCGCTCCATTACCAAGCTGTTAAGGGGCTGCGCCTTAACCTGTTTAAAAGTCGCGCGGACCCTATGTTAAGGCTCAATGGGGGTCAATCGCGCCTGCGTCACGGGACGGCGCAAGTAAGGGAATTGGACGGGTGGATTCGATGACTCCCATGGAAAAGGCGGGATGGACGCCGCTGCCGCATTCGGACGAGGATCTGGAACGCTCGAAAGGCGTGCCGGATACCCCGCAGACACGCGCCGAGACCTACCGGCTGGCCTGGAACGATCCCGAGTTCATGACGCGTCGTGAATTGCGCGCCGTACGGCTGCAGCTCGAGCTGCTCAAGCCGGAAATGATCCTGGCCGAACGCGGCATTCGCTCGACCGTCATCCTGTTCGGCGGGGCCCGCCTGCCCGAACCGGGTGGCGAGGCCTGGGCGGCGAAGAACGAGACGCAGAAGAAGAACCTCGAGGCGAACAGCAAATACTACGAGGAAGCGCGCAAATTCGCCCGCCTGTGCTCGCAGCAGTCGGCCACCTCCTATTATCGTGAATATGTCGTGGTGACCGGTGGCGGGCCTGGCGTCATGGAGGCCGGCAACCGCGGCGCCGACGATGTCGGCGCGCCGTCGATCGGCTTGAACATCGTTTTGCCGCACGAGCAGGCGCCCAACGCCTATGTCACGCCGGAGCTCTGCTTCAACTTCCACTACTTCGCCATCCGCAAGATGCATTTCGTCATGCGCGCCAAGGCGGTCGCGGTGTTTCCGGGCGGCTTCGGCACGATGGACGAGTTCTTCGAGACGCTGACGCTCATCCAGACGGGACGCATGGAGCGCGTCCCGGTCATCCTGTTCGGCAAGGCATTCTGGCAAAGGGCGATCGATCTCGACTTCCTCGCCGAGCAGGGCACGATCTCGCCCGGCGATCAGGACATCATCGATTTCGTCGACACGGCCGACGAAGCCTGGGACATCATCCGCCGCTTCTACAAGCTCTGAAAGCGCGGCCCCGGAAGCGCAACCTGCCGGTTCGCCTACACCGGCAGTTCGATCAGCCAGCCATTCGAGTGCGCGAAGCGCACGATGGCGGCGCGGGAGTGAAGTTCGAGCTTGTCGGTTGCCCTGGTGCGATAGGTTTCGATCGTCTTTATGCTGAGGCTGAGCCGCGACGAGATTTCCTTGTTGCTGTAACCGAGCGCCACCAACTGGATGACCGACCGCTCCCGTTCGCTGAGATTGCCCGGATCGCCCTGCGCGGCGCCGCGTGGGCTCAATATGCGCGCCGCAAGCGCCGGGTCGACATAGTTGTCGCCGGCCAACACGCATCGGATGGCCTGCAGCAGGTCCGTCGCGGTCGACCGCTTGACCACGAAGCCGCGCCCGCCGGCCGCAAGCACCTGGCGCAGGCAGCCCGGATCCTCATGCGCCGTCAGCGCTATGCAGCTGACCTCGGGAAAGCGTTCGCCAAGCCGCTCGATCAGCGTGACCCCGTTGATGCCCGGAAGCGATATGTCGACCACCGCGACGTCGGGCAGCGACTTGCCGATCCCCTCGAGGGCATCGTCGGCATTGCCGGCCAGTCCGACGATCGTCAGATCGTCCTGGCTGTTGATCATCGCCCCGACCCCCGACAGGATGATCGGGTGGTCATCGACCACAAATATCCGTCTGCAGCACACCTTTAACCTCCATCAGTCGATGAAAGAGCCTCTCGCCTGGAGCGGGCCCTCTTGTTCTTGATGGTCTAGGCAACTGCCCCGCCTGGCGCGGGACGCCCGTCTGTCCTGGCAGGCCTAACGGCCGCAACGGGTAAGCCATCCCCCGCCTAACCCAATGATGCCGCACTGTAAGCCGCGGCTAATGTCCGGGATGTGCAGCGCTTCACGTAATCCCACCTGACGCCGAAGATGCCGTTTCAGACCCGATCGCATCGTTGCCGGCTCGAAGCCGCCGGTCAGCCGGCGAGGGGCACATCGGCGTAAATGGTGGTCCCCTTGCCCCAGGCGGTTTCAACCGACAATTCGCCGCCGACCAGCGCCAGCCGCTCCCGCATTCCGGCAAGTCCCAAATGGCCCGGACCAGGTTCGGCGCTGCCGTCAAAGCCGCAGCCGTCATCCTCGATCGTCAGGCGCATCCGGTCGTCCTGGATGTGCGCCGTGACGCTGACGCGGCTCGGCGCGGCATGCTTGCCGATATTGGTGAGCGCTTCCTGGGCAATGCGGTACAGCGTGAGCGCGATCTCGGCAGGCGGCGGGCTCGACAGGGCTTCAAGGTCCATCTCGCATGCAATGCCGAGTTGACCGCAAAGCATGGTTGTCAGGTCCTCGACCGAAGCCTTGAAGCCGAGGCGATCGAGGTCCGCGGGTCGCAGGCTCCAGGCGGCGTCATGCACCCTGGCGCTCAGCTGGTCGATAAGCATCGCGGCGCGCTCGAGGCGGGCGTCCATCTCCGGCGAGCCGGCGCGAACGATGTGCAATTCGAGCGCGACGCTGGCGAGCAGCTGGCCAAGATCGTCATGCAGCTCGCGCGACAGGCGCAGGCGCTGCTCTTCCTGCACGGCAACCAGATGCCGCGCCAGGCCACGGCGCTTTCTCGAGCTATCGTCTTTGCCGGTGTCGATGCCACCCTCCATCGACTTCTTTTCCGTCAACGCCGCGAAATGCCGGCCCCGCGAGAAGAGGCACAAGGGGTTGATGCTCCGCGCAATATACACCCGGCATATGCCTTTATGCCTGTCAGTTTTTTCCCGATTACTTCAACTTTCCCTGACACGGGGATCAGCAGAAAAACCGACGGCACCTGCCGATCAGCCCGAATTCATGGGCGCTATTTCTGCGTGCATCCTTGGAGCGTCCTCTCGGTCATCTTGAACTGGCCGGGAAGCTCAACACAAACCAAGGAGAACGTCATGAAAAAGATCATCCTGGCCGCGGCTGTCCTGTCGGCTCTGACTGGTTCGGCATCCGCATTTTCGGTCGGTAGCGGCAACGGCAACGGCAACGGCAATGTCGGCGTCGGCAACGGCAACGGCAACGGCAACGCCAACACCGGCGCCTTCAACGGCAACTTCAACGGCAACGGCAATTTCGGCGCTGGCAACGGCAACGGCAACGGAAACGCCAACATGGGTGCCTTCAGCGGCAACTATAACGGCAACCTCAATGCCGGCGCCGCCAACGGCAACGGCAACGGCAACGGGAACTTCGGCCTCGGCAACGGCAACGTGAACGGCAACGGCAACTTCGGCCTCGGCAACGGCAATGCCAACGGCAACGGCAACTGGGGCGCCGGTAGCGGCAACGGAAACGGCAACGCCAACCACTAGCGTCGCCAACTTCAGCGTCGCCAAGCTTTAACTTGGAAAGACGCAGACGTCTCTGGGATCGCCGAGCCACGCGCCCGTCCCCCGCGCAAGGCTATCGCGACATGTCGCCGGCGGTCCCAGTCCTTTTCGAAACAGGTGCACTTTCAAAAAGCTAAGCCATGGAAGGAGCTCGCAAATGAAACGCTACATCATATCGGCGCTATGCCTGGGGTTGTTGAGTGCAACCGCGGCGAAGGCTGACACCGCGACGGGCAGCCAGGCCTTCGGCATGTCGGCTGTCCAGGGGGCGGTCGGCAAATACGGCCAAGCCATCGGTTCGAACGTCAAGAGCATGAACCCGCTCGGCAACTTCGGCGGCAATGTCGGCTACAAGAACAGCGGTACCGGTAATGTCGGCGCCTTCAACAGCGGCACCGGCAATGTCGGCGCCTTCAACGGCAACAGCAACACCTCGCCGACAAGCGGCAACAGCAACATTGGCGCCTTCAACGGCAACTCCAACACCGGCCAATACAACGGCAACAGCAACATCGGTGCCGGCAACGGCAACTTCAACGGCGGCAACTTCAACGGCAACGGCAATGTCGGCGGCTTCAACGGCAACTCCAACGGCCGGGGGAACCGCTGATGACCAGCTTGAGATCAGCCGCGCCCGTTCGGCGTCGCCAGCGCGGCGTGGCGGCGAGGCTGCTTGACGGAAACCGCCTCGCGCTCGGCACGCTGCTTGCCGCGATCCTGGCTGCCGACGCCTCGACCCTGGTCAGGATTGCCGGCCTTCCGATCGGCGTCGGCGTGACCAACGCTCTTGGCAACACCGACAATTTCAACGGCAACGGCAATTCCGGCAACTTCAACGGCAATGGCAACAGCGGCAACTTCAACGGCAACGGCAATGCCGGAAGTTTCAGCGGCAACTTCAATGGCGGCAGCTTCAACGGCAACGCCAATTGCGGCAACGGCCACGGCAACGGTTATTCGTCCGACGGCAATGGCAACGGCAGGGGAGCTGGAGGCACTCCGGACTTGTGCCGGTTTTTGAAGGAGCTGAACGGCCGATTGGGGCTGCCGCCCGGCACGATTCCGGATTTCGATTAGGTCCTCGATACAAGATTGCAGGCCCATCGATAGGCCAGATATTCACCGCTCATTCGATGAAATCAGGGCAAACGCTGGGGATTGGCCGAAGCCTCCCAGCCTCGTCATTCTAGGGCGGAGCAGCGGCGTCGCGCAGACCCTGGAATCCATTCCGTGACCTGGGCCGTGGAATGCAGCAGAGCAGAATTCTGCACCGCGGCAACGCTCGAAAGCCACGGAATGAATCCTCGGGTCTACGCGCGTCGCTTCGCTCCTTGCTCCGCCCGTGGATGACGATCGCGATGGGCGTTTCGGCCAACCTCCAAGGCCTGCCCTATGCAAACATCGTTCAGGCCACGACCTCGACGATCGCGGTCAGGAAGCTGGCGAGATCGTCGGTGACGAAATCGACGTCGTCCTCGTTTGCAGGGTCGCGTTCCCATATCTCCGAAAAGGTCGGCTCGAAATTGCGCGGCACCACCAGCACGGTCGTCATGCCGAGCGTTTTCGGCACGGCCAGATTGCGCGCCAGATCCTCGAACATCACCGCATTATGTCCGGTCACCGAGTGCAGTTCGGCAAAACGCTCATAGGTCTGGCGCTCCGGCTTGGGATTGAGCCCCGCCGCGACGATGTCGAAGATGGCGTCGAAATGTTCCAGTATGCCGAGCTGGCGCGCGGTGCGCTCGGCATGCCTGCGGTCGCCATTGGTGAAGATGAATTTGCGTCCGGGAAGCTGGCGGATCGCCGCGCCCAGCACCGGATCCGGCACCAGCCGCGAATAGTCGATGTCGTGCACCTTCTCGAGGAAATCGTCGGGATCGATGCCGTGCCGCTTCATCAGCCCGTTCAGCGTCGTGCCGTATTCCAGGTAGAGCTCCTTCTGCAGCTTGCGCGCCTCGTCGCGCGAAAGCGTCAGCAACTCGCCGACATAGGCGGTCATCTTGACGTCGATCTGCGCGAACAGGTTCGAGTGATGCGGATAGAGCGTGTTGTCGAGATCGAACACCCAGTCCGTGACATGGGCAAAGCGGGCAGGATCGGGTGTCATCGTCATACGCTTCTTATGGCACGCCGGCGCGGAGGTTATCCACAACTTATGCGCGTCACGAAGTGTGAAAATGGCGTCTCACTTCAAATTTTAAAAGTCTCGGAAAGGTCGCCTTCAGCGCTTGCTGGCACAGAGGCTATCCGTTGGGAGCAAGTGATGAGTCGCATATTTTTGAGGGCCGCTGCCGTGGCGTTCGCTTCGGTCGCTGCCTCGCTGTTGTTGACGCTGATTGTGGTTCCGGCAATGGGCTTTCCGATGAGCCGCACCGTCTGGCTGGCATCGACGGTTTGCCCGCTCGTGCTTGCCTGGGCCGCCAGCGCCAGCAGCTTCTGGCAGAGCGACCGGTTGCAGAACGCCCATCGCGAGCTTGCCCGCGCCCATGCGCAGCTTGCGGCGGCGCACAGGCGCCTGTCGGAAAAGGCAAGCCGCGACGACATGACCGGCATGCTCAACCGCGAAACCTTCTTTGCCGCGCTCGACGGGTCGCGGCGCAAGAGCGATCGCGGCGCGCTGCTCATCATCGACGCCGATCACTTCAAGAGGATCAATGACAGCTACGGTCATCTGACGGGAGACGAAGCGCTGCTTCTGATTGCCGGCGCCATCGAACGCGGCATTCGCAGCGGCGACATGCTCGGCCGCATCGGCGGCGAGGAATTCGCGGCTTTCCTGGTCGGCGCCAGCGAACCGGAAGCCAAGCATATCGCCGAGCGTATCCGCCGCGAGGTCGAGCTGATCCGCTTCCGCCCCGTCGACGAGCGGACCGTGCCGCTCACGGTCTCGATCGGCGGCATAAGCTGCGGCGAGAGCGCTACCGTTTCCGATCTGATGCGCGCCGCCGATCGCAGGCTTTACGAGGCGAAGAACCGCGGCCGCAATCTTTCGATCCTCGACCGCGAACTCCCCGAGGCGGCATGAAGCCGCGGGCGTTAGGAAAACCCTAACCATGTCCATATTCAACCGCGCTGAACTTCCGGGTGTAACCCCGTTTTCACCTAGGTTTGGCACGGAATTGGCCTCCTTGGCGGCATGTGTGCCGTTCAGGAACGGCATGCGTGGATCGACGCCCCTATCGAGAGACGTGTCATGAGCAGGTTCATAAGAAAAATGTCGCGCCGCGCGATCGTGCAGGCGCTGATCGCGCTGCCCGCGCTGTCGCTGTTCCGCAACCAGCCGGCCGTGGCCGACCCCGATGAAATCGTCGAGATCAATGGCTGGATCCTGCGGCGGAGCGATCTCGCATGATCTTCGACAGCTACGAAGCCTACAAGCAGGCCGGCTTCAAACCCAAGGCCTGCATCCTCGGCTCCGGTCCGGCCGGTACGACGATCGCCAGGAAGCTCGGCGCAGCGGGCATCCCGGTCGTCGTCCTGGAGGCGGGTTCGCGCGAATTCAGCGACGAGTCGCAGGATTTCTATCGCGGCAGGACGGTCGGCGATTTCTATTTCGACCTCGACATCACCAGGCTGCGCTTCATGGGCGGCTCATCCAACCACTGGGCCGGCTGGTGCCGCGTGCTCGACAGCCAAGATTTCGAGCCCAAGGCCTGGGCGCCGGACACCGGCTGGCCGATCAGCCGCGCCGACATCGAACCCTACCTCGGCGAAGTCCACGACATCCTCGAGCTTCCCGACTTCCGCCCCGATGTGCCGGTTTCGGACGACATCCGCTGGGTGCAGTTGATCAAGAGCCCGGCGGTGCGCTTCGGCGAGAAGTTCGCCGACGAACTCGACAAGAGCAAGAACATCGCCGTCGTGCTCAACACCTACGCGACCGAGCTTACCGGCGACGGCAAGCGCGTCACCGGCGCGAAGCTCTGGTCGAACGGGCAGAACGCCGGCACCTTCGGCGCGGACTATTTCGTCACCTGCACCGGCGGGCTGGAAAACTCGCGGCTGCTGTTATGGTCGAATGAGCGCTCGAATGGCGGCGTGGTGCCGAATGCGACGGCGCTCGGCCGCTACTGGATGGAGCATCCGACCTTCGAGGGCGGCAATGCCATCCTCGCCAGTTACTCGGAGTTCGAGGTCGACGCCTCGAACGAAGCCTTCTTCTCGCCGACGCTTGCCGCGATGGAGCGGCTGCGGATCATGAATTTCGGCATCCGGCTGATCGAGTCGCCCTATCCCAATGTCAAGAAGCTGATCGCCGATCTCGCCTGCACCGCGCCCAACATGGCGGAGTGGATGTCGTCCCAGCTGGACCAGAGGCTGCACTGCGCGGCCCAGCTTTACGTCGCCTGGGAACAGGCGCCGCTTGCCTCCAACCAGATCGAGCTGTCGAAGGTCGATGTCGACCACGCCGGCGTGCCGCGCATCGAATTGCATTGGAAGAAGTCGCCGCTCGAGCGCCGCACGCTGCTCGAAGGCCTGAAGCTTTTCGGCGCGACCATGGCGCAGAAGAATCTCGGCCGCGTCCGCATCGACGACTGGATCGGCAATGGCGACGATTATCCGACCAATGAGGAAACGGCCGGCCACCACCACATGGGCGGCACCCGCATGGGCACCGATGTCTTGAAAAGCGTCGTCGACGCCAATTGCAAGGTGCACGGCATGGACAATCTCTATGTCGGCGGCTCCTCGGTGTTCTGCACCTCCGGCCAGTGCAACCCGACGACGACCATCACCGCGCTCGCTTGCCGCCTGGGCGAGCACCTCGGCAAGGTGATCGTCGTCTGATCTACCGAAAAGACCGGCTTGGCCGATGCAAAGCGGCCCAGCCGCCTGTCAGCGGCTGAACCGCCCTGAATGTCGGTTGGGCGAAAACCGACCTCAGACCGTGGCCGGGTCGAGCGCCGGCTGACCCTTGAACCGCGCCACGATGCCGGCGAGGTCGCCATGGGCGAAAGCATCGCGCAGCGCATCGAAGGACGGCAGCACGAAATAGGCGCGCTGGAACTTGTCGATCTCATAGCCGGTGCGCATCACCGTCGCAAGGTCGAACGGCACGTGGTGGGCATCCTTGCTCTCGACCGCGAATTGCAGCTCGGTGAAGGACGACATCAGCCCGGCGCCGAAGGCCTTCAGCGGCTGCCCGGCTTCCTGGATGAGGCCGTATTCGGCGCTGTACCAGTAGAGCCTTGTGATCATCTCGTCGCCGCCGAGCGCAATGACGTCCTCGGCCTTCTCGCCATACATCTGCATGAAATCGGCGAACACCGGCTGGGTCAGGATCGGCACATGGCCGAAGAAATCGTGGAACATGTCCGGCTCGACGATATAGTCGAGCTCTTTCTTCGTCCGCAGCCAGTTGGTCACCGGAAAGCGGCGATTGGCGAGATGATCGAAGAACGGGCCGGCTGGGATCAGGCCGGGCACGGCGACGATCTCCCAGCCCGTCAGCCTGGTGAGCTTTTCGCTGACCTCGTCGAAATCCGGAATCCTGTCGAGCAGGCCGAGCGCGGCGACACCATCCAGATAGGAGTGGTGCGCGAGCTTCTGGGTCAGCTTCGTCTGGCGGTCGCACAGCATGCGCCACACCGCCTGTTCCTCGGCTGAATAGTCGTAGCCCTGCGCCACGGTGAAATCGCCGCGGCAGACCGAATAGTCGCCGCGAAGGCCCTGCGCCGCGCATTCGGCGGCGTAATCGGCAACGCTGATCGTCATCATATCCTCCTCGAGATCGTGATCCGCGGATCGTGGAGAGGAGTTTAGGAGCGAACGCTGAGGTAAATCCGCCTTGTTTGTAGCTCGTTAGCTGATTTCGAGGTAAAAGAACTCAGATAGACGTGAGATCGACAAAACATGCCTCAATTCGATGGTTTCGAGATAAGGATGCTCGACATCCTGCAGCGCGATGGCCGCAAGCCCGTCTCGGAGCTGGCGCAAGAGATCGGCCTGTCGACCACGCCTTGCGCGCGCCGCTTCGAGGCTCTGCAGGAAACCGGCATCATCAAGGGCTTTGCCGCCGTGCTCAGCCGCCGCGCCGTCGGGCTCACGGTCGAGGTGTTCATCCAGGTGCGGCTGGTCAGCCACAGCGACGGCTCGCCCGAAAGCTTCATCGCCGCCGTGCAGCGCATGGACGAAGTCTCGTCCTGCTGGACGATGACCGGCGACCACGATTTCCTGCTGCATGTCATGGTGCCGTCGGTGGACGATCTGAATGCCTTCGTCATGCACCGGCTGATGCGCCTGCCCGGCGTGCGCGACGTCCACACGCAACTGGTGCTGCAGAACATCAAGGGACCTGGCCACGTACCGCTCAGCCACCTGCGGCGCTGACGCAATTCCAGGAAAAGTGCGACGCGGTTTTCCGTCGGAAATTGCGTCCAGGCAAAAAGCAATTCCAGGAAAAGTGCGATGCGGTTTTCCGTCGGAAATTGCGTCCAAGCAAAAAGCAATTCCAGGAAAGTGTGAGGCGTTTAGGCTCGGCAACTTCGCCGTAGCCCTCCGTCCGGAATTGCTTCAGAACAAAACTTCTCCCGAAAAGCTGCGTGGAAACTGCTGAACCGCGCCAAGGCGGCTTCGACATAGGCGACTAGCACAAGCGGACCAACGCAAGAGGTCCGCCATGAACATCGTGCTGATCAATCCACCGCACACGGCCATCGGCAGCCGCGTGCCCGACGATCATTTGCCGCCGCTTGGGCTGCTGGCGATCGGCGGTCCCCTGATCGATTCCGGCCATGACGTGCGGCTGGTCGATGCCGAGTTCGGGCCGATGCCGCTTGCCGTGCTGGTCGACGATGCCCTGCGCGGCGAACCGGATTTCGTCCTGATCGGCCATTCCGGCTCGACCTCGGCGCACCCGACCGCCTTGAAGATCGCCGAAACGATCAAGGGCCGCGCACCGGGCGTCATCGTCATCTATGGCGGCGTCTTCCCGACCTATCATTGGCGCGACATCCTGGCGGCGACGGACGTCTTCGATTTCATCGTGCGCGGCGAGGGTGAGGCGACCGCGACGGCGCTGGTCGAGGCCATCGAGATGCGCCAGCCGGTGGCAAGCGTCGCCGGCATCGCCTATCGCGACGACCTCGGCCGTCCCGTCGCCACGCAGCCGGCCATGACGATCGGCGATCTCGACGCCTGGCGCGTCGGCTGGGAGCTGATCGATCATCGCCGCTACTCCTATTGGGGCGGCAAGCGGGCCGTGGTCATGCAGTTCTCGCGCGGCTGCCCGCATCTGTGCAACTATTGCGGCCAGCGCGGCTTCTGGACCCGCTGGCGCCACCGCGACCCCGTCAAATTCGCCAGGGAGATCGCCTGGCTCCATCGCGAGCACGGCGTCGAACTGATCAACCTGGCGGACGAGAACCCGACCTCCTTCAAGAAGGCCTGGCGCGCCTTTCTCGATGCCATGATCGCCGAGAATGTGCCGGTGCTGATCGTCGGCTCGACCCGCGCCGACGACATCGTGCGCGATGCCGACATCCTCCACCTCTACCGCAAGGGCGGAATCATCCGCTGGCTGCTCGGCATGGAGAACACCGACGAGGAGACGCTGTCGCTGATCCGCAAGGGTGGCAGCACCAAATCCGACCGCGAGGCGATCCGGCTGCTCAGGCGACACGGCATCCTGTCGATGGCGACCTGGGTCGCCGGCTTCGAGGACGAGACCCTGCGCGATCTCTGGCGCGGCTTCCGCCAGCTCATCGCTTATGATCCGGACCAGATCCAGGCGCTCTATGTCACGCCGCATCGCTGGACGCCGTTCTTCCGCATCGCCAGCGACCGCAAGGTGATCCAGAAGGACGTGCGCCTCTGGGACTACAAGCACCAGGTGTTGCACATGACCCGGCTGAAACCCTGGATGCTGTTCTTCGCCGTCAAGCTGATCGAGGTCGCGGTGCAGTCGCGGCCGAAGGCGCTGGCGCGCATCCTCTTCCACCCCGATCCCGAGCAGCGCCATTCGATGCGCTGGTACACGAAGATGGGGCGTCGCGTCTGGTTCCGTGAGGTCTGGGGTTTTCTCGCCCGCGATGGCCGCGTCACGGACGGCCCAACGCTTGCTGAGTTCTGGGGCGCGCCACAGGACGCCGAGGAAGAATCGATGATCGTCAGGCGGCCGGTCCGCAGGCCGGCCTTGCCTGCTATCGAAGTCCGAGCCGAGGCGGGTGAAAAAAGATTAGCCGGCTGATTATGCAAGTTCACCGTTTCATGAAAACGGTGAACTTGCCCTTGTTACGGAACAATCAGCGTGCCGGCGCCGTGCTCGGTGAAGAGTTCCAGCAGCACCGAATGCGGCGTCTTGCCGTTGAGGATGACGACGCCCTCGACCCCGCGCTCGATCGCTTCGATGCAGGTCTCGACTTTCGGGATCATGCCGCCCGACACGGTGCCGTCCTTGATCAGCGCCCTGGCTTCGGCGACCGTCAGCTCGTCGATCAGCTTCTTGTTCTTGTCGAGCACGCCGGGCACGTCGGTGAGGAAGAGCAGGCGCGAGGCCCGGCATGCGCCCGCGATGGCGCCCGCAAACGTGTCGGCATTGATGTTGTAGGTGTGGCCGTCGCGGCCCGGCGCGACCGGCGCCAGCACCGGGATCATTTCGGAGCGCGCCAGAAGATCGAGCAGCGTGCGGTCGACCTCGACCGGCTCGCCGACGAAGCCGAGATCGAGCACCCGCTCGATGTTGGAGTCCGGATCGACCATCGTCTTGCGCGCCTTTTCGGCGAACACCATGTTGCCGTCCTTGCCGCAGAGCCCGATCGCCCACTCGCCCTCGGCGTTGATCAGCGCCACGATCTCCTTGTTGATCGAGCCTGCCAGCACCATCTCGACGATCTCGACCGTCTTCTGGTCGGTGACGCGCAGGCCGCCCTCGAACTTGGATTCGATGCCCATCTTGCTGAGCATCGCGCCGATCTGCGGCCCGCCGCCATGCACGACGATCGGGTTGACGCCGGACTGCTTCAACAGCGCGATATCGCGGGCGAACGCCTTGCCGAGCTCATGGTCGCCCATGGCGTGGCCGCCATACTTCACCACCACGGTCTTGTTCTCGTAGCGTTGCATATAGGGCAGCGCGCGCGAAAGCAGCGCGGCCTGCATTTCGGCGGTGGCGGCGATGTCCGTCATCGATTGGTTCCCGGCTTCTAGGAAAGGACGGCGGCGTCTTAGCGGGAATTGCCGCAGGCCGCAAACGGCTTTGCGGTCACAATGACGAAATCTGCTAGTTCCCCAGCACAGTGATTTTGACGGGCAGGCCGTATCTGTGTTGGTAGGTGGCATGCCTTGGAGATCGGCCGAAACGGCCCAACCTCGTCATCCACGGGCGAAGCAAGGAGCGAAGCGACGCGCGCAGACCCGAGGATCCATTCCGTGACGCATGAGCGCCGCAACCGTGCAGAATTCTGCTCTGCTGCAGTCTACGATCAAGGTCACGGCGTGGATTCCAGGGTCTCCGCGACGCCGCTTCGCGGCTGCTCCGCCCTGGAATGACGAGGTCGGAAGGCTTCGGCCAATTCGCAGCGTTTGCGCTGATCTCACCGAAATGACGATGACAATCTTACCGTGATAAGTGGCAGTTTTCAAAATCCCTGCGCAGAACCACCAGGCACTTTCAGCGGCGCCCGCCGCTTCAGCCAACCCGAAAGCTTCTCCATCTGCGCGGCGAAGGACAACAGCGTCTCCTCGTCGCCGGGCCGGCCGGCCGCCTGGATGCCGAGCGGCAGGCCGTCCGCGGTGACATGCACCGGCAGCGCGATCGACGGCTGCCCGCTGACATTCTGGATCGCCGGCCAGTGGGTGAACCAAAGGCTCTTGTCCATCAGCTGGCCGAACAGCGCCTTGACCTTGAGCAGGCGGGTGAGATGCAATTTGTCGAGCAGGTTCTCGACGAATTCGTCGGCGCCTTTGGGGTCCATCGAACCGCAGGCCAAAGGCGGATGCGCGATGATCGGCATCAGCACGGCGTCGAAGCGCGCGGTCTCTTCGATCAGCCGCCGCGCCGTGGCGTTGAGCCGCTGCACGCCCTCATAGATTTCGCCGGCGGACAGCATTTCGCCGAGACGTGCGAGAACGCGGGTCGCACGCTCGACCTCGCCGGTCACCGGACGGCCGACGCGCTGCGCCTCGCCCCGGATCGTGCCGGCAACGGCAGAAGCGACCGTCTTGCAGAAATCGGAAATGAAATCGCGGCCGATGAAAGGCAGGTCGATCTCTTCCACGGTGTGGCCGCCTTCGCGCGCCAGCGCCACCGCGGTGTCGAGCGCCTGGAGCGTTTCGGCCGAGATCGGCAGGCCGAGCGGCGACTTGCGGTAGACGGCGAGGGTGAGCTTGCCCGGGTCGCGCGCCGCGGCGACCGCGAAGAAACCCTGCGGCGCGCGCGCCGCGTAAGGCGAGAGCGGATCGGCGCCGTGGGTGAGGTCGAGCAGAAGCGCCGTATCGCGCACCGAGCGGCTGACGGCATGGTCGACCACCATGCCGTACCAGCTTTCGCTGACGAGCGGCGTCAGCGGCACGCGCCCGCGCGAGGTCTTCAACCCCACCAGCCCGCTGCAGGCCGAGGGCACGCGGATCGAGCCCCCGCCGTCGGAGGCGTGCGCCGCCGGCACAACGCCCGCAGCGACGAGCGCTGCCGATCCGCCCGATGAGCCGCCGGTCGTGTGGCCCGTGTTCCAGGGATTGCGGGTGATGCCGAAGCGGGCCGACTCCGTCATCAGCCTCAGCCCATGCTCGGGCGAGGTGCTGGTGGCGATCGGGATCAGGCCGGCTGCAAGATAACGCTCGACCATCACCGAGCTGAAATCGGCCGTGAAGGGCGGGATGCGGCTGCCGCCGTGGATCGGCACCCCCTTGAGCCCGATGCCGAGGTCCTTGAGCGCAAACGGCACGCCGGCCAGCGGCAGCGTGCGGTCGACGGCCTTCGCCCGTGCCCGCGCTGCCTCGTAAAGCGGCGTGGCGATGGCGTTGATGTCGGGCCGTGTCGCCTCGGCGCGCGCGATCGCCGCGTCGACCAGTTCGGGCGGCGAGATTTCATTCCTGTGCACGAGGTCGGCGAGACCGGTCGCGTCCCGCTCCCAAAGCACGTGTTCAATCGACATCGCCGCCCCTCTTTTGGCGAAGACTATCTCATGAGCCTGCAAATCGGTATCGGGATTCGACAAGCCAATGGCACGACAAACCTTGGGGTGACCAAGCTCCCGGCGCCCGTTGCAAATAAATCGCAACCTTCTAATTTGCCTGCATGGCGCCGCAGGACATCAGCAAGCTGATCGTCCGGACTTCGATGAAGGACCGGGCAGCGTTCGATCTGCTCTACAAGCAGACCAGCGCGAAACTTTTCGGTGTCTGCCTTCGTGTATTGCGGGACAGGGGAGATGCGGAAGAAGCGCTGCAGGAGGTCTTCGTCAAAATCTGGATGAAGGCGGATCGTTTCGCGGTTTCCGATTTGAGCCCGATTTCCTGGCTGGTGGCCGTTGCGCGCAACCATGCGATTGATCGCATCCGGGCGCGGCGCAGCCCTTCTGCCAACATCGATACGGCCTTCGACGTCGCCGATCCGACGCCGGGACCTGAGGCCATGGCAGTGGCGGCCGGCGAGGCCGAACGCATCTACCATTGCCTTGACGAGCTGGAACAAGACCGGGCGGCGGCCGTCCGGGGCGCCTATTTGAGCGGCGAAAGCTATGCCGAGCTGGCGGAGCGCTTCAAGGTTCCGCTGAACACGATGCGGACTTGGCTGCGGCGAAGCCTGCTCAAACTTAGAGAATGCCTGGAAAGATGACGCTGGCGGAAGACAACGGACCGGAACGTGGAGGCGACGAGCTGCTCGCCGCCGAATACGTTCTCGGCGTTCTGGCGGCCGACGAACGCCAGATCGCGTCCCGCCGCATCGACGCCGAGACGGCGTTCGCCCGCCTGGTCGATGCCTGGGAAGCCCACTTCACGCCGATGGCTGCCGCCTATGCCGCGGTCGAGCCGCCGGCTTCGATCAAGGCGGCGATCGACCGCCGCCTGTTCGCGTCGTCCGCATCCACGCCCACGGCGCCCAGCGCCGGCCTGTGGGCGAGCCTGGCCTTCTGGCGCGGCCTCGCCGCGGCGGCCATCGCCGCCTTGGCCGTCTATGTCGCCCTGCCTTATGTCAACCCGCCGGTCCAGCCGCCCGAGACCAGGCTGGTCGCCTCGCTCGCCGCCGACAACAGCAATGTCAAATACCTTGCCGTCTATGACGCCGCCCGCCACGAGGTCGGCCTGTCGCTGGTCTCCGGCGATCGCGGCGCCGGCAAGGATTTCGAATTGTGGATGATCGAAGGCAAGAACGCGCCGGTCTCGATGGGCGTCATCCCCGC
Source organism: Mesorhizobium sp. B2-8-3 (assembly GCF_006440815.1). NCBI lineage: Bacteria > Pseudomonadati > Pseudomonadota > Alphaproteobacteria > Hyphomicrobiales > Phyllobacteriaceae > Mesorhizobium > Mesorhizobium sp. B2-8-3. The sequence continues at coordinate 270,800 of NZ_VFTW01000004.1, forward strand.
CGGCCCGACCGCGCGCATGGCGGTCACGCCGGCCGTCCAGCAGAAGCTGGCGCGAGGCGCCGTGCTCGCCGTCAGCCTTGAGCCTTCGGGCGGTTCGCCGACCGGTCAGCCGACCGGTCCGGTCGTCGCCGCGGGTGACCTGAAGGGCATCTGACAGCTCAGGCAGAATTCTACAGCTGCAAGAATGGCACAAATCCATGTTCGGCCGTGGCTATAGCGAACAAGTTCAACGCGCCGCCAGATTGCATCCATGAAAATCCGTATCGTATTTTGCCGAGAAGAAAAATTCTTCCGGCGGAGGCGAAACTTAGCTTTCCAAGGTCCGTATCTCCTCGCGTTCCCAAGGATGGGAAAAACAACCCGAGGAGACTTATTACCATGCGTAAATTCGCCACCCTTTTGCTTGCCTCCACGATCGGCCTTTCCGCGCTCGGCGCCGTTGCCTATGCCGCCAATCCGATGGTCGGCGGTGCGGCCATGTACGCCAAGAAGAACATCATCGAGAACGCCGTCAATTCGAAGGACCACACCACGCTGGTCGCTGCCGTCAAGGCTGCCGGCCTGGTCGATACGCTGCAGACCCCCGGTCCGTTCACCGTCTTCGCGCCGACCAACGAAGCCTTTGCGGCGCTTCCCGCGGGCACCGTCGAAACGCTGCTCAAGCCCGAAAACAAGGACAAGCTGACCAAGATACTCACCTGCCATGTCATCGCCGCCAAGGCGCTGGCCGCCGATGTCGCCAAGATGGCCAAGGCCGATGGCGGCGCCCACCAGGTCAAGACGGTCGGCGGTTGCGAGCTGATGCTGAAGGCCAAGGGCGGCAACGTCACCGTTACCGACGAGAACGGCAATGTCGCCAACGTCACCATCGCCGATGTCCGCCAGTCGAACGGCGTCATCCACGTCATCGACAAGGTTCTCTTGCCGAAGATGTAACAAAGCGGACCTGGCCGGCGAAGACATGGCTGAGCGCCGGCCGCGACATCCAAGATCCGCGCCGCCGGCAAGGGTGTGCTCCGCGCTGTCCCGAAAGGGGGCGCGGAGCGGCAATTCCAGCAAGGCGCCACGCGGTTTCCGTCTGGAATTGCTCAACATGACGGATAGGGCGTCACCGGCTTTTGATTTCCGGGCGGCGCTCTATCTTGGCAAAATGCGTCAGGAGGAACGGCCATGAACCGTCGCGATTTTCTCTGGAGCGGGGCTGCCGCCATCGCTCTCATCGTCGGATCCGGGGCGATGCTGCGCGCCGGCGGACCGAAACCCGCTCTTGCCGCCGAGACCTTCGAGGTCACAAAGACCGATGCCGAGTGGCACGCCATCCTTTCGGACGAGGCCTTCGACGTGCTGCGCAAAGAGGGCACCGAATATCCCGGCACCAGCCCGCTGCTCAACGAGCATCGCAAGGGCATCTTCGCCTGCGCCGGCTGCGACCTGCCGGTCTATTCGTCGGAGACGAAATTCGATTCCGGCACCGGCTGGCCGAGCTTCTACCAGGAAATCGCTAACTCCATCGGCAAGACCGTGGACAATTCTCTCGGCATGACCCGCACCGAGGTCCACTGCCGCCGCTGCGGCGGCCATCTCGGCCATGTCTTCGACGACGGTCCGCCGCCCACCGGCCTGCGCCATTGCATCAACGGCGTGGCGCTGAGCTTCAAGCCGGCCGCCGCCTGAGCAAATCCAGTCCTGCCGAAAAGAATGACCCCGGAAATCGTCGCCGATTTCCGGGGTCACGCGTTGAGGAAGCCAGGCGGGGGTTCCGGCTCCTCAATGACCTCCGCCGCCACCGCCGCCCTGCTGGGCCGGCTTGTTGATGAACAGAACGAAGAATCCAAGCGAGGCGAACAGCACCGTCAGCATCATGAACACGTCCATGAAGGACAAAAGCGCGGCCTGCTGCTGCACCATGCCGGACAGTTTCGAGATCGCGGCACTTGTGGCGTCGAGGCCGGCGGTCTGCTCGAAAGTCTGCGTCATGTTCTGCAGCTTGGCCTGCGCCGCCTGACTGCCCCACTGCACATGCTCGGCGAGCCGCGCATAGTGGAAGGCGTTGCGGTCGATCAGCACCGTGTTGATGAGCGCGAGGCCGACGGCGCCGCCGAGGTTGCGGGTCAGGTTGAACAGGCCCGACGCATTCTTCAGCCGTTCCGGCGGCAGCGTGCCGAGCGCGATGTTGTTGATCGGCACCATGCACAGCATCATCGAGCAGCCGCGCAGGATCTGCGGGATCAACAGCTCATAGAAATCCCAGTCGGCGGTGAGGTTCGTCATCCACCAGGTGCCGGTGGCGAAGCCGAGGAAGCCGATCATCATCATCAGCCTGAGATCGATCTTGTTCGACAGGATGCCGGCAACGGGCGCGGTGAAGAACATCGCCAGGCCGCTGACGAACAGCGCCTCGCCGATCATCATCGAATCGTAACCGCGGATACGGCCGAGGAACACCGGATAGAGATAGGTGAGCCCGTAAAGGCCGATGCCGACGACGAAGGAGAACAGCGAGCCGAAGGCGAAGTTGACGTTGCTGAAGGCCCTGAGGTCGACAATCGGCTCCTCGGCGGTGAAGACGCGCCAGAAGAAGATGATGCCGCCGATGGTCATGATGATGGCGCAGGCAAACACCGCCGGCTCCTGCAGCCAATCATGGTTCGGGCCTTCCTCCAGCACATATTCCATGCAGCCGAGGAAGGCGGCCATGCCGGCGAGGCCCCACCAGTCGAACTTGGAGAACAGTTTCAGGTTGGGCTTGTCGAAATCGATCAGCGCCCAGGCCGCCGTCGCCACCAGGATGCCGGGCACGACATTGATCAGGAACAGCCAGTGCCAGGACATGGCATGGCTGATATAGCCGCCCACCGTCGGGCCGATCGTCGGCGCCAGCGTCGCCACCAGGCCGATCATCGGCGAGACGACGGCGCGCCTGGAGGGCGGGAAGATGGTGAAGGCGGCCGCGAACACGCTGGGGATCATGCCGCCGCCGATAAAACCCTGGATGGCGCGGTAGACGATCATCTGGTCGATATTGGTGGCGGTGGCGGCGAGCGCGCTGGCCGCGGTGAAACCGGCGGCCGCGGTGGTGAACAGCACCCGCGTCGACAGCATGCGGCTGAGGAAGCCCGACAGCGGGATCATCACCACCTCGGCGATCAGGTAGGCGGTCTGCACCCACGGGATCTCGTCGGAGCTGGCGCTCAGGCCTGCCTGGATTTCCGACAGCGAGGCCGAGACGATCTGGATGTCGAGGATCGCCATGAACATGCCGAACACCATCGCCAGGAAGGCGACGACGCGGCGCACAGGCATATGGTCCGCGGGCAGGGCCGGCGCGGCAGCGACCGGGCGTCCCGGTGCCGATCCTGCGGTGATGGTTGCGGTTGCCATGTCATGGCCTCCCTAGGCAATTCTCGAGGACAAGCGCGTGGCGGTCCCGAATTGCGTCGAAACGGATAAAGCAGGCTGGGCGGCTCGGCGCTCGAATGGCCACCGAACCGCCCCCCAATTAGTTGGTCGTCGAGGCCGGCGCGGTGCGGCTGTCGACCGCGACGACGACGCTCAGGCCGGCGCGCAGCTTGCCGGTTTTCAAGACGTCGGCCGGGACGTCGATGCGGACGGGCACGCGCTGCACCACCTTGGTGAAGTTGCCGGTGGCGTTTTCCGGCGGCAGCAGCGAGAACACCGCGCCCGAAGCCGGCGCCAGTGAAGACACGGTGCCCTCGAAGGTCTGGCCGTCGATCGCGTCGACGGTGATGCGGACCTTCTCGCCGGGCACCATGCGGCCAAGCTGCGTCTCCTTGAAGTTGCCGACGATGTAGAGCTTGTCCATCGGCACGACGACGGCGAGCTTCTGGCCGGGGCTGACGAGGTCGCCCTGCTCGACCGAGCGGTTGCCGACGACGCCGTCATAGGGCGCCTTCAGCACGGTGAAGGACAGGTCGCGCTGCGCCTTGTCGCGTGTGAGCCGCAGCGAGGCGAGCGTCGAGGCCGATTCCGCGCGCTGCGCTTCCAGAACGCCGACATTGGCCTGCGCCGCGGCGATCTGCGCGTCGGCGCCGACAAGCGCCGCCTTGGCCTGGTCGAGCGCGGTCTGGGCGTCGTCGAGCTGGGCCTGCGTGCCGACATGGGTCTTGAGCAGCTGCGCGGCGCGCACCTGGGCGCGCGCCGCATTATCGGCGGCGGCCTGGTCCGCGACCTTCTGCGCCTCGGCCTGCGACAGCGAGGCCTGGGCCGCCTTGGTCTGGGCGTCGATGCGGTCGAGCGTCTTGCTCAATGTGGCGATCTGCGCCTCGGCCTGGGCGACCGCGATCTTGTAGTCACCATTGTCGATGACGAACAGCGGATCGCCGGCCTTGACCTGCTGGTTCTCGCTCACCAGCACCTTGTCGATGTAACCGGATATTTTCGGCGACACGAACGACATATCGGCCTGGACATAGGCGTCGTCGGTGGCGATCATGAACCGGCCGTCGGTCCAATAGTTGTATCCGTACCAGGACCCGGCGCCGAGGAGGGCAAGGCCGATGATAGGCAGAAGGAAAGAGCGCACCGAACGCTTCTTCCTGGCCGGCGCGTCGGCCGCGGGAGGCGCGACCGGGGTGACGGGCTGGACAGGCGCTTCCGGGGCTTCGGTCGAGGGCTGGACCTTGGCGTTGGGAAACGTGCGGACTTCGGCGGTGGCGGGCGCGTTCGAGGACATGGCGATCTCTCTGGAATGTCAGTCAGACTGAACCGTTCGGTTCGAATTCGCCGTTGACATAGCGCGGAAAGAGGACCATATCAAGAGGAAATCGAACCGAGCGGTTCGAAATATTTTCTAGGGAATGACTTCCATGGTCGAAACGACAGCCGATAGCGATCTGCTCGACTTGCGCAAGGGCCGTCCGGCGGCCGGGCAGGATCCTGTAAAACGGGCCCAGATCATCGAGGGCGCCCGCCGCGTCTTCATAGACAAGGGCTTCGAGGCCGCCTCGATGAACGACATCACGCGCGAGGCAGGCGTCTCCAAAGGCACGATCTACGTCTATTTCGAAAACAAGGAAGAGCTGTTCGAGGCTCTCATCGAGGAAGAGCGCGGCACCATCTTCAAGAATATGTATGAGGTGCTCGACCACTTCGACGACCTGCGCAAGACGCTGGTGAAGTTTGGCACCGTGCTTTCCGTCAAGATCACCTCGGCCAAGGTCATCCAGGCCCAGCGCACGGTGGTCGGCGCGTCCGACAGGATCCCGGAGCTCGGCGCGCGCTTCTACGAGCGCGGCCCGAAGCGCGGCCACGACAAGGTCATGGCTTTCCTTATTGAAGCCGTCGAACGCGGCCTGCTCAAGATCGACGATGTCGACCTTGCCGCCTATCAGTTCACCGAGCTCTGTCTCGCCGGACTGTTCCGCCAGTGCATCTTTTCCTACCGCACCAAGGCGCCGAGCCAGGCGGAGATCGAGCACATCGTGACCTCCGGTGTCGACGTCTTCCTCAAGGCCTACGCCACGGAAAAATTCTTCGCCGAGGAAAAGGCGTTGCAATCGGCCTGATTGCCCCGGGGCACGTGGATCCCAAAGCGTGCGAAGCAAGGCTGAAGGGCCTCGCCGCGTCTTTGACGGCGCGGGCAATGACGGCTGAACGCGACGTCGTCGGGATCGTCCGCGGCCCTCTCAAAATTTCGATCGGCATCGTCCGGCAGCCACTTTCGGAAGGACCTGTTAACCATCGCTTCCTATGTCTCGGGAGACGTTCAATCGGCGAGTCTCGAGAATGACATCCACGCGCTTTTCCCGTGCCAATCTTTCCGGCGCTTCCGCTTACAACGGCGAAGACGATCACGGCACGAACGGGCGCGGTGGCGGGGCCTCGCAGCCGCAGGCGCAATCGGGGCAGGTGGTCGCGTTGCGCGTTGCGCCGGCAGGCGAAGCGGACGCGGCTCGCGCCGCATCCTCCGAATCGGCCGATGGCGGCGAGTTCAGCCGCCCGGCATGGCAGGACTATTTCTTCCTTGCGCCCAATGTACGGTTCACCCGCACACCGGATACCGATCTCTCCAGGCGCGCCGCCCCCCAGGTGGAAGATGCCGCGCATGGCAAGGTATCCGAGCCCGTCCGGCCCGCGCGGCCGGCAGCCGCCGCTCCGGTCCGCAAAAGTCCCACCGTCGCAGCCGCTCCCGCCGCAGCGCCGATGCAAACCAGACCGGTCCGCGCGCCTTCCGCGATTGCCCCTGCCGCAATCCCTCCGGCCGCGGCGCCCTCCCAGGTTGCCGCCGCTCCGACGCCAAAACCGCGCCCAAGCGGACTGCGCTGGTCCTATCTTTCCGATCATGCCTTTTTCGAATTCGGCATGCCCTTCCTCGCCGAGCGCCTGGCGCGGGCGCGTTTGAACGAAGCCGGTCAGGCGCCGGCCGTTCCGGCGCAACCGCCGGTCAAGCCGATGCCGGCGCATCGTCCGGCGGCCCAGTCGAGCCAAGCCCATGCCCCCTTCATGAGCGAGGCGACGTCGTTTTACCGGGTCATCGAATGGCGCTCCAACGTGTCGAATGCTGGCTCTGCCTCGATGTCCACGCCGGCCTTCGCGGCCGTCCAGCCGACGCCTGTCGAACCCGTGCCGGTTTCCGCCCCGTCGAGTGCAAGGACGGCCAGGCGGACGCCTTCGCTGCCCATGGCCGGCGAGGTTGTGCCGCTGTCTGCGATGGCCGGTTACGAGCTTCCCTCCGAGGACCTTCTGCAGATGCCGCCGGAAGGCCAGGGCTTCTACATGTCGCAGGAGCGGATGGAGCAGAACGCCGACCTGCTCGAAAGCGTGCTGGAGGATTTCGGCGTCAAGGGCGAGATCATCCATGTCCGCCCCGGCCCGGTCGTCACGCTCTATGAGTTCGAGCCGGCACCGGGCGTGAAATCCAGCCGCGTCATCGGCCTGGCCGACGATATTGCCCGCTCCATGTCGGCCATCTCGGCTCGCGTCGCCGTGGTGCCGGGCCGCAATGTCATCGGCGTCGAGCTGCCCAACGAAACGCGCGAGACGGTCTATTTCCGCGAGCTGGTCGGATCGGCCGGTTTCCGCAACACCTCCTGCAAGCTGGCGCTCGGCCTCGGCAAGACGATCGGCGGTGAGCCGGTCATCGCCGAACTCGCCAAGATGCCGCATCTGCTGGTGGCCGGCACCACCGGCTCCGGCAAGTCGGTCGCCATCAACACCATGATCCTGTCGCTGCTCTACAGGCTGACGCCGCAGGAATGCCGCCTCATCATGGTCGACCCTAAGATGCTGGAACTCTCGGTCTATGACGGCATCCCGCATCTCCTGACGCCGGTCGTCACCGATCCCAAGAAGGCGGTTACAGCGCTCAAATGGGCGGTGCGCGAGATGGAGGACCGCTACCGCAAGATGGCGCGCCTCGGCGTGCGCAACATCGACGGCTACAACCAGCGCGCCGCAAGCGCCCGAGACAAGGGCGAGGTCGTGACCATGCAGGTGCAGGCAGGCTTCGAGAAGGGCACCGGCGCGCCGCTGTTCGAGGAGCGCGCGATCGACCTCGCGCCCATGCCCTACATCGTCATCATCGTCGACGAGATGGCCGACCTGATGATGGTCGCCGGCAAGGAGATCGAAGGCGCCATCCAGCGGCTGGCGCAAATGGCGCGCGCCGCCGGCATCCATCTGATCATGGCCACGCAGCGCCCGTCCGTCGACGTCATCACCGGCACGATCAAGGCCAATTTCCCGACCCGCATCTCCTTCCAGGTGACGTCGAAGATCGACAGCCGCACCATCCTCGGAGAGCAGGGCGCCGAGCAGCTCCTCGGCCAGGGTGACATGCTGCACATGGCCGGCGGCGGCCGCATTTCGCGCGTGCACGGTCCCTTCGTGTCCGACCTGGAGGTCGAGCAGGTCGTGGCGCATCTGAAAGCGCAGGGACGTCCCGAATATCTCGACACCGTCACCGCCGACGAGGAGGAAGCCGAGGAAGCCGCCGACGCCGGTCCGGTTTTCGACAAAAGCGCGATCGCCGAGGAGGATGGCGACGCGCTCTATGAGGAAGCGGTCAAGGTGGTCAAGCGCGACAAGAAATGCTCGACCTCCTACATCCAGCGCCGCCTCGGCGTCGGCTACAACCGCGCCGCCTCGCTGGTCGAACGCATGGAGAAGGAAGGCCTGGTCGGCGTTCCTAACCATGTCGGCAAGCGCGAGATACTCACCGGCCGGCGCGACCGCGAGCCTGAACGCGACGAGATGGATTGAGGTCCAACGAAATCAGCCGCCGTTCGCCACCAGGGCGATGGCGGCGCGCAACTCGTCCAGCCCGGCGGCTTTTTCCGACGAGGTGGCCAGCACCACAGGGAATGCCGCCGGCCGCTTCTTGATCTTGGCCAGCGTCTCCTCGATCAGCCTCGGCACGCCGGCGGCCTTGATCTTGTCGGTCTTGGTCAGCACCACCTGGTAGGACACGGCCGCCTTGTCGAGCAGGGTCAGCACTTCCTCGTCCTTGGCCTTGATGCCGTGGCGCGCGTCGATTAGCACATAGACGCGCTTCAGCGTCACGCGGCCCTGCAGATACTCGTAGATGAGTTTCGTCCACTCATCGACCTTGTCCTTCGGCGCGCTGGCGTAGCCGTAGCCCGGCATGTCGACCAGCGCCATCGGCGGCAGGTCGGCGCCTTCGCCGGAAAAGCCGTCGGGCACGAAATAGTTGAGCTCCTGCGTGCGCCCCGGCGTGTTCGATGTCCGCGCCAGGCCCTTGTGCCCGACCAGCGCGTTGATCAGCGACGACTTGCCGACATTGGAGCGTCCGGCGAAGGCGATCTCGGGCGGTCCTTCCGGCGGCAGGAACTTCATCGACGGCACGCCACGGATGAAGATCCAGCCGCGGGTGAACAGCTCCGGGCTTATCGCCGTTTCGTTCGTGCTCTTGTCGGGCGCGTTCAAACCGCTGCCTCCAGCTTGGAAATATCGGCGCCGCGGATGGCATCGAGGTTGCGGCTGATCTTATTGACCGGCCAGTCCCACCATGCTGCCGTCAAAAGCCGCCGCACCGTGAATTCATCGAAGCGCATCTTCACCACCTTGGCCGCATTGCCGGCGACGATCGCATAAGGCGGCACGTCGTGCGTGACAACCGATTTCGCGGCGACGATGGCGCCGTGGCCGATCTTGACGCCCGGCATGACCACCGCGTCCATGCCGATCCACACGTCATTGCCGATGACGGTGTCGCCGCGGATCTCGTTCGACCATGTCCGCGGGTCGAAACCCTCCTCCCAGCCATGGCCGAAGATGTTGAACGGATAGGTCGAGAAGCCGGACATGGCGTGGTTGGCTCCGTTCATGATGAAGCGCGCGCCCTCGGCGATGGCGCAGAACTTGCCGATCACCAGCCGGTCGCCGATGAAGTCGTAGTGATGCAGCACGCATTTCTCTGCGAATTTGTCGGGACCATCGGGGTCGTCGTAATAGGTGAAGTCGCCGATCTCGATATTCGGCGCGCTCACCAGCCCCTTCAGGAAGCCGACGCGCGGATGCATCGCAATCGGATGCTTGATGTTGGGGTTGGGTCCGGTCATCGCGGTCCTTTGCAGGCGTGTTTGGGCGCGGCCGACGGCACCCGCGCGCGATCAAACTAACGTGATCCGTTCCGCAGCGCCAACCGTTCAATGGTTGCCGCGGCAGATCACGATCGGGTTGGAAAGGGCGCTGTCGAAACCGCTGCCCTGATAGACCTGTACGTTCGAGGCTCCGGGCGGCAGCGAGAAGCTGCCTTCGACGATTTTCTGCTCGCCGGCCGTCGTGTGCAGCGCCCAGCTGAAGGTGCAGAATTGCGGCGGCGCCTTGGGTTGCACGTGGCTGCAATTGAGCTGCGCGCCACCCAGCATCGCCGCTCCGCCGCAGCTCACCGCGTCCTTCGCGGCGGCCGGAAAAGCATATCCCGCCAGCAGCGCCAGCATGATGATCTTGAGCCGGTTCATCGTCTTGTCCTTGCCGCAAACCAGGCCGGCCCGGCCGGGTTTTGGCCTATGCGATATTTTTACCAAGCGCCTTAGTCGGTCTTGCGCTCCGCGTCCAGCAGGATTATGTGCATGATGATAATAAGCATGCTCACGAAAGTTTGTCCGCAGCCTCCGAAGTCCTCCCATGTCCACCTCGCCAAATATCAGCTTTGTGCTGCACGATGTCGCGCGCCTGCTCAGGAAGCGGTTCGAGCAGCGGTCGCGAGCCTTTGGCCTGACCCGCGCGCAGTGGCAGGTGCTGGCTTATCTTTCGCTGCGTGAGGGCATCCACCAGAACAAGCTGGCCGACCTCATCGAGATCATGCCGATCACGCTCGCGAGGCTGCTCGACAAGATGCAGGCGCGCGGCTTCATCGAGCGTCGGCCCAATCCGGCCGACCGCCGGGCGTGGCTTCTCTATCTGACCCCGAAGGCCCATCCGCTCATCGAAGTGATGCGCAGCAACGGCCAGAAGACGCGCGAGGAGGCCTTCACCGGCCTGTCCGCGGAAGCGCAGCGGCAACTGCTGCAAACCCTTTGCCTGATCAAATCCAATCTGCTCCAGGCCTGCGCCCAGCCGGCCCTCGACCGGGAGAAAGTCCATGTCTGAAGGAACCTCACCCAGAAAGCCCACCGACGAGGAAAATGTCGGCGAAAGAGTAAGCGACCAGGTCATCAGCCTGGACAGCCAGCGCGAACAGAGGCGCGCCAACCCGCCTGTCGTCGAAGACGACGAGCTGGAAGCGCCCGTGGCGCCGGAGCCGGTAGCCGAGGCTCCCTCGGCACAGCCGAAGCCGGCAGCCGTCACGGTGGCTCCGCCCGCTCCCGTAAAGCCGCGCCGCAGCCTGACGCGGCCGATCCTGTTTGCGCTGCTGCCCGTCGCACTGGTGGCCGGCGGCTACTACTACGTCATCGGCGGCCAGATCATGACCACCGACAACGCCTATATCCAGGCGCAATCGCTCGGCGTCTCGACCGACGTTTCCGGCACCGTGCAGGAGATCGACGTGCACGACAACCAGGCGGTGAAGAAGGGCGATGTGCTCTTCCGGCTGCGGCCTGCCTCCTTCGAAACCGCGCTCGCGGGCGCCAAGGCGCAGCTCGGCACCGTGCGCAACCAGGTGCTGACGCTGCAGGCGAGCTACCAGCAGTCGCTCGCGTCGATCGACCAGGCGCAAGCGGACATCCCCTATTACGAGTCCGCCTTCCAGCGTCAGCAGGACCTGCTCAAGACTTCGACCGCCTCCAAGGCGACCTTCGACAGCGCCCAGCACGACCTCGTTGCGGCCCGCCAGAAGGTGACTGTCGCCAAGGCGCAGGCGCAGGCGATGCTTGCCCAGCTCGGCGGCGACGCCGGCCAGCCGGTCGAGCAGAACCCGTTCTATCTGCAGGCCCAGTCGGCGGTGGACGACGCGCAGCGCAACCTGAACGATTCCGTCGTCAAGGCGCCGTTCGACGGCATCGTCACCAATGTCGACGCGCTGCAGGTCGGCAAGTACCTGCCGGCCTCGCAGCCGGCCTTCAGCCTGGTGTCGTCGACCGACATCTGGATCGCGGCCGAGCCCAAGGAAACCGAGCTCACCTATGTGCGTCCCGGCCAGACGGCGACGATCAGCATCGACGGCTATCCGGGCGAGGTCTGGCACGGCACCGTCGGCTCGATCAGCCCTGCTTCCTCGTCCAGCTTCTCGCTGCTGCCGGCGCAGAACACCAGCGGCAACTGGGTCAAGGTCGTGCAGCGCATCCCGATGCGCGTGACGATCGACGATCCGGACGGCAAGCCGCCGCTGCGCGGCGGCATGAGCGCCGTCGTCAGCATCGACACCGGCCACGCCCGCGGCCTGCCGGATTTCATCACCAATCTCTTCAAGCAATCCGGACCAAAGTCATGACGACGGCTTCCGCGACAGGCGCGCCCGTGGTCGCCAATCGCGGCGCCATCACCGCTTGTGTGATCCTTGCGGTCATCATGCAGGCGCTGGACACCACCATCGCCAACGTCGCGCTGCCCTATATCCAGGGCAGCGTCTCGGCGAGCGCCGACCAGATCAACTGGGTGCTCACCTCCTATATCGTCGCCGCCGCGGTGATGACGCCGCCGTCCGGCTATCTCGCCAACCGCTTCGGCCGCAAGCGCATCCTTCTGGTGGCGATCACCGGCTTCGTCGTCGCCTCGGTGCTGTGCGGTTTCGCCCAGTCGCTGCCGCAGATCGTCGGCTTTCGCCTGCTGCAGGGCCTGTTCGGCGCGGCGCTCGTGCCGCTGTCGCAGTCGATCCTGCTCGACATCTACAGCGTCGAGGAGCGCGGCTCGGCCATGGCGCTGTTCGGCGTCTCGGTCATGGTCGGCCCGGTGCTTGGCCCGGTCATCGGCGGCTGGCTGACCGAGAACGTCTCCTGGCGCTGGGTCTTCTACATCAACGTGCCGATCGGCGCGCTGGCTTTTATCGGCGTCTCGATGTTCGTCCAGGAAACCAAGCTCGACTTGAAGGCCAGGCTCGACTGGCTGGGCTTCGGCATGCTCTCGATCGCCATCGCCTCGCTGCAGATGTTCCTCGACCGCGGCGAGCAGCTCAACTGGTTCTCCTCGGCCGAGATCATCGTCGAAGCCTTGGTCTGCGCCTCGGCCTTCTACATCTTCATCGTCCATACTTTCACCGCGCGCGACACCTTCGTGAACCCGCGGCTGTTCCTCGACCGCAACTTCGCCGTCGGCATGGTGTTCATCTTCATCATCGGCATCACCTATCTCGCCTCGCTGGCGCTGATGACGCCTTACCTGCAGACTCTGATGGGCTATCCGGTGGTGACGGCCGGCATCGTCATGGGGCCGCGCGGCCTCGGCACCATGGCATGCATGTTCATCGTCGGCAGGCTGGTCGGCAAGGTCGACACACGCTGGCTGCTGTTCATCGGCCTCGCCATCACCGCCTGGGCGATGTACGACATGACCGGATGGACGCCGGACGTCTCGCAATGGACGATCATCAGCACCGGCTTCATCCAGGGCGCCGGCTTGGGCTTCCTGTTCGTGCCGCTCACCACCATCACCTTCGCCACGCTGGCGCCGGAGCGGCGCTCTGAGGGCACCGGCCTCTACAATCTGTCGCGCAACATCGGCTCCAGCGTCGGCATCTCGGTCGTCACGGCGTTGCTGACGCAGAACCAGCAGATCAACCACGCCAACATCGCCACCTATGTGACGCCGTACAACCCGGCCTTCAGCGATCCGGCGGTCTCGCAGGCGCTGAGCCCCTACACCGCCGCCGGCCGCGCCGCGCTCGATGGCCTGGTGACGCTGCAGGCGACGATCATCAGCTATGTCGACGACTTCAAGCTGATGATGATCCTGTCTTTAGCCGCCATCCCGCTGGTGCTTCTGCTGCGCAAGCCGGGCACGCCGGCCAAGGTCGACCACAGCGCTGTTATGGAGTGAGGCGTCCGCTCAGCTCGGCCATCCGGCCCCCGCGACGTCGTCATACTCGGGCTTGACTCGAGCTTCGCTCCTTGCTCCGCCTTGGAATGACGACCGGGAAGAGGGCCAGGGCCAATCGCGAAGGTTGGCGCGGGCGCTACTGATGCCGGCGTTGGAGATTGGCCGAAACTTCCGTGACGTCGTCATCCTCGGGCTTGACCCGAGGATCCATTCCGTGACCTTGCTGCAGAGTGTGACGGTGCAGAATTCTGCAACCGTTGCAACGCCTTAGCGTAACGGCATGGATTCCAGGGTCTGCGCGCGTCGCTTCGCTCCTTGCTCCGCCCCATACATGACGACCGGGAAGAGGGCCACGGCCAATCGCGAAGGTTGGCGCTGTCCCGTCGGCATCTCCAACAAAACCCCGGCCAAGGCCGGGGTTTTGATCTGTAACCCGTGGCGCCTTCTATTCCGCTGGCGATGGTTTCTTGCGGAACAGCGCCGCCAGATTGTCCCACAATTCGATCTTGGCGCCCTGGCGCTTCATGATCACGCCCTGCTGCAGGATCGACAGCGTGTTGTTCCAGGCCCAGTAGATGACGAGGCCGGCCGGGAACGAACCCATCATGAAGGTGAAGATCACCGGCATCCAGGTGAAGATCGCCGCCTGCGTCGGGTCCGGCGGCGCCGGGTTCATGCGCATCTGCAGGAACATGGTGATGCCCATGACCACCGCCCAGGCGCCCATATGCGGCAGGAAGGCGGGCGCGGCGAAGGGCAGCAGGCCGAACAGGTTGAAGATCGACGTCGGATCGGGCGCCGCAAGGTCGTGGATCCAGCCGAAGAACGGTGCGTGCCGCATCTCGATGGTGATGTAGAGCACCTTGTAGAGCGAGAAGAAGACCGGGATCTGCAGCGCCACCGGCCAACAGCCGGCGAGCGGATTGATCTTCTCGGTCTTGTAGAGCTCCATCATCGCCTGCTGCTGCTTCATCTTGTCGTCCGCGTATTTCTCGCGGATCTCGACCATCTTCGGCTGCACCTTCTTCATGTTCGCCATCGAGGCGTAGGATTTGTTCGCCAGCGGGAAGAAGATGGCCTTGACGACGACGGTGGTGGCGAGGATCGCCAGGCCGAAATTGCCGAAGAATTTGTAGAGCGTGTCGATCAGCCAGAACATCGGCTTGGTGATGAAGTAGAACCAGCCCCAGTCGATCAACAAGTTGAACTGGCGAATGTGACGGTCAGCCTCATAAGCGTTGATCTTGGCGACTTCCTTGGCGCCGGCGAAAATCTCCGTCTCGACAGTCGCGGACTGGCCGGCACCGACATTGATCGCATCGGTGAGGAAGTCGGATTGATAGCGGTGGCGCCCGTCCTCGAAGTAGCCGTAGCGCGGCTGGAAGGGCTGCTTTTCGGTGGGCACCAGGGTGACGGCCCAGTATTTGTCGGTGATGCCGAGCCAGCCGTCTGTCGACTTGCCCGGCTTGACTTCCTTGTCCTTTTCGATGGCCGCGTATTTGTATTCCGTCAGCCCTTCGGTGCCGGTGACACCGATCAGGCCTTCATGCAGCACATAGGTGCTGGCGACGGCCGGCTTGTCATAGCGCGTGACGCGGCCGTAGTTGAACAGGCTGACGGCTGCGCTTCCCGAATTCTGCACCGTGTCGGAAACGGTGAACATGTAGTTGTCGTCGACCGAGATGGTGCGCTTGAAGGTCAGGCCCTTGTCGTTGGTGTAGGTGAGCGTCACCGGCGTCGACGGGGTCAGCGTCGGATTGCCTTCGACGCTCCACACCGTGTCCGAGCTAGGCACCGCGCCTGTCTTGTCGGTGCCGACGAAACCGATCTCGGCGAAATAGCCGGTGGGCAGCGCCTGCGGGTTGAGAAGCTGGATCTCGGGCGAGTTTTTGTCGACCGTCTCGGTGTAGTGCTTGAGCTTCAGGTCGTCGAGGCGCGCGCCTGTCAGGTTGATCGAACCCTCGAGGCTGGGCGTGTCGATCTTGACGCGCTTGGTCGCGGCAACAGCCTGGTCGCGGCTGGCCGCCGTCACCGTATCGCCGCCGGGCGCGTTGGGGATCGCGCCGGCGGTGGGAGCCGGCGTTCCGGCCGCGCCGGAGTTGGCGCCGCCGCCCGCTTCCTTCTTCTGCGCCTCGACGCGCTGTTGCTCGACGCGGGTCTGCTCGCGCTGCTGCTCCATGCGCGGGTTCATGTAGAACACCTGCCAGAGGGTCAGGATCAGCACCGACAGCGCGATGGTGATGAAGAAATTGCGGTTGTTTTCCATCGAAAGCCTTTGGCCTATCGTGTTCCGCGCAGCCGGCGGGAAAGCTCGGCCTTCAACTGGCCGAACGGGATGGCAAGCACGTCTTCACGCCCGACGATGACATAATCACTGCCGGGCGCCATGTCATCGGCGGCATGGACGCGCACGGCTTCCCTCAGTCGCCGCCGGACGCGGTTGCGCACCACGGCGTTGCCGACCTTCTTGGTGACGGTGTAGCCGACGCGCGGCGCAAGGTCATCGCCGCGGTCGAGAACTTCAACGAGAAAAAGCCGCCCGCGGCGTTTCTCGCCGCCGCGCACAGCCAGGAATTCCGCGCGTTTCAGAAGCCGCCCGGGGGTTTTCCCCTTTGGCTTGCCGGTTGCGGGCAACGATCTCGTCTTTCGTTCAGGCGCTGAGCCGCTTGCGGCCGCGATTGCGGCGGGCGGCAACGACGCCACGGCCACCCTTGGTGGCCATACGGGCACGGAAACCATGCCGGCGCTTACGGACGAGCTTGGACGGTTGGTAGGTACGCTTCATTTGTTTTAATACCGCGGGGTGCGGCCCTTCTTGATTCTGTCACTCTGTAACAGGAGCTTTGCCAGGCCGGCTTAGGCGCGATCGAAACCGCGCCGGGACGAATGGCCCGAGCGTGAGCGGGCTTATAGGAAGAAGGTTTTGGGAAGTCAATCCGGGGTGCCCCCGAGGCATTTTTGCTGGACCAAGGTTGAAATTGGCAAAAAAGCCGCAAATCGCATAATCTTGGCCGATCAAGCCTTTGTGAATGCGCGTCAATGACGAGTGAAACTCTGCCCACGAACGAGAAGGCAAGGCCGGCGGCGAATTCGACGCGCCGGGTGCCGCTGTCGCGTGGCCTGTCGACCAAGCTCCTCTTCCTCACCATCGCCTTCGTGCTTTTGGCTGAAATCCTGATCTTCCTGCCCTGGATCGCCAGCTATCGGGTCAATTGGCTGAAGGAGCGGTTGAGCACCGCCGCCGCCGTGTCGATCGTGCTCTTGCAGGGCGAGCCCAACGCGCTGTCGCATAACGCTCAGAACGACGTGCTGATGGCGATCGGCGCCAAGGCGATCGCCGTGCGCGACGGCGGCGTCTCGCGGCTGCTCGTCGTTTCCGACATGCCGCCCCAGGTCGACGAGCATATCGACATCGCCGATGTCGGCCTGGTCAACGGCATGACCGGCGCGCTCGACACGCTGTTCTTCGGCGGCAAGCGCATGCTGCGGGTCTTCGGCCCGGTCGGCGACAGCGACAAGGAATTCGAGCTGATCATGCCGGACTACAGGCTGCGCGACGCCATGCTTCGATATTCGCGCAACGTCGCCGTCGTCTCGCTGCTGATTTCGCTGTTCACCGCCATGCTGGTCTATGCGGCGATCGACCTGATCATGATCGGGCCGATCCGCACAATGACACGCTCGATCCTGGCCTTCTCCGAGGCGCCCGACGATCCCGGCCGCGTCATCCGCCCCGCCGACCGCGCCGACGAGATCGGCGTGGCCGAGCGCGAGCTGTCGCAGATGCAGGACCGGCTGCAGAAGATGCTGTCGGAGCAGAAGCATCTCGCCGACCTCGGCCTGGCCGTCTCCAAGATCAACCACGACATGCGCAACATCCTGGCGTCCGCGCAGCTGATGTCGGACCGGCTGCGCCAGGTGAAGGACCCGACCGTGCAGGCCTTCGCGCCGAAGCTTCTGCGCGCCCTCGACCGCGCCGTCTCCTATTCCGAAGGCGTGCTTCACTACGGCCGCACCCAGGAGCCGGCGCCGTCGCGCCGGCGGCTCAGGCTGCGCCAGCTGGTCGACGACGTGCACGGCCTGCTCGACATCGAGGAGGGCATCGAGTTCATCAATGGCGTCGAGCTCGCCTTCGAGGTCGACGCCGATTCCGACCATCTCTTCCGCGTGCTCACCAATCTCTGCCGCAACTCCATTCAGGCGATGGCCGCCGACACCGAAAGCGCGGTGGTGCGCCGGCTGGCGGTCGCGGCCGAGCGCCATGGCAGCGTCAGCCGCATCACCGTCACCGACACCGGCCCCGGCCTGCCGCCCAAGGCGCGCGAGAACCTGTTCGCCGCCTTCCGCGGCTCGGCCCGCAGCGGCGGCACCGGCCTCGGCCTGGCGATCGCGCACGAGCTGACCCGCGCCCATGGCGGCACCGTCGAGCTCGTCGAATCGATCGGCGGCCGCACCGTCTTCGCCGTCACTATCCCCGACCAGCCTGTCCGGCTCGACCAGGCGCGCAACGGCCTGCGCCGCCCGGCTTGAGGTTGCCACCTCCGGCTGAGCCGCCTGTCGGCAGCGGCGCGCCTCGATCAAAGCCGGCAAAACCGCCTGCGACAAAACTTTTGCCGGATCGGCTTGCTTTTCGCGAATTCAGTCGTTAGGGAACACTCCACATCGCGGCCGGCCGTCTCGACCGGAACGCGGGGCCTGTGTCATGCACGGCCTGTTGCGCGCCCGTAGCTCAGCTGGATAGAGCACCAGACTACGAATCTGGGGGTCAGGAGTTCGAATCTCTTCGGGCGCGCCAAATACCGCCAACTGCCCTCCATGCCGCCGAACTACGCCGGCGCGAAGAGCGGCAGACAGCCCAAGTACAAATATGAGTAGAAATGGCGACGTTAGGCGGTGAAGAAGTTCGAATCGCTTACGCTCGGATGAGCAATTTGGCCAAAGGCGGAGCTCACGCATTCGGCGTTGGATGATCGCTATGCGCCGCAAGACGGACGTCTTCAGGTCGTCTTCGACCGCCCGAGCCGTGTCCGGCGATCACCTTATCAGCGCCGGTCAGTCCGGAAGAGGAATATGCTCATCCCGGTCATCGACCGGCAGATCGAAGCGCCCCTTGCCCCAATTCTGCGCGCGCCAACCGGCTTGCCGCTTCGGCGCTGGCAGGGCGCGACGATGAGGGTCTCGATGGCGTCGATGCCCACCTCATCGGGGCAGCCGGGCTCGATGGCTGGGTTCCAACTCATGTGCGTCATTCTCCTGCGCTGCCAGAATGTCTAAACTGGCGCGCGACCGGCTGCCAGACTAGCAAACACCTAGATAAGTCAAGCTGTGTCGCAGCAGGTGGAACATTCGGGCCTATATCGCCGAAGGAATGCCGACGTCGAATGCAGATCCTTGGCTAAGCTTCTTAGCCGTCGAGACCCCAAAGCTTCGGGTTCCGTTTGAAATACTCAGTCAGCATTTCGGTGAGCACCCGCACTTTCCGCGCGGGATGCTGACCCGGCGGGCGTACGACATACGCGGCCCCCGGAGGTACCGGATAGCGTGTCATGATCGGAACCAATGCACCGGAGGCCACATATTCATATGTGATGCAATCGGGGAGCCAGGCGATGCCGAGGCCTGCCGCAGCAGCAGCGGCAAGTGCCGTGGCGCTGTCGGCCTTGAACTTGCCCTGCGGCTGGACCGTAACAATCTTGCTGCCATCCATGAACTGCCAGGCTTCCGTTCCCTGCATGAGGGCCTGATGGGTGACGAGTTCGTCCAGAGTCTCCGGTGACCCATGCGCTTTGATGTAATCCGGGCTTGCGACAAGTTTTCCATGGATCGGCCCGACGCGCTGCGCGATCAGGTTGGAGTCCTGAAGGTAGGCGCCCCGGATCGCGCAATCGAAACCCTCTGCGATGAGATCGACGAAGCGATCGCTGTAGGAGGTCTGGATGTGAAGCCGCGTGTGCTGGCGCGCCATTTCCGCAAGCACGGGGGCGAAGTGCGTCGGGCCGAAAGTAAGCGGCATGGCAACCCTCAGGCGGCCGCGAAGGTCGCCGGATGGCAGGATGGTTTCCCTGGCGGTATCGATCTCGGCGCTGGCTCTGGCCGCGTGGTCTCTGAACGTGATCCCCGCTTCCGTAAGCGCGGCCCCGCGGGTCGTTCGTGCAAGAAGCTGGACGCCGAGTTCTGCCTCGATCCGGAAAAGCCGCCGGCTCACGATTGACTTGGAGACGCCGAGCCGGCGTGCGGCGGCCGATACGCCCCCTGCATCGGCCACGGCGACGAATGTCTGGAGATCTTCGATGTTCATTTCGTCGTTCCTTATTTCGCGACACAGCTTACCTGAATACGGCACTACCTCATCACCTAAAGGAACAGCAAATTGCGTCCCGGCAACGTCGCCGGCTGGCGCATGTCTCCCGTGAACCCATCGCCGTCCATAGCGGCAGAGAAAGGATGTCTTGATGACCCCTCGTAACGGCCTCGATTCGCTTCTTCGTCCCGAAGATTCGGTCCTCGTTCTGATCGACCACCAGCCTTATCAACTCGCAAACCTGAACAGCCACGATCCGCACATGGTGGTCAACAACACGACCGCGCTGGCGAAGCTGGCAAAAGCCTTCAATGTTCCGACCATTCTCACCAGCGTGATCGCGGCGCGCGGCGGACGTCCCTTCAAGCAGATCACCGACGTATTTCCGGGCCAGGAAGTCATCGATCGCACCTGGGTGAACACCTGGCAGGACGAGAATGTGGTGAACGTCGTCAAGGCGACCGGCCGCAAGCAGCTGATCATCGCCGGCCTGTGGACCGAGGTCTGCGTCGCAATGCCTGTGATCCAAGCCGCCGGCGAAGGCTGGGACGCGACCGTGATCACCGACGCGTCGGGCGGGATTTCGAAGGAGTCTCACGAAGTTGCCATCCAGCGAATGATCGCGGCCGGCGCGAACGTGATGACCGTGATGGCGCTCGCTGGCGAATGGCAACGCGATTGGGCGCGCACCGAGCATGTCGAGGAGCTGACCGAGATTCTCATCCAGCACTTCGGCGGCAGCGGCATCGCGTATCTTTGGGAGCAGCAGCTTCTCAACACGCCAGTAGCTGGCTGATCCCGGCCGGGATGGCGAGCATTTCGATGAGGGTCGGAATCGATCCGTTTGCCGGCCCTCGCCATTCTCACCTCACGGGAAAGCCTTTGATGTCAGCGATAAATCATGTGCGCGGATGCTGGCCCCGGCTGACCCGGCAGCGGTGAAGCCTTCCGCCGAAACGGCTCGATCTGGCCCGCCGCGCCTCTTTCTGGTCGTTGAGCAAGTGGCTGGCCGATCCCGAAAGCGTCATCTGGCGCGACTAGGCGCGGCCGCCCATGGCGCCAAAGGCAGAGGCCGGAAAGGGTCGGTGCGCGGTGAGCTACGCGATCCAGGACACGCCCGACATGGTGCAGCAACGCTAAGAGCGGTTCCTACCGCAAGACAAGGCAACCATCGCAGCGCAGGTGATCCGGAACTTTGCGGAATGGCGCAACGCGTTCTGGAGCACTTGCACAATCAGGTGGAGGCAACCGGCAACCTGCTCGGTCACAGGCGATCATCACGCGGAGGTAAATGATCGCCTGCCGTGTCGCTCGGAGCGGCGGTCCGACGGCTTAGACTTACATCTCTTGTTCCCAGAAGCCGCGGGTGTTCACGTTAGCGGCGTCGGCAAGAGCTTCCAACTCCGCGATGTCGTCGCTGGTGAGCGTGATGCTGCTGGCTCGGGCCAGACCGTCGACATGATGGGGCTTGGTGACGCCGACGATCGGCGTCGTGCCCTTGGCTATCGCCCACGCTGTCGCGACATCGGGCGCTGCTGCACCCTGGCTCAGGCCGATCGAGGCGAGCTTGTCCGTCAGAGCCTTCAGTTGAGCCAGCATGCCGTTGTAGATCTTCGCCCGGCTGCTGCCTTCCGGCAGCGGATTCTCCGGGCTGTACCGGCCGGTCAAGGCGCCCTGTTCGAGCACCATATAGGCGAAGAACGGGATGCCTTGGTTGCGGCAGTAGTCCAGGATGCCAGCTTGCTCAGAGCTGCGGTAGAGGAGGCTATAGTGGTTCTGGACGGCTTCGACCCGGAACCCGGCTTCGCGCAGGATCTGGTCGGCGAGCTTGATCTCGCTCAGGTTGTGATTCGAGACGCCGACATGTTTGACCTTCCCGCTCTTCAGCAACGGAATGAGGTGCGGAGTCCACCGCGGCACATCGGCTGGATTGTGAATCCAGTAGAGGTCTATGTAGTCGGTGCCGAGGTTGGCCAGGCTCTGCTGCAGCATGTCCGCCACCGGATCGTCGCTGGTTCCCGCGATCCGCGGGTTGAACTTCGTGGAGAGCTGGTAGCCGCTGCGGGCGTAGCGCTTCAGGACCTCCCCGAGTACGGTTTCGGAACGGCCCATGCCGTACACCAGGGCGGTGTCCCACAGGGTGAACCCGGCCGCGTGCGCCTTGTCGGCGGCCTCTTCCAGGCCAGCTTGAGTCAGGTGGCTGCCGAAGTAGCCGTTGCCAGTCTCGCCGCTGTCGCCCCAGGCCCACGTGCCCAGTGCGACCGTGGGGATCTTCAGATCATCGGTTCTCATGTTTGCTCCATCCTTGTCCCGCGGCCAGGTTTGCTGTGAACCAGGCGCCGCTGACACTGTGATGCGGGGCGACGTCGAACCGTTAGCCTGATGCGCCGGGATTGCTGCCCAATCCTCCAGAAGCTGCGGGTTCGCATTGCCGCCCTTCCGCGCGCGTGCGATGGTCCGATTCATGGAAACGCTGACCGAAATCGCGGCCGTGATTGCCCGGCACGTCGCGAAGGATGGCTTCCACGCCACCCCCGTCGAACGTGTGACGCTTGTTCGATCCTCCACGGTGACGATGCCGATGCCGAATGTTTACCGGCCGCAACTGTGCCTCGTCGCGCAGGGGCACAAGGAGGTCACCCTGGGCGACCGCGTGTTCAGATACGCACCGGGGCGCTATGGAGTCGTGACCTACGACCTGCCAGCCATAGGCCGTGTGGTCGAGGCGACGCCCGACAAGCCCTATCTTTGCCTGTATCTCGATTTCGATCCGGTCATGCTGGGGGACTTGGCGTTGCGCGTGCCACTGCCGCCGGGAGCGTCATCCCCGCCCATAGGCAAGACGGTGTCCGACGCCGGCGCCGGTCTGCTCGACGCGGCGCTGCGCCTGCTGCGCCTGCTCGACGATCCGGCAGCGCTGCCCGTGCTCGGGCCGCTTGCCGAGCAGGAAATTCTCTATCGCCTGCTCGCCGGCCCGGACGGCGCCAGGATGCGGCACATCACCTCCGGCCAAGGTCGGGTGGCCCAGGTCGGCCGCGCCATCGCCTGGATCGGGAAGAACTTCCGGGGACGGTTCAGCATCGAGCGGCTTGCCGCGGAAGTAGGCATGAGTCCGTCGAGCCTGCACGAGCATTTTCGCGCCGTGACGGCGATGACGCCGCTGCAATTCCAGAAGCAGCTCAGGCTGCAGGACGCGCGCAGCCTGATGCTGGTCCAGGACATCGACGCCACGACTGCCGCCTTCCGCGTAGGTTACGAAAGCGCGTCGCAGTTCAGTCGCGAATATCGCCGCCACTTTGGAGAACCGCCGGCGCGCGACATAGCCCGTTTGCGCGCTTCGCCGGGCTTGGCGGTGGTGGCTTGAGTTCAGCCTGCCCGGCACCGGTTTCAAATCGGCGTTCATGCGCGTCAAAACCAATTGCAAAATAAAATCAGTCGACCTAACCTAGACCGATTGCACAACGCAATCAGATCGCGCGAATACATGTGAGGAGCAGGCAATGGCCAAGCTCGTGTTCGGAATGAACCAGTCGCTGGACGGCTATGTCGATCATACGGCGTTCGGGCCAAGCCCCACGCTCTTCCGCCACTTCATCGCGGAGGCCGAGCGGCAGTCGGGCAGCGTCTACGGTCGCCGCATGTACGAGATCATGCGCTATTGGGACGACGAGCATCCCGAGTGGGATGCCGAGCGGCTTGCCTACGCGGCGGCGTGGCGGCGCCAGCCGAAATGGGTCGTCTCGCGCTCGTTGAAGTCTGTAGGTCCCAACGCCACGCTCGTCGAAGATGATCTTGAGGGCGCAATGCGGAAGCTGAAGGCCGAGCGCGACGGCGAGATCGAAGTCGCCGGCCCGGACTTGGCGCGAAGCCTCGCCGAACTGGGCTTGATCGACGAATATCGGATCTACCTGCACCCGGTCGTGCTTGGTCACGGCAAGCCCTATTTCGCCGGACCCCGCCCACCGCTCCGCCTGATGGCGCATGATCGGATCGGCGAAGATGTGATCAGGTTGACCTACGCTCCAGCCTGATCTCGCGACGTCCGGCGCGCCACCGCCTGTCGAAAATTCGTAAGGTCTCAGCTCGCGCGCGGCGCCGTTCGGGCCTGCACGAGCAGCCAGCGTTCAAACCCCCACAAAAGCATCGGACAGGCCATAAGTGCCGCCGAGCCGAGGCCGAGGGCCGCGCCTGCGTGGCCAGTCCAAAGCGCCAGCCTGCCGCCGAGCCAAGGCGCGATCAGCATCGTGGCGTAGTAGACCGTGTAGAAGAGTCCCATTCCCAGCGCTCGTGTCGCCGGCGCCAGCACCCGCGCCGGCAGGCTCATGATCGATCCGGCTGGGAGCCCGCAGACGAGGCCGAGTGCAACCAGTGTGGGCGGCACTGGCGAGCCCCGCCACAACAGCACAATCAGCGCAGCGAAAGCCAGGCAGCTTGCGGCAAGCAGCGCATTGCGGCTTCCCGCGCGGTCCGCGAGGTAGCCGCCAAGGGGAACGGATAGGGCCGCGAGCCACAGCACGATGCTGACGGCCGAGCCGGCGGCGGCCGTCGACCAGCCGCGCTCGACCAGCATCGACGGCGCGAAACTGAAGATCATGGCGAAGCCGACATTGTAGAAGGCCCATATCAAGCCTGCCAGCAGCACGGCCCAGACGACCGGCAGCCCAAGTCGCGCGTCTTGCGCTGAAACCGGAGCGGCGGACTGGCCTGGCGGCCGGTAGAAAAGCCCCACCAGCGCCAGGGCTGCGCCGATAAGCGCCATGACCGCGATCTGCGCGCCCGCAATTCCGAATTCAGCCTGGATCAGCGGCAGCGCGACGAGCGTGAGGGCAATGCCCAGCGGCCATGAGTTGATGAAGATCGCCATCGCCGTGGCGATCTGCCGGCCCGCGAACCAGTCGACCATCATCTTGGTCATGAGCACGTTCAACAGCACGCCGCCTATGCCCGCGATCAGCCGGCCGGCGATTTGCACGCTCCATGAAGTCGAGATGCAAAGCAGTGCCTCGCCCGCCAGCATCATGACCAATCCGGCAAGCACGGTCGCCTTGTCGCCAAAGCGACGTCCGATCGCACCGCCCGGCAGCGCCAGCGCGATGCCCGGCGCGAAATAGAGGCCTATGAGCACGCCTATATCGGCGAGATTGGCGTTCAGTGTCTTCCCCAGCTCCGGCGCGATGGCCGCGATGCTCTGGAATTGCACCGCCATTGCGGCGCGAGCGGCAAAGAGGACTGCAAGGATCGTCCAGCGGCCACGCATAACGATCAGGTCCGGCGCGGAGGGCATGCCTGCCGGCGCATCGGTTGGTTCGTGCAAAAAGACCTGCTTTCGCCCGGCCCGCGCCCGGCGCTCCGGCACTGCGTGCAGGCCAACGCCAACCTTGGCCATACGGCCGAACTGCCCCCTCCCATCTTTTGCCCCACCAAATCTGCGGGCGGCCGCTACGGCCGGCCTGCTGCCTGCGCAATCGAGCTTCTCGAATTTTGCGGCCCGGACCTCTCTTCGAAATCCTAGCACGGCTCGGCTCGCACTGAAAATGCGATTGCCGGGCTCGTCGTCTCCGTCAGCTGCGGGCGCCCGCCTTGCCGTTGGCGCCGTCGAGCAGCGCGATCAATCCCTTGAGGATCTCGATCGGCGGTGGCGGGCAGCCCGGAATGCGCAGGTCGACCGGCACCACGTCCGCCACGCCGCCGACGACCGCGTAGCTGCCGGCGAAGCAGCCGCCGTCCCTGGCGCAGTCGCCGAGCGCTACCACCCATTTCGGGTTGGGGGTCGCGTCAAAAGTCCGCTTCAGCGCCTCGCGCATGTTTTTCGTGACGGGCCCGGTGACCAGAAGCACGTCGGCATGGCGCGGCGACGCGACGAAGCGGAAGCCGAAGCGCTCGATGTCGTAGAAGGCGTTGTTGAGCGCGTGCATTTCAAGCTCGCAACCATTGCAGGAGCCGGCGTCCACGGCGCGGATCGACAGACTCCGGCCGAGCCGCTTGCGGGCAAGCCCGTCGAGGGCGCGTGCCAGCTCGTCGACGGCCGCGTCGCTCGATTGCGGCGGGCGCTCGGTCAAGGGCGGGCGGATCAGGCTTTCGAAGAGCAGTTTTCGCATGGCGGTGTGCCTTGGCCCGGCTTAGAGGTCGTGGCCCGAATAGGAGCAGTTGAACGATTTGTTGCAGAGCGGGAAGTCGGCGACGATGTTGTCTTCGATCGCCGCTTCCAGCAGCGGCCATTGGAACCATGAAGGGTCGCGCAGGTGGCAGCGCTCGATCGTGCCGTTCTCGCCGATGCGCAGCCAGGCCAGTATGTCGCCGCGGAAACCCTCGACCAGCGCCATGCCCTCACGCGGTCCATCCGCAATATCGCCCGCTGCGGCGATATCGGCGCGGATCGGGCCGGCGGGCAGCCGCCCGAGAATCTGCTCGACCAGCGACAGGCTCTGCTCGACCTCGCGCACGCGGATCCAGACGCGCGCGTTGACGTCGCCCTCCCGCAGCACCGGCACATCGAAGGCGAGTTCGTCATAAGGCGCGTAGGCAAGATCGCGCCGCGCGTCGAAATCGCGGCCCGACGCCCGCCCGACATAACCGCCGGCGGCATATTGCCGGGCAAGCTCGACCGTGAGCCGGCCGGTCGCCACCGTGCGGTCCTGCAGCGATGCCGTGTTGTCGTAAAGTTCGACCAGATGCGGGAAGCGCTGCCTGATCTCCGCGACCAGCGACCGGATGGCGCTCGTCCCCGCCTCGTCCAGATCGCTCGCCGTGCCGCCGGGCACGATACGGTCGCGCATCAGGCGATGGCCGAAGGCGGCGTCGGCGGCGCGCAGCACGCGCTCGCGCAGCACGCCGCAATGCGCGTGCATGATCGCGAAGGCGGCGTCGTTGCAGATGGCGCCGATGTCGCCGAGATGATTGGCAAGGCGCTCCAGTTCGGCCATCAGCGCCCGCAGCCAGATTGCACGCGCGGGAACCTCGAGCCCGAGCGCGGCTTCGACGGCGCGGGCAAAGGCCAGCGAATAAGCGACCGTGCTGTCGCCCGACGTCCTGCCCGCGAGTTTTGCGGCCCGGTCGATCGGCGCGCCTGCCATCAGGCCTTCGATGCCCTTGTGCACATAGCCCAGCCGCTCTTCCAGCCGCACTACCGTTTCGCCGCCGGCCGTGAAGCGGAAATGCCCCGGCTCGATGATGCCGGCATGCACCGGCCCGACCGCGATCTGGTGGAGGCTTTCACCCTCGGCCGCGAGGAACCGGTAGGAGGCGGCGGTCGCCAGTCCGCCGGGCCGCACGGCCAGCGGATGCGAGACGCCCCATTGGCCATGGTCGAGCCATCGGCGGGTGTCGGCCAGGCCCTGCGGCGCCAACCCGAACAGGTCCGCGGCGGCGCGTTCCAGCCGCAAGGCCGGCGCATGGTGCTGGCCGACCGACGGGTAGCGGCCGCCGCGGCAATCCAGGCTGACGACGCCGATGGTCTGCGCTTCGTCGAGAAGCGCCATATGCACCTTGTCCGGCTCCCCCCACAGGCCGAGCAGGCTCCAGCGACCATTGGCGAGCTCCTCGACCGCGAGGTTCCAGGCCTTCGCGGTCACCACGGCGCGCGGCCAGGGAACGTGATGCTCGATCCGACGACCGGCTTCGATGACATCGGCGAGCACGGGCGTTTTTTTCCTCACCGCGCGCATCACCCCAGAATCCCGGCGACGTGCTGGAACCACGCCACCAGGGGCGCCGGCAGATAGATGCCGGCGGCAAACACCAAGGCGAGGTGCGAGTACATCGGCACGTAGGACGCCTCGACCGGCGCCATGCCGCCGCGCGGCTCGCCGAAGGCAAGCCCCGTCAGCCGCAACAGCAGCGCGCCGAAGGCGATCAGCAGCCCGAACACCAGCGGGATCGCCAGCCACGGATGCCTGGCGAAAGTCGAGCTGACGACCAGGAACTCGCTCATGAAGATGCCGAGCGGCGGCAGGCCGGCGATCGCAACGACGCCGATGACGAGCGCCCAGCCGAGGCCGGGATGGCTTTCGGTCAGGCCCCTGATCTCGGAGATATTCTGCGTCCCCTTGACCTGCGCGATATGGCCGACGGCGAAGAAGATCGCCGATTTGGTCAGGCTGTGCATGACCATGTGCAGCAGGCCGGCGAAGTTGGCGAGCGGGCCGCCCATGCCGAAGGCGAAGACGATGATGCCCATGTGCTCGATCGAGGAATAGGCGAACAGGCGTTTGATGTCGCGGCGGCGGTAGAGCATGAAGGCCGCGAAGATCAGCGAGGTCAGCCCCATCGTGACCATCAGCGGTCCGGGGCCGATCGCCGCCGGGCTTGCCGCGAGCAAAAGCTTGAAGCGCAAAACGGCATAGAGCGCGACGTTGAGCAGCAGGCCCGACAGCACCGCCGAGATTGGCGTCGGGCCCTCGGCATGCGCATCGGGCAACCAGGCATGCAGCGGCGCGAGACCGACCTTGGTGCCGTAGCCGAGCAGCAGGAAGATGAAGGCGACGCTGAGCAGCGCGGGGTCGAAATGCGCCGCCTTCTCGATCAGCACCGACCAGACCATGGCGTTGGTGCCTTCGCCGACGACCGGCTGCGCGGCCATATAGACGAGGATGGTGCCGAACAGCGCCAGCGCGATGCCGACGCTGCCGAGGATGAAGTATTTCCAGGCCGCCTCCAGGGCCTCATGCGTGCGATAGATGCCGACCATCAGCACGGTGGTCAGCGTGGCGAACTCCACCGCGACCCACATCAGGCCGATATTGTTCGACACGAACGCGAGGTTCATGCCGAACATCATGATCTGGTACATCGCGTGGTAGAATCTGAGGTTCGGCGCGGTCAGCCGGCCGGTCTCCAGCTCATGCGCGATATAGGAGGCGCTGAACACGCTGGTGGTGAAGCCGACGAATGTGTTGAGCACGATGAAGACGATGTTGAGATCGTCGACGATGAGATATTGCCCCGGCGCCGGCCGCTCGGTGACGAACAGCGACAGCGCCGCGAGCAAGGTGAGCAGGCTCGCTATCACGTTCACGATCGCCGTCATGCGGTAGTTCGGCAATGCCGCCAGAATGGCCGCGGCAGCGGCCGGAATGAAAAGGATCGCGGCCACGGCGTCGAAGGAGAACCCGCTCACCGGCGTTCTCCCCGATAGTCGTCGAGCGCGCCAACATCGACCGAATCGAACCGTTCCCGTATGCGGAACAGGAAGACGCCGATGACGATGAAGGCGATCAGTATCGAGAAGGCGACGCTGATCTCGACCACCAGCGGCATGCCCTTGGCGCCGGTGGCGGCCAGCACCAGGCCGTTCTCCAGCGACATGAAGCCGACGACCTGGCTGACGGCGTTGCGCCTTGTCACCATCACCAGCAGCCCCAGCAGGATGATCGACAGCGCGAAGGCGAGGTCCTCGCGCGCGAGCGGGTCGGCCTCGGGCGTCACCCGCAGCATCAGCACCATGGAAAGCGTCACCAGCCCGATGCCGGCGAGCATGGTCGGGCCGATGCCGACGGCGGTCTCGATGTCGCGGTGGATGCCGAGCCGCTGGATGATGCGATGCAGCCCGACGGGAATGACTATCGCCTTGAAGACCAAAGCGATGCCGGCGGTGATGTAGAGATGGTGCGCGTCCTGGATATAGGCCTGCCAGGCCACCGAGAGCGCCAGCACCACCGCATGCAGCGCAAAGACGTTGATCAGCGCGAACAGCCGGTCCTGGTAGAGCATCATGAAGGAGATCAGCACCAGGCTGCCGGCGAGCAGATGGGCGATGTCGAAGGTGAGACCGTTCATCACAGGCTCCGTGAGACGAACAGCAGGAGCGTGCCGAGCAATGCCAGCATCAGCGCTGCACCGAGGAAGTCCGGCACTCGGAAGACGCGCATCTTGGCGACCGCCGTCTCGAACACGGCGAGCAGGATGGCAAGCGCCGCGAGCTTGGCGAGATAGGCGGCGGCGCCGATGGCCAGCGATTGCGGCCCCGTCCCGGCGCTCGCCAGCCCCCAGGGCAGGAAGACGCAGGAGATCAGCGACATGTAGAGCAGCAGCTTGAGGAAGCTGGCGAGCTCGATCATCGCCAGATGGCGGCCGGAATATTCCAGGATCATCGCCTCATGCACCATGGTGAGCTCCAGATGCGTGGCGGGATTGTCGACCGGGATGCGCGCGTTCTCGGCGATGGCCACCATCACCAGCGCGATCAGCGACATGCCGAGCGACACCCGCAGCCCGACCTGCGGCGAACCCATGAAGGCGGCGACAGTCGAAAGCTGCGTGGCGCCGGCCATCAGTGCCAGGCTGAAGACGATGAGCAGCATCGCGGGTTCGGCCAGCGACGCGATCATCACCTCGCGGCTGGCGCCGATGCCGCCGAAGCTGGTGCCGACCTCCATCCCCGCCAACGCCAGGAAGAAGCGCGCGCTGCCGAGCAGCGCCACGATGGCGATGAGATCGGCCGCCCAGCTGAACTGGAGGCCGGAGGCGAAGGTCGGAACGAGCGCCGCCGCGACCCATGTGGCGGCGAAGATCAGGTAGGGCGTTACGCGAAACAGCCAGGACGCGTTGTCCGCCAGCACGACCTCCTTGCGCATCAGCCTGACGAGATCGCGATAGGGCTGGATCACCGAGGGTCCCTGCCGCCGCACCAGCCTCGCCTTCACCTTGCGCACGAAACCGATCAGAAGCGGCGCCAGCAACAGCACCGAAAACATCTGCGCGCCCTGCACGGCAAGCTCCAGGATCACGGCCATAGCGCAAGCACCAGGAGCAGGATGACGAGGTAGAGGAAGACCAGCGTCAGGTAGCGGCGGATGGTCAGGAACTGCAGGTGGTTCAGGCGCTCGGTGGCGAAATCGATCGCGCCGGCGATCGGCTGGTAGAAGATCTCCCAGGCCAAATCATGCATATCCACCTTGAGGCGCGCCGGTTCGAGGGAACCCGGCGCCGGCATGTCCACCGTCTCGCGGGCGCGGAACGCGAAGCTGCCGAAGACGCGGCGGATGGGCTGCGCGAAGCTGACGGCGGTGTATTGCGCGGCCGGCACCGGGTCGGCGAAGCCGCACCCCCATGCAATGCCCCTGCGCAGCGCATGCGAGGCGAAGCGGTGGATGAAGAAGGCCGCGAGCGACGCCGAAATGGCGATGAAGGCGAAGACCAGCAGGCCGTTATAGGAGCTGCGGCTCTCCGCGATCGGCACGATCGACAGCCAGGGCTCGGCCATCTGCACCGGCATGCGGTCGCCGATGAGCGAAAGCGTCACCGGCGACAGGCCGTCGATGACCAAGCCGGGCAGGATGCCGGCGAGCAGGCAGAAGGCGGCAAGTACGACCATCACCGCCAGCGACCAGCGGTCGACCTCATGCGCGCGTTCCACCGCCGCCGATCGCGCCCGGCCAAGGAAGGTGATGCCGAATGCCTTGACGAAGCAGGCCGCGGCCAGCGCCGCCGCCAGCGCCAGCATGCCGCCGACCGCGGGCACGATGACCTTCAGCCCCCATTGCGGCAGCTCGGGGCTGCGCAATATGGCCTGGAAGACCAGCCATTCGGAGGCGAAGCCGTTGAAGGGCGGCAGCGCCGAGATCGAGACGCAGCCGACGAGAAAGACGAAGCTGGTGACCGGCAGGCGGTGGATGAGGCCGCCGAGCTTTTCCATGTCGCGTTCGCCGGTCGACATCAGCACCGCGCCGGCGCCGAAGAACAGCAGGCTCTTGAAGAAGGAATGGTTGAGCACATGGAAGAGCGCCGCGGTGAGGGCCAGCGCTGCGGCCGAGGACATGGCGTTCGCCTTGAAGGCGAGCGCAAGGCCGAGACTGGCAAAGATGACGCCGATATTCTCGATGGTCGAATAGGCGAGCAGCCGCTTCAGGTCCTTTTCCATCAGCGCGTGAAGGATGCCGAGCACTGCCGTCACGCCGCCGATGAGGAGCACGGCGACGCCCGACCACCATGCCGGCGCGCCAAGCAGGTCGAACACCACGCGGAGGAAGCCGTAGATGGCGACCTTGGTCATGACGCCGCTCATCAGCGCCGAGACGTGGCTGGGTGCCGCCGGATGGGCAAGCGGCAGCCAGGCATGCAGCGGCACCAGGCCGGCCTTGGAGCCGGCGCCGAGCAGCATGAGAACGAGCACCGCGCCTGCCGCGAGCGGGCCCGGATGCGCCGTCCGCATCGCGTCGAACGCATAGGTTCCCGCCGGTCCCGCCAGCAGGCCGAAGGCAAGCAGCAGCGCCATCGTGCCGAAGCTCGCCATCACCAGGTATATGGTGCCGGCGCGTCGGTTGGCCTCGTCGCGGTGATGCGCCATGACCAGCGCCCAGGAGGCGAGCGACATGAACTCCCAGGACAAGAGGAAGCTGAAGGCGTCGTTGGCCAGCACCACGAGGTTCATGCCGGCGAGGAACGCCGGATAGAACGGCAGCACGCGATGCGGCGCGGATTCGTGCCGGCCGTAGCCAAGGGCATAAAGGCTGGTGACGGCGCCGCCCAGATTGACGACGATGAGGAAGAACGCCGACAGGCCGTCGAGGCGGAACCGGGCGCCGGTCCAGGGCAGGCCGAGCGGCAAGGTGGCGGACGCGTCGCCGGAATTGCCGGCGAGATGGCTGGCAACGATCACGATCAGGGCGGCTGAAATGGCAAACGCGGCGCCGTAGACCAGACGCGTCGCAAAGGTGTGCCGGCTGACGGCCGCGGCAAGGATGGCTGTTCCCAGAAGCGCGGCAGGACCGCACAGCACAAGAGCCACAGCCAAGATCACGGCAGGCTCCCGCCAGGCTCGACATCGCCGGCATCGGATGCCCTGGCCGGATCGAACCCGCTCTTCAGCCGCACGCCGCGACCGCCGCCCTGGCTGACCGTGCCTTCGCCGATCAGTTCGATGCCGGCCGCCTCGAGCGCGGCGATCAGCTTCATGAGCGAATCGACATTGCCCCGGATGATCGAGCCGCTGGCTTCCATGCGCTGGATCGTCGGCACCGACAGGCCGGACAATTCGGCAAGCCGGCGTTGATCGATGCCGAGCAACGATCTTGCGGCGCGCAATTGCGGTGCGGTTATCACCGACGATTCTCTCGTTCAGTTCTGAGATATGAGGTGTCGGTGCTGCACCCTACATTAAAATGTTCTATCGTCAAGGATTGATGTATGAAACATATATGTTGATGCCACCGCAGCCGCAGGTCGGCTATGGGCATTTGCCAGCGGAAGATCGATTGCGAAGTAGCAAACGTGGTCCGGAGCCGTCATGCCCGCTCGCCAGAGGCGAGGAGAATATCGGCCTCCGCGACGCAATAAGCGGCGTCAGCCGCATGAAGCGGCCCAGGCTCATGGCAGTCGCGAGCCGCGTCTCGGCGCTGGCGGAGAGGTCCGCTATTGCGGTCATGTCGGCCTCGCTCATTCGCGAACGCTCCCGCTGGCGGCGGCGCAGATGATCCTGCGCCGCATTATGGGCGATGCGGAACAGCCATTGCTCGGGACGCTCGACGCGCGCGCCGCCATCATGGGCGGCAAGCGCCTTCACCACCGCCTCCTGCACGATGTCCTCACCCTCGATCGCCGAGCCGGCCATGCGCGCCGCATAGCGGTGCAGTTTCGGCCGCAGGCCGACGAGCATGGCTTCAAGTTCCGCGCGGCCGAACCCTGCTGAGCTCATCGTCCTCTTTCTCGCCTCGCCGATCACAAGCCGTGCCCGGGTCAGGCGGGCACGGCTTCATCGGCTTTGGCCAGCATACGATAGTTGCCGACGATCTTCGCCGGCGACCTGGCAAGCGGCGTCGAACGCCGCCCGGCATGATCGGCGCCGAACGCCTTGAACGCGTCCAGTTCGGTCAGCGCCGAACTGTCCTTGTCGTAACCGACGAGGTGGACGAATTCGCCATTCTCCAGTTCGAGCACCAGATAGCGCACCGATTGCGGCTGCGTTTCATCCAGCGCCTCGAACACCTTTGCCACCAGCGCCCGGTTCTCGGCGGTGCTGGCGTCCTTCACGCCGTAGCGGATGAGATTGTAGGTCATGGTCGCCTCCTGTTTGCGGATCTGCGTGAGGAAGACGTTCCATGGGCTCGAAAGGATTCCCGGGCGGGTTGCTATCTTTCGATTCGTCTCCTGCGATCAGCCGCTTCCGCCGATCATGGAGACGATCGTGTCGTCGCCGGCCGATTGCGGTCGCATCCGGCCGCTGGCCAGCTCGATCGACAGTTTGCATAAGGCCGAGTTGACCGGCGTCGCCATGCCGTTGAGCCGCCCCAGAAGGACGATCTCGCCATTGAGGAAGTCCGTTTCGAGCGAACCGGTCCCGCGCACGATGCTTTGCAGCGTCGAGGAGCCGACACGCGTTCGGCCGGGGATGGCGGTTATGCTCAATTCCTCGCGCGCCATGGCGTCGGTCTTGTCCCAGTCGATTCCGGCGGCGGTGAGCACCGCCTCGGCTTCGGCTCGTGCCTTCGCATACCATTTCCGCTGCAGCTCGGTATCCCCGAGCGCGGCGTCGATGATGTTTCGAAGGTTGGCCAGCAGCTTGCGATATTTGCTGCTCATCACATTGTCCCTGGGGTCGACGATGAAACCGGACGCGCTCAGAACCCCGCACAGTTTCTCGACTGTGTCGTCGATTCCGGAAGGATAGCGGCCGATATCGAAGGCGCCGATCCTGGGCGCGAAATAGGCCGCTACCTGGCCAGGCGTGTCGTAATCGGCCGGCAGCATCACCGTCGCGCCATAGACATTGGCGAAGAAACGCAACGCCAGCGGCTCGTTGGCAACGCCGTTCTGGAAACAGAATACGGGTTGCGCCGTTACGCCGGCGGCGTTGAGCCGCTGCAGTGCGCCGAGTGTGTCGGGGGTCTTCATCGTCAGGAGCACGACATCGTCCGGCCTGAAGGAAATCTCCGTCGGGTCGGCATGGACGGGAAAGCGCGCGATCCTGGTG
The DNA here is from genome assembly GCF_006440815.1 of Mesorhizobium sp. B2-8-3. NCBI lineage: Bacteria > Pseudomonadati > Pseudomonadota > Alphaproteobacteria > Hyphomicrobiales > Phyllobacteriaceae > Mesorhizobium > Mesorhizobium sp. B2-8-3. Next base: position 305,401 of record NZ_VFTW01000004.1, read on the forward strand.
CCTTGCGGGGTGGAAAGCGACAGCCCCGCAGCGCGGATGGCATCGAGCTGCCTGCCGCGGGCGATGCCGAGGACCGTGTGGCCTGAAAAACTCAGCTGGGCCGCGATGGCGCCGCCGACCGCGCCGATGCCATAGACGATGATGCGCATGCTGTTCCCGCTGTGATTGGAGTTGGGACTTCGGTCGACAACGATTGAGCGAAAAAGCCTACAGCGTTGTCGCTGAACCGGCGATCACCCAGGCGCTGCGTTCACGCAATCGTGGCTGCCGCCGCCCGCCCCGCGCTGCGCCCCGAAAAAATGCAGCCGCCGAGGAAGGTGCCTTCCAGCGCCGCGTAGCCGTGCACGCCGCCGCCACCGAAGCCGGCCACTTCGCCCACCGCATAGAGACCCGGCACCGGCTCGCCGGCGGCGTCGAGAACGCGGCTGTCGAGATCGGTCTGCAAGCCGCCCAGCGTCTTGCGGGTCAGGATGTTGAGGCGCACCGCGATCAGCGGGCCGTTCGCCGGATCGAGCATCCTGTGCGGCCTGGCGGTGCGGATCAGCTTGTCGCCGAGATAGGCGCGGGCGCCGCGCAGCGCGGTTATCTGCGCGTCCTTGGAGAATGGATTGTCGAGTTGCATGTCGCGGGCGCGGATCTCGCGCTCGACCTGGGCGACCTCCAGCAGCGGCGCGCCGCCGGCCAGCGCGTTCATGCGCGCCACCAGCTTTGCAAGGTCAGCCTCGACGATGAAGTCCTCGCCCTTTTCCATGAAGGCTTTCACCGGCCCGGGAATGCCGCTTGTTGCGCGCCCCAGCACCTGCCGCCAGCTTTTCCCCGTGAGGTCGGGGTTCTGCTCGGAGCCCGACAGCGCGAACTCCTTCTGGATGATTTTTTTGGTCAGGATGAACCAGGAATAGTCGAAGCCGGTGCCCATGATGTGGCTGAGCGTGCCGAGCGTATCGAAGCCCGGGTAGAGCGGCACCGGCAGCCTTTTGCCGCGTGGGTCGAGCCAGATCGACGAGGGGCCGGGCAGGATGCGGATCGCGTGATCCGTCCAGATCGGCGCCCAGTTCTTGATGCCCTCGACATAGTGCCACATGCGGTCGCGGTTGATGATCGAGCCGCCGGCAGCCTCGGTGATCGCCAGCATGCGCCCGTCGACATGGTCGGGCACGCCGGTGATCATGCGCTTTGGCGGCGCGCCGAGGCGCTCAGGCCAGTTCCTGCGCACCAGCTCGTGGTTGCCGCCGATGCCGCCGGAAGCCACGATCACCGCTTGTGCATGGAGCTCGAAGTCTCCGGTCACGGCGCGCGAGCTTTTGTGGCCGCGCTCGACGCTGCTCTGCTTCAGCACGTCGCCGCGGACGCCGGTGACGGTGTCGCCGGTGCGGACGATCTCGTTGACCCGGTGGCGGAACCTGAACTCCACCAGCCCGCGCTTTTGCACCTCGCGCACGCGCAGCACGAAAGGTTCGAGCACGCCGGGCCCGGTACCCCAGGTGATGTGGAAGCGCGGCACCGAATTGCCGTGGCCGGTCGCATTGCCGCCGCCGCGCTCGGCCCAGCCGACCACGGGGAAGAATTTCAGGCCGCGCTCGATCAGCCATGAGCGCTTCTCGCCGGCGGCGAAGCCGACATAGGCCTCGGCCCATTTGCGCGGCCAGAAATCCTCCGGACGGTCGAAGGCGGCCGTGCCCATCCAGTCCTCGAGCGCGAGGTCGTGCGAATCGCGGATGCGCATGCGCCGCTGCTCGGGCGAATCGACCAGGAACAAGCCGCCGAACGACCAGAAGGCCTGGCCGCCCAGCGACTGCTCCGGCTCCTGGTCGACGATGACGATCTTCTTGCCGGCGTCAGCCAGCTCGGCCGCGGCGACGAGGCCCGCCAGCCCCGCGCCGACAATGATCACGTCCGCGTCAGCCATTTTTCCTCCGTGGCCGGCAAAGCAATTCCAGGAAAGGCGGTTTTCCGTCCGGAATTGCGTCAAACAAAAGAGCTAGACGTTCTCCCAGCCGTCCTTTTCTCCGGCGCGGAAGATGGCGTCGATGACTTTCTGGTTGAGCACGGATTCCTCCAGCGTGAAGACGCGGTCCTTGCCACCCTGCGCGGCACGCACGAAGGCCTCGCATTCCAGCCGGTACTGCTGCGTGCCCGGGAAGCGGAACACTTGCGCTTCGGTGTGGTTCTGGTTGTGCAGCTCGATGCGGTGATGCTCGTAGAGCCCGGCATTGAACGGGCCAAAAACCTCGATGAAGCCCTTCTCGCCGTGGAACACCATAACCTGGCGGGCCGCCATCTGCGTCGACAGATAGAAGGACAGCTCGAAGTCGCCGAAATCGGCGCGGATCGAGGAATAGATGTCGGTGCCAAAGGTTTTGTCGCGCTCGATCGTCGCCTGCACGCGGATCGGCTCCTTGCCGGTCGAAAAGCGCGTCGACACCGTTGGATAAACGCCGATATCGGGCAGCGCGCCGCCGCCGAGATCGAGCTGGTTGCGCATGTTCTTGGGATCGACATTGTAATAGGAAAACGCGCCCTGCACATGCCGCAGCCGGCCGATGGCGCCGCCGGCGATGAGGTCGCGCACCTTGATCCATTGCGGATGGTAGACGACCATGAAGGCCTCGCAGACCAGCACTTTCTTTTCGTCGCGCAGCTTGATCAGCGGCGGGATGTCCTTGGCGTCGAGCGCCAGAGGCTTCTCGACCAGCACATGCTTGCCCGCTTCGATCGCCTTCGCCGTCCATTCGACATGCTGCGATGTCGGCAGCGGGATATAGACGCCGTCGACGTCCTTGGAGGCGAGCAGTTCCTCGTACGAGCCGAAGGCATGGCGGGCGCCGAAACGCTCGCCCAATGCCTTGGCCTTCGACAGGTCGCGGCTGGCGATCGCCGACAGGACGCCGTTCTCCGAATCCACGATTGCCGGCAAAAGCTGCTCGCGGCCGATCTTTGCCGTCGACAGAACACCCCATCGGAACATCACGCTTCTCCATGTCGGTTTACAGGTAACGAGGTTTGCCCGAAATCGACGGAAAAGCCAATCGCAGACGCGGGCCACAAAACGCCTTCGTCATCCTCGGGCTTGACCCGAGGATCCATTCCGTAACCCTTGACGTAAAGTGCAGCGGCGCAGAATTCTGTAACCGTTGCAACGCTTTAGCGTCACGGAATGGATCCTAGGGTCTGCGCCCGTCGCTTCGCTCCTTGCTTCGCCCTAGGATGACGAACTCGAGGACGCGGGGCTTGGAACTACCCCCTTCTCCCCATCAGCGTCATGTCGAAGTCGACGATGTTGGAATAGAGCGGCGTGCCGACATCCATCCCGTAGCGCGACCTGAGCACCTTGCCGGTGACGTGGAACTTGCTCGCCCCGCTCTTCAATCCGCCGAGCTCGGCCGTGAATTTTTCCGGAAACGTCTTGCCGCGCGCCGTCAGCCGGCCGGTGACAAGCGCCGTCGTGTCGCCGGTGCGGGTGACGCTGGTCGAGCGGAACCGGATCTCCGGATTGTTGGCCGCGTCGAACACCGCGTCGGAGCGCAAGCTTCCGCCGGTGGTTTCGCTAATCTCAGAAGTCGCAGGAAAGGCGCCGGCCTGGCGACCAGCCCCTTCTCCCCGTTCAACGGGGAGAAGATGCCGGCAGGCAGATGAGGGGCGGTGCCGACGGTTGAAAATTTGCTTATCAACCTTGAAGCGTGATCTTGCCGCACTCCTACCCGCTCACCTTGAAGAAATCCACGAACGCCCTCAGCGCCGGCCGCATCTGCCTGCGGCTCGGATAGTAGACGAAAAAGCCCTCGAAGGTCGGGCACCAATCCTCCAGCACGCGGATCAGCCGGCCGTCGGCGAGCGGCGCTCGCACATAGGGCTCGAAGACGAAGGCAAGCCCGGCGCCGTCGACCGCCGCCTGGGCGATCAGGTGATCCTCGTCGAGGATCAGCGGCCCCTCGACCGCGATCTCGATTTCCTCGCCGTCCTTCTCGAATTCCCAGCGGTAGAGGATACCGCTGGAGAAGCGGAAGCGGATGCAGCGGTGGTCGGCCAGCTCGCTCGGATGGCGCGGCTTCGGCATCACCGCGAAATAGGACGGCGCTGCGACCACCGCGCCGCGGATATTCGGCCCGATACGGACCGCGATCATGTCGCGCTGCAGGCTTTCGCCGAGCCGCACGCCGGCATCGAAACCGCCTTCGACCACGTCGGTGAAGCGATCCTCGATGACGATCTCCAGCACGATGTCGGGATAGGCGGCGGCGAAGTCGGCAAGCCGTGGCGTCAGCACCAGATGCGCGGCGGTGCGCGGTACGGTCAGCCGCAGATTGCCAGCCGGCCGGTCGCGCGCCTCGACCGCCGTTTCCAGCGCCAGATCGATCTCCGACAGCGCCGGCCTTAGCCGTTCGAGCAATTGCGCGCCTTCCTCGGTCGGCGCGACGCTGCGCGTGCTGCGGGCCAGCAACCGCACGCCGAGCCGTGCTTCCAGGCTCGACACGGCATGACTGACCGCCGACGGCGCGATGCCGAGCTCGCGCGCCGCGCGGCGGAAGCTGGCGCATTGGGCGACGGTGGCGAGCACGGCGAGTTGGGAGAGGTTGGTCCGGTTCATTGTTCTATTTTATAGAGCAAGCCGTGCGAAAGAGAACCGATTATCGAACGGATCGCAAGACGTTATCTCCCTCCCACCGCAACAAGGAGATGCGTGATGAAAACCCGCAAGCTAGGAACTGAACTCGAAGTCTTCCCCGTCGGCCTCGGCTGCATGGGCATGAGCTTCGGCTATGGCGGCCAGCCGGAGACGGAAGCCATCGCCACGCTGCGCCGCGCCGTCGAGATCGGCGTGACCTTCTTCGACACCGCCGAGGTCTATGGTCCGTTCGAGAACGAGATCCTGCTCGGCAAGGCGCTGAAGCCGGTGCGCGATCATGTGACGATTGCCACCAAATTCGGCTTCAAGATTTCCGAGCACGGCTCGGGCATGGACCGCATGATCGGCGTCGACAGTCGCCCCGAGCACCTCAAGGCAGTGGCCGAAGCCTCACTCAAGCGGCTCAATACCGACGTGCTCGACCTCTACTATCAGCACCGCGTCGACCCCCACGTGCCGATCGAGGACACGGTCGGCGCCATGGCCGAGCTGGTGCGCGAGGGCAAGGTTCGTGCGCTTGGCCTGTCGGAGGTGAGCGGCGCGACGCTGCGCCGGGCGCATGCCGTGCATCCGATCGCTGCGGTGCAAAGCGAATATTCGCTGTGGAGCCGCGATCCCGAGGACGAGATATTTGCCGTCTGCCGCGAGCTCGGTATCGGTTTTGTCCCCTACAGCCCGCTCGGCCGCGGCCTGCTCACCGGCACGCTCGACAAACCGGACGCGCTCGGCGCCGCTGACTGGCGCCGCACCCTGCCGCGCTTCCAGGCCGAGGCGATGGCAGCCAACAACGCGGTCATCGCCGTGCTGGAAAAGCTGGCGGCTGAAAAGGGCGTCACACCGGCGCAGCTGGCGCTCGCCTGGGTGCTGCACCAGGGCGATTTCATCGTGCCGATCCCCGGCGCAAGGAAGATACGCCATCTGGAGCAAAACACGGCGGCGGCCGGCATCGAGCTGAGCGCGGCGGAAGTAGCGGCGATCGGCGATGCGCTGTCGCCCGACAAGGTGGTCGGCAAGCGCTACACGGAGGAACTGCTGGCGCTGGTGAATGGGTGAGTGCGAGGCGTGTTGAGATAATGGAGGGGCGCTTCGGCGCCCCTTCTATTTGGGGCGCTGGCGCGAGGCGCCCCCCTCTGTCCTGCCGGACATCTCCCCCACTTGGGGGGAGATTGGCTGTCACCGCCGCTTTCGTCAATTACCGAGGTTGAAGGAAGAGGCACAGCGCCGAAGCTTCTGATCTCCCCCCTCGTGGGGGAGATGGCCGGCAGGCCAGAGGGGGGCGCTGTCCCGCCGACAGAGGGCTCTTTGTCCAATTGAGCGCGTCGGGGGACTGCCCCTACCACGGCACCACACTGATCTCCGGCCAGTACTCCCGCGCCCTTTTCCCCTTGGCTTCATGCGTCCGCTGATTGTCCAGCACCCTGTTCGGCGTAATCCGAAACGAAAAAATGTCGTCCAACCCGAACGGCGCCACCAGCTCCAGCGCTTCGTCCCGTCCGAACCGCACCCCGACCGCATGCGTCTTCGAGGCAAAATAGCTCACCGACTCGCTCGCGCTCGCATAGCGCGGGCACTCCTGCCCGAATTTTTGCGGATACCACAGATGCACCCGCGCCTGGTTGCGCACCTCGACCGGCAGCGACAGTCCCGCGAAATGCTTCGCCGCCCGGCGGATCACCGCATCCTCTGCCTCGTAGGACAAATCGGCGTCGTCGAAATAGAACAGGTCGACATCCTTGATGCCGTATCCAGGCGGCTTGCCGGTCAGATGGTTCCAGACGCTGTTGTAGAGCGCGCCGGAAACCACCAGCCAATCCGGCAGCGCAAGCTCACGAACCCGCGGCAGCGTGTCGCTGAGCACTGGATCGGCCGCGACGATGGCGAGGAAGGCCGCGCGCTGTTCTTCGAAGGAAAGGCCGGAATAGCGGAGATGGTCCATCGCCCTTTGGAGGGCGATTCGCCATCGCTCCGCAATTCTGAATTCTTTAGGTCCGCAGCACGCCGCCCGTCTGCTTGTTGACGTTCTCGACGATGCGCTTTGCCAGCGCCTCGAAATCCTCGTCGGTCAGCGTCTTTTCGACCGGCTGGATCGACACTTCGATGGCGATCGACTTCTTGGCCGCCCCCAGCGAGGCGCCTTCGAACACGTCGAACACCGAAACGCCGGTGACCAGCTTCTTGTCGGCGGCTAAAGCCGCACGCACCAGCGTGCCGGCCTCGACCGTCCGGTCGACGACGAAGGCGAAATCGCGCTTCACAGCCTGGAAGGGCGAGAGTTCCAGCTTCGGCTTGGTGCGCGTCGGCTTGGCCTTCGGCTCCGGCACGGCGTCGACGAAAACCTCGAAGCCGCAGAGCGGACCGGACACGTCCAGCCCGTCCAGCGTTTTCGGATGGAACTCGCCGAAGGTGCCGAGCACGGTCTTGGGGCCGAGCTTGATCGTACCCGAGCGCCCGGGATGATACCAGGCGGGACCGCCCGGCTCGATCTGCAGCCGGTCGACCGGCGCGCCGCAGGCCTCGAGCGCGGCGATCGCGTCCGCCTTGGCATCGAACACCCCGACCGGCCCGGCATTGCCGGCCCAGCTGCGCCCCGAACCGTCGAGCTTGGCGGTGCCGCGCCGCACGCCGGCGGCGACGCGCCGCTGCTGTTCGGGCGCATCGCCTTCATAGGTGCCGGAGACCTCGAACAGCGCCACGTCGCCGATGCCGCGATCGGCATTGCGCTGCGCGGCCGCGATCAGCCCCGGCAGCAGCGAGGGCCGCATGTCGGACATGTCGGCGGCGATCGGGTTGGCGAGCTTGAGCCCCGTCTGGCCGCCGCCGAACAGCTCGGCATGTTTTGCCGGAATGAACGACCAGGTGACGGCCTCCATCATGCCGCGCACGGCCAGCGCGCGCTTGGCCGAACGGGTGCGCACCTGCAGCGTGGTCAGGATCCTGCCGTTGACCGCGTCATGCGAGGTCAGCGGCTGGGCCAAGATGTTGTCGACGCCATGGATGCGCATCACCTCTTCGACCAGGTCGGCCTTGCCGTCGACATCCGGCCGCCAGGACGGCACCTCCACTTTGACGACGTCGCTCAGTCCTTTCGGCTCGAAGCCGAGCCGGGTAAGGATGCCGAGAGCTTCCTCTCTCGGCACCTCGATGCCGGTCAGCCGTTTCACTTCCGACAGCGGGAACGAGACGATCTTCGGCTTGTGGCCGGCATAGCCGGCCACCTCGATTTCAGAAGGCGTGCCGCCGCAGAAATCGAGCACCAGCTTGATCGCCAGCTCGACGCCCGGCACCATGAATTCCGGGTCGACGCCGCGCTCGAAGCGGTAGCGCGCATCGCTGATGATGCCGAGCGCGCGGCCGGTGCGGGCCGTGGTGATCGGATCCCAGAGCGCCGATTCGATCAGCACGTCGGTGGTGTTCTCGTTGCAGCCCGAATGCTCGCCGCCCATGATGCCGGCGATCGATTCCACGCCATTGTCGTCGGCGATCACGCACATTTCCGGCGTCAGCGTGTATTCGCGCCCGTCGAGCGCCAGCACCTTCTCGCCATCCTTGGCGCGGCGCACCACGAGGTTGCCGGCGACCTTCTTTGCGTCGAAGACGTGCAGCGGCCGGCCACGGTCGAAGGTGACGTAGTTGGTGATGTCGACCAGAGCGCTGATCGGGCGAAGCCCGATGGCGATCAGCCGCTGCTGCAGCCATTTCGGCGACGGGCCGTTCTTGACGCCCTTCACCAGCGTCAGCGCGAAGCCGGGGCAGAGCTCCGGTGCCGCGATCGTGACCTTGACCGGGCACAGGCCATCGCCGGCATGCGGCATGATTCCGCCGCCGGTGAGCCGGCCAAGCCCGCTCGCCGCGAGGTCGCGCGCGATGCCGTAGACGCTGGTCGCGTCCGGCCGGTTCGGCGTCAGGTTGATCTCGATCACCGGATCGTCGAGATGCGCGTAGGCGGCAAAGCTGGTGCCGACCGGCGCATCCTGCGGCAGATCGATGATGCCGTTATGCTCGTCGGAGATTTCCAGCTCGCGCTCCGAGCACATCATGCCGTGGCTTTCGACGCCGCGGATCTTGCCGACCGAGAGCGTCACGTCGATGCCGGGAACATAGGTGCCGGGCGCCGCGAAGGCGCCGATCAGGCCTGCGCGGGCGTTGGGCGCGCCGCACACGACCTGCACCGGCGGCTTGCCGTCGCCGGTGTCGACGGTCAGCACACGCAACCGGTCGGCGTCGGGATGCTGCACCGCAGTCAGCACCTTGGCGATGACGAAGGGCTTCAGGCCGGCCTTGTCGTCGACATGCTCGACTTCGAGGCCGATCGCGGTCAGCCGCTCGACGATTTCGGCCAGAGAGGCGTCGGTCTCGAGATGGTCCTTGAGCCAGGAGAGGGTGAATTTCATGGTTCTGTTCCGTTTGGTCCTTGCCCGTCCGACCCTTGTTGGTTGGGGCGGGGCACGCTGGTCTTCAGATGTCTGGGCAGATCGTCCGGCATGTGCAGGAAGGGCAGCTGCTCACGCACATAGGCATGCAGCGTCGGCTTGAAATAAGCCGGCATGTCCATGGCGCCGAGCATGAAATAGATCTGGTTGTCGAGCCGCTGGTCGATATAGGCGATCGGGGAGCCGCAAATGCCGCAGAAGGTGCGCTCCACCGGACCGTTGCGGTAGCTTTTCAGCGATTTGCCGTTGAGCGCTACCTGGTCGGCCATGAAGCCGACAAAAGCCGACACCGGCGCGCCAGTGGCGCGCCGGCAATCGCCGCAATGGCAATAGCTGATGTGGTGCGGTTCGGCCGAAGCCTCGAACCGCACGGCGCCGCAGCGGCAACCCCCGGTATGGGGTGCGGTCATGTCGACAATCCCCCGAACAGCGTCGGCAGGTCGAGCGGCCTGAAGCCGTAATGCGCCAGCCAGCGCACGTCGGCGTCGAAGAAGGCGCGCAGGTCCGGCATGCCGTATTTCAGCATCGCGATGCGGTCGATGCCCATGCCCCAGGCGAAGCCTTGATACTCGTCGGGATCGAGCCCGCCGGCGCGCAGCACGTTGGGGTGAACCATGCCGCAGCCCAGGATCTCCATCCAGTCGGAGCCTTCGCCGAAGCGCACTTCGCCCGGACGCGAACGGTCGCACTGGATGTCGACCTCGAGGCTGGGCTCGGTGAACGGGAAGAAGGACGGGCGGAAGCGCATCTTGACCGACGGCACCTCGAAGAAGGCCTTGCAGAACTCCTCCAGCACCCACTTCATGTTGGCGACGTTGGCCGACTTGTCGACCACCAGCCCCTCGACCTGGTGGAACATCGGCGAGTGGGTGGCGTCGGAATCCTGCCGGTAGGTCTTGCCGGGGATGACGATGCGGATCGGCGGCTTCTGCCGCTCCATGGTGCGGATCTGCACGGGCGAGGTGTGCGTGCGCAACAGCTTGCGCTCGCCCTTCTCGTCCGGCTGGAAGAAGAAGGTGTCGTGCATTTCGCGCGCCGGATGCCCCTCGGGGAAATTCAGCGCGGTGAAATTGTAATAATCGGTCTCGATATCCGGACCTTCGGCAATCGCGAAGCCGAGGTCGCCGAAGATCGCCGCGATCTCGTCGATCACCTGGCTGATCGGATGGATGCGGCCGCGCTCGGCTGGCGACTGGCGAACCGGCAGCGTGACATCGACCTTCTCGGCAGCGAGCCGGGCGGCGATCGCCACATCCTTGAGCTCCGCCTTGCGCGCGGCGAGCGCCTCGGTGACGCGGTTCTTCAGGCCGTTGATCGCCGGGCCCTTCACCTGGCGCTCCTCGGCGCTCATCGCGCCGAGCGTCTTCAGCATTTCGGAAACCGAGCCCTTCTTGCCCAGCGCCGAGACGCGCACCGCCTCAATCGCCGGCTCGTCGGCCGCGGCCGCGATTTCGGCTAGAAGGGAATTTTCAAGTGTATCCAAGCCGGTAGTTGCGTCGTTCACGGTCAAACTCGCTTCGTTGGAAATCACGCTAAAGGTGAAAATCACTTTAAACGTGACAGGTCAGGCGCAAAAAAGAACCCGCGCCAGCCGTGCCAGCGCGGGTTCCCCAAATCAGTACTAAAAATGCTTGGGAAGCGCTGGCTTAGGCGACAGCGCTCTCAAAAGCATTCGGCGTGGTGTTCTTCAGATATTCGAGCGCAACCTTGGCCTTCGCGACCAGCGCGGCGAAAGCCTGCGGCTCGTGGATGGCCATGTCCGAAAGAACCTTGCGGTCGATCTCGATGCCGGCCTTGTTGAGGCCGTCGATGAAGCGGCCATAGGTCAGGCCGTGCTCGTGCGTCGCGGCGTTGATGCGCTGGATCCACAGCGCGCGGAACGAGCGCTTGCGGTTCTTGCGGTCGCGGTAGGCGTACTGCAGCGACTTTTCCACCGCCTGCTTGGCGATGCGGATGGTGTTCTTGCGGCGGCCGTAGAAACCCTTGGCGGCTTTCAGGACCTTCTTGTGCTTGGCGTGGGCGGTGACGCCTCTCTTTACGCGTGCCATGTCATGATCTCCTTAAAAAGCAATTCCAGGAAAAGTGTCTAGCGGTTTTCCGTTCGGAATTGCGTCAAACAAATGCGTCCAGGCCGAATGCTCAGAGGCCGTTCGGCAGAAAATTCTTGATGACCTTCTTGCCGTCCGGTTCAGCCAGAACCATCGTGCCGCGGGCATCGCGAATGAACTTGTTGGAACGCTTGATCATGCCGTGGCGCTTGCCGGCGGCAGCCGACAGCACCTTGCCGGTGGCAGTAATCTTGAACCGCTTCTTGGCGGCCGATTTGGTCTTCATCTTGGGCATTTTGCTACTCCATATTGGTGGCGCACCATCGCGCTTCTTTTTTCGCTTCGGGCCGACCAAAGCCCGAAAAGCAAATGAAACCGCCACGGCATGCCCTGCCGGGCGGTTTTCTTGGAACGGCGGTCCTATAGATCAAAGACGGCGCGGGCGCAACACCTCAAGCCATGCGACGCGCTGTCCTCGCCGTGCGCCGGCGGGAACGGTTGAGATTCAGGTCAGGCCGAGTCGAAAATGGTGGGTTCCGAGAACCGGAGCGGAGCGTACTTTTCGTACGTGAGCACCGGAAGCGCAGGAAGCCGTCATTTGCAGGCCGGCCTCACCTGAAGATCACCGTTCCTAAGGCAGCGTGAACCACACCGGCAGCATCCCCGACTGCTGCATGCCGTCGATCAGTTCGAAGGCCGGCAGCGCGACAAGGAACACCAGCCCGTCGAGCAGCGTGTTCAAGAGCAGGCGGGGCTTGAAGCTGCCGGTATCGCCTTCCTGGTAGAGCGAAAGGTTCGGGAAGAAGCGCGGCACCCTGGCGAGATAGGCCTGGTAGGGCGCGCCGAGCACTTCCTTGAGATACCGCTCCTCGCGCAGGATGACGATGTGGAAGGCGCCGGCGCAGAGCAGCGAAAACAGGACGATGCCGCTGAACGAGCCGATCTGCGCGCCGACGCCGGCGGCAGCGACCGTCGAAAACAGATAGAGCGGGTTGCGGGTGATCGAATAAGGCCCGCCGGTGACCACTTCGGCCGATTTGCGCCCGCCGATATAGAGCGTCGACCACAAGCGCCCGACGATGCCGAGGAAGATCAGAAGCACGCCGAACATCTCGATCGACTCGTGCATCGAGGTCTCGGGCGGAAAGCTCGATTGGCCGAACAGCAATGCGCAGAACAGCACCACGATCAGCACCGCCAGCACGATCCGGCGCATGTGCTGATAGCCGCCCAACCCTTCATTCTGGTTGTCGGCCGGGACCTTCACTTCATCGACCATGACCCATCCGATCGCATTTTGCTCGCGATCGAGAAACCCGATCGTCGATTTGTTCGCGATCGCGAAGCGATCGTCGAGGTAGCCGGCGATCGGATGGAAAACAGGCGCCCCGCCGATCGCCGGGACGCCGTGCCCGGCAATTCGGGCGGATTTTAGAGCGGGATACGAACAGCCCGGCAACTCTCGAAACCGTGATAGACGCGACGCTTTGACGGTCGCGCCTTTCCCGGTCAGCGCGGCGCCAGCACCATCATCATCTGGCGGCCTTCGAGCTTCGGCTCCGCCTCGACCTTGGCGATCGTCGCAACTTCCTCGCGCACCTTGTTCAGAAGCTGCATGCCAAGTTCCATATGCGCCATCTCGCGGCCGCGGAAGCGCAGCGTCAGCTTGACCTTGTCGCCTTCCTCGAAGAAGCGCCGCACGGCCTTCATCTTGGTCTCGTAGTCATGGCTGTCGATGTTCGGGCGCATCTTGATCTCCTTGATCTCGATGACCTTCTGGTTCTTGCGCGCTTCGGCCGCCTTCTTCTGGTTGGCGTATTTCAGCTTGCCGAGATCGAGGATCTTGACGACCGGCGGTACCGCGTTGGGCGATATCTCGACCAGATCGAGCCCGGCCTCTTCGGCCAGCAGCAATGCGTCGTTGATGGAAACATCGCCTCGGTTCTGGCCGTCGGCATCGATAAGCTGGACCCGGGGCACCCGGATGTCTCGGTTGGAGCGCGGCCCGTCCTTGGTGGGTGCCGCTGCTTTGAAAGGTCTGCGAATGGTCGTGGTCTCCTCGGCCGTTTCGTTCTGGGTTCTTTAGACAAAAAATAGGTGGACGCGCCTATGTGGTGAGCGCGGGGCGTGAGTCAATAGCATAGCCCCGCCGGAAAATCACCTGCCGCCTGGCAATTGTCTGCACCAAGCAAAGAAACGCCGCGAGCACTTTTCGTTGAACCACCGCCTGTGCCAAAAGACCGGCCGAGAGGACAAGCTCATGGCCGCCAGCGCTCCGGTTTTCATCGATGTGGACGGATCGGACATCGCCGTCAGGCAGGCGCCTGGCGCGGCGCCCGGCGTGGTCTGGCTGGGCGGCTACAAGTCCGACATGCTGGGCACGAAGGCGGACACGCTTGCCGCCTGGGCCACGAGCGAAGGCCGTGCCTATCTGCGCCACGACTATTCCGGCCATGGCGAATCGGGCGGCGCGTTCGCCGACGGCACGATCTCCAGATGGCTGGCCGAGAGCCTTGCCGTCTTTCGCCGGTTCAGCCAGGGCAAGCAGATCTTGGTCGGCTCCTCGATGGGGGCGTGGATCGCGCTGCGCATGGCGCAGGAGCTGCGCAAGGCGGGCGACACGAGGGTTGCCGGCCTCGTTCTGCTCGCCCCGGCGCCTGATTTCACCATCGAGCTGATCGAGCCGGTGTTGACCGACGCGCAGCGCCGCGATCTCGAGGAAAAAGGCTTCTTCGCCGAGCCGTCCGACTATTCGGACGAGCCTTATATCTACACGCGCGCGCTGATCGAGGATGGGCGCGCCAACCGGGTGATGACGGGGCCGATCGACACCCATTGCCCGGTGCACATCCTGCAGGGCCTGGCCGATCCGGACGTGCCTTCGGGCCATGCGCTGAAGCTGGCCGCGATGCTGCCCGCCGACGACGTGACGCTGTCGCTGATCCCGGACGGCGACCATCGCCTGTCCCGCCCCGAGGATCTCGATATGCTCAAGCGAGCCGTAGGCGACATGGTCAAGCGGGCCGCGGAATAATGCGCATTTCCATCCCGATATCCGCCTTCGTCGCGGCGATCGTCGGCTTCGGCGGCACGCTGGCCCTCGTCATCGCCGCCGCCAAGGCGGTCGGCGCCACCCAGATCGAGACCGCAAGCGGCGTGACGGCGATCTGCCTGGCCATGGTCGTGGAATGTCTGTGGCTATCCTGGCGCACCAAGATGCCGGTCATCACCGCCTGGTCGACGCCCGGCCTGGCGCTGATCGCGGCCTCCAGCGGTTTTACCATTCCGCAGGCCGTCGGCGCCTTCATCGTCACCGGCATCCTTTTGGTCGCCACCGGCCTGTTCGGACCGCTGACCCGGTTGATCGCGAAGATCCCGGCCTCGGTCGCGTCCGGCATGCTGGCCGGCATCCTGGTCAGCTTCGCCGTCAATGCGGTGAAGGCCATTCCAGCCGACCCTTGGCTGATCCTGCCCTTGATCGCCGCCTTCTTCGTCATCCGCCTGTTCAACCCGGCCTTATCGGTGCTGGTGGTGCTGATCGGCGGCGGCCTCGCCGCTTTCCTTACTGGCCGCGTCGGCAGCCTGCCGGCGCCGGAACTGTCGACATTGACGTTCATTGCGCCGCAATTCACCGCCTCGGCGATCATCGGCCTTGCCCTGCCGCTCTATCTGGTCACCATGGCATCCCAGAACCTTTCCGGTCTCGCCGTGCTGCGCGCCGCGGGCTATCATCCGGAGCCCGGTCCGCTGATCGGCGTCACCGGTCTGTTTTCGCTGCTCTCGGCGCCGTTCGGCGCCGCGACCACCAATCTTGCGGCGATCTCGGCCGCCATCTGCACCGGTCCCGATGTCCATCCCGACCCGGCCGAGCGCTGGAAGACCGGGCCGTTCTACGCGCTCGCCTATCTCATCTTCGCGATCTTCGGCGCCTCGCTCGTGGCGATCTTCGCCGTTCTGCCGCAAAGCCTGATCGTGCTGGTCGCGGGGCTCGCCTTGACGGCGCCCTTGGCCAACGCGCTGTCGATCGCGCTGAAGGACGAGGCCGAACGCATGCCGGCCACCGTCACCTTCGCCGTGACGGCTTCGGGGCTCACGCTCTTCGGCGTCGGCGCCGCATTTTGGGGGCTGGTCGCCGGAATGGCAGTGCTTTTCCTCGAGAAGCTCAAAAAGCGATAATCATTTCAGGTGCTTCGCCGGTTTTGGCCGGGTTTGCCTTGAATAGCCGATTTCGCCTTCCCATTTCGATTCCACGCAGCCGGTTTGGCTGTCTCCAATGGAAGGATTGGGAGAAAATGAACACAAGTGCATTGATCCGTCCGGCCTGGACGCCGGCCACCATCGCGCTGATGGTCATCGGCTTCATGGTGTTCTGGCCGCTCGGCTTCGCCATGCTCGCCTACATCATCTGGGGCGATCGGTTGGAAGGCTTCAAGCGCGACGTCAACCGCGCCACGGACGGCATCTTCGCCGGCTGCCGCCGCGGTTCCGACAAGGCGGCCCGCTGGGGCCACGGCTCGGCCCGCACCGGCAACGTCGCCTTCGACGACTGGCGCGAGAAGGAACTCGAGCGCCTCGCCGAGGAGCGCCGCAAGCTCGACGAGATGCTGACCGAGTTCGATGACTACGTCCGCGAACTCCGCCGCGCCAAGGACCAGGACGAGTTCGACCGCTTCATGGCGAACCGCAACAAGTCGACCGCGCCGACCCCCACCGGCTCGACCGACAAGACCGCTCCCAAGCGCGGCAAGGGCACGACCCTGCTCGACGACTAAGATCCGGCGACAGGTTCTTAGGCTGATAAAACGGCGTCGCGCGAGCGGCGCCGTTTCTTTTTTGTTCTCCATGTGCCTTCCCTCCACTGGCCGTTTTTTTCGAATCGCGTATCGTCCAGCCATGACCCTCGGCTTCTTTCGCAATCTGACCAAGCCAAAGCCCACGCCTGTCGTGGAGCGCGAACATTGCGTCGCCGGCCGCACGCTGCCGCTGAAAATCGTCGAAAGCGCCAGGGCCCGGCGGCTCACGCTGCGCATCGATTCCGGCGGCCAGGGCCTGCGCGTCACCGTGCCGCCGGGCCTGCGCCGGGGCGAGGTGGAGAAATTCCTCGACCGCCACCAGGACTGGCTGGAACAGCGGCTGGCCAAGGTGCCGACGAGGCCGCAGGTGCGCCCGGGCATCAGAATCCCGATCCGCGGCGTGCCGCACCGTATCGTGCATGAGTCTTCGAGGCGCGGCACCGTCACCGTCGCGCGCGACGAGCGCGGCCCGCTCCTGATCGTCCATGGCGAGCGCATCCACCTGCCGCGCCGCATCGCCGATTACCTCAAGCGCGAGGCCAAGAAGGAGATCGAGAAGCTGGTGGTGAAGCACACCGAGGCGATCGGCAAGCGCGCCAAGGCGATAAGGTATAAGGATACCTCCAGTCGCTGGGGGTCATGCACCTCGGAGGGCAATCTCTCCTTCTCGTGGCGCATCATGATGGCGCCGCCGGCGGTGATAAACTACCTGGTGGCGCATGAGGTGGCGCATCTGAAAGAGATGAACCACGGCCCGAAATTCTGGAAACTGTGCGAGAAGCTCTGCCCCGACACCGACCGCTGCAAGGACTGGCTTAAGCGGAATGGTGGGGCGTTGCAGGCGATTGTTTTTGAGTAGCTACTCTGATGTTGCGCGCGGATGCGCGCGCAACATCTAGACGCCGAGTTCCTTCGCGCCCCCCTCTGCCCTGCCGGGCATCTCCCCCACAAGGAGGGAGATCAGCAGCTCGGGCGCCTCGCTCTTTCTGTAATGTTGGTGATTGGCGAAAGCCGGCGTGAAATCCAATCTCCCCCCTCGTGGGGGAGATGTCCGGCAGGACAGAGGGGGGCGCTGTCCCGCCGACGCTTGCCGGGTTCACGGCATAAGCAGTTTCAATCGTCATTCGCCGCATTCAGCTCCTCCGGTCGCAGCCCTTCCTCGGAATGCGGCCAGGGCAGGAAATTCCGATCGAACGCGTCGCCGCTGAAATACTCCAGCGCCCGGTGCGCCTCGGCGCCATTGTAGGCGGCCTTGTCCATCAGATGCGCGATCACCTCGCGCGCCTGCGCGATCTTCTGCTTGAGTTCGGCGACGGTCCGGTCGGCCATGCTTATCGTTCTCCCGCCTGTGGTTCCTATATCAACGTAGTGTTTTCCGCAGAACCGGCAACAGCATGCTTTTTCTCGACTCTTTGGCCGTTTCGTGCCAATCCCGCGCCATGACGCTCGACATCAAGATCTGCGGATTGAAGACCGACGCCGCGATGACCGCCGCGCTTGCCGGCGGCGCCAGCCATGTCGGCTTTATTTTCTTCGCCAAGAGCCCGCGCTATGTCGAGCCCGCCGAGGCCGGGCGCCTGCGCGAAGCGGCGCGCGGCAAGGCCAAGGCGGTCGCCGTCACCGTCGATGCCGACGATGCCTTCCTCGACGAGATCGTCGCCAAGATGCAGCCGGACATGCTGCAACTGCATGGTTCGGAGACATCCGAGCACGTGGCGGAACTGAAGGCCCGCTATGGCCTCCCGGTCATGAAGGCGCTGTCGGTCAGCGAGGCGGCGGATCTGGAGCGGGTAAAACCCTTTGTCGGCGTCGCCGACTGTTTCCTTTTCGACGCCAAGCCGCCGAAGGGGTCGCAATTGCCCGGCGGCAACGGCGTCGCCTTCGACTGGCGCATCCTTGCCGGCCTTGACGCCGGGCTCGATTACATGCTTTCCGGTGGGCTCAACGCCGCCAATATCGGCGATGCCCTGAGACAGGCCAACCCGCCCGGAATAGACGTTTCGTCCGGCGTGGAAAGCGGTCCCGGCGTCAAGGATCCGGCGCTGATCGAGCAGTTTTTCCGGGCCGTCAGGGCCGCGCGCGACGACCGCGCCGCCTGAGCGCAACCAAAATCAGGAGATCGGCGATGAACAAGCCGGCAATGCCCAATTCCTTCCGCACCGGCCCCGACGAGCAGGGCATGTTCGGCATTTTCGGCGGTCGTTTCGTCGCCGAAACGCTGATGCCGCTGATCCTCGATCTGGAAAGGAACTGGAACGAGGTCAAGAACGATCCAGAGTTCAAGGCCGAATTGCAGAACCTGTCGACCCATTATGCCGGGCGGCCATCAAAGCTCTATTTCGCCGAAGGGCTGACGAAGCATCTCGGCGGCGCCAAGGTCTATTTCAAGCGCGAGGACCTCAACCACACCGGCTCGCACAAGATCAACAACTGCCTCGGCCAGATCCTGCTCGCCAAGCGCATGGGCAAGAAACGCATCATCGCCGAGACGGGTGCGGGCCAGCATGGCGTGGCTTCGGCAACCGTCGCTGCGCGCTTCGGCTATCCGTGCGTCGTCTACATGGGCGCCACCGACGTCGCCCGCCAGAGCCCCAATGTCTTCCGCATGAAGCTGCTTGGCGCCGAGGTGCGGCCGGTCACCGCCGGCCACGGCACGCTGAAGGATGCCATGAACGAGGCGCTGCGCGACTGGGTCACCAATGTCGAGGACACCTATTATCTGATCGGCACCGCCGCCGGCCCGCATCCCTATCCGGAGCTGGTGCGCGACTTCCAGTCGGTGATCGGCACGGAAGCCCGCGCCCAGATGCTGGAGCAGGAAGGCCGGCTGCCTGATGTCATCATCGCTGCCGTCGGCGGCGGCTCCAACGCCATCGGCCTGTTCCATCCCTTCCTCGACGACAAGGATGTGCGCATCATCGGCATCGAAGCCGGCGGCCGCGGTCTCGACGGCATCGAGCACTGCGCCTCGATGAATGCCGGCAAGCCAGGGGTGCTGCATGGCAACCGCACCTATCTGTTGCAGAATTCGGACGGCCAGATCCTCGACGGCCACTCGATCTCGGCCGGCCTCGACTATCCGGGCGTCGGCCCCGAGCATTCCTGGCTGCGCGATTCCGGCCGCGTCCAGTATGAGCCGATCCTCGACGACGAGGCGCTGGAAGCCTTCCAGCTCACCACCCGGGTCGAAGGCATCATCCCGGCGCTGGAGTCGGCGCATGCCATCGCCCATGCGATGAAGATCGTGCCCAAGATGGACAAGGACCAGATCGTCATCGTCAACCTGTCCGGCCGCGGCGACAAGGACGTGCACACGGTGGCGAACATGCTGGGCATGGAGATCTGACAATGACCACCCGCATTGACCGCCGTATGGCCAAGCTCAAAGCCGAAGGCCGCCCGGCTTTGGTCACCTATTTCATGGGCGGCGACCCGGACTACGATACCGCCTTGGCCATCATGAAGGCGCTGCCGGGCGCCGGCAGCGACGTCATCGAGCTCGGCATGCCCTTCTCCGATCCGATGGCCGATGGCCCGGCGATCCAGGCGGCGGGTCTTCGAGCGCTGAAGGGCGGCCAGACGCTGGCCAAGACGCTGAAGCTGGCGTCCGAGTTCCGTGCCGGCGACGACGAGACGCCGATCGTGCTGATGGGCTACTACAATCCGATCTATATCTATGGCGTCGACCGCTTCCTCGCGGATGCCAAGGCGAGCGGCATCGACGGCCTGATCGTCGTCGACCTGCCGCCGGAGATGGATGAGGAGCTTTGCATTCCGGCGCTGAAAGCCGGCGTCAACTTCATCCGCCTGGCGACCCCGACCACCGACGACAAGCGCCTGCCCAAGGTTTTGGAAAACACTTCCGGCTTCGTCTATTACGTCTCGATGACGGGCATCACGGGCTCGGCCTTGGCCGACACCGCCAAGGTCTCGGCGGCTGTCACCCGCATCAAGGGCCATACGGCGCTGCCGGTCTGCGTCGGCTTCGGCGTCAAGACCGCCGAGCAGGCGCGTGTCATAGGCGCCTCGGCCGATGGCGTCGTCGTCGGTACGGCGATCGTCAACGCGATAGCCAATGTGCTTGGACCGAAGGGCGAGAAGACCGCCGATCCGGCCGAAGCCGTCGCCACTTTGGTCAGCGGCCTTGCCCAGGGCGTCCGCTCGGCCCGCCTTGCCGCCGCCGAATAGCCTGACTATTTGTTCTTGAGCAATTCCGGCCGGAAAACCGCCACAGACTTTTCCTGGAATAGCTTGAAGTTCTTTCCAGGACAGGAGCCGAAGCCATGAACTGGATCACCAATTACGTCCGCCCGAAGATCAATTCGATGCTCGGCCGGCGCACCGACATGCCGGAAAACCTCTGGATCAAGGATCCCGAGACCGGCGAGATGATCTTCCACAAGGATCTCGAATCCAACCAGTTCGTCATCCCGGCTTCCGGCCACCACATGAAGATCTCGGCCAAGGAGCGGCTGAAATACTTCTTCGACGACGGCAAATACGAGGTGCTGGAAAACCCCAAGGTCGTCCTCGATCCGCTGAAGTTCCGCGACGAGAAGCGCTACACCGATCGCCTGAAGGAGGCGAAGGCCAAGACCAGCCTCGAAGACGCGATCCTCAACGGCGCCGGCACCATCGACGGCCTGCCGGTCATCGTCACGGTGCAGGATTTCGCCTTCATGGGCGGCTCGCTTGGCATGGCCGCCGGCGAAGCCATCGTGCATGCCTTCGAGGTCGCGCTGCAGCGCAAACGGCCGCTGATCCTGTTCGCCGCCTCCGGCGGCGCCCGCATGCAGGAAGGCATCCTGTCGCTCATGCAATTGCCGCGCACAACGGTCGGCGTCGATCGGCTGAAGGAAGCCGGCCTGCCCTATATCGTCGTGCTGACCAACCCGACCACCGGCGGCGTCACCGCCTCCTACGCCATGCTGGGCGACGTCCAGATCGCCGAGCCCGGCGCACTGATCGGCTTTGCCGGCCCGCGCGTCATCGAGCAGACCATCCGCGAAAAGCTGCCCGATGGCTTCCAGCGCGCCGAGTATCTGATGGAGCATGGCATGGTCGACATGGTCGTTTCGCGCCTCGAGATGCGCCAGACCATTTCCCAGCTCTTGAAGATGCTGCTCAAGATGCCGGAGGCCGAGAAGCCGCTGGCGCCGGAGATCCTGCCGCCGGCGGTGGTCAATGCCGAGGCGCGGCCGCAAGCCTGACGCGATATCGGCCTGACGCGACATCGCTCGCCGCGAACCGCGATTTGCGCCGCCCGTTGCGTGCTGTAGCCTCTGATTTGCGCATGGCCGTTCTGAAACCGATTCCCGGTTTCGGGACCGTGCGCTAGGATTCCATCATGACAACGCTTTCCGCCGAACGCGAAATCGAACATCTGATGACGCTGCATCCGAAAGGCTTCGACCTTTCGCTGGACCGTGTCACGCGGCTTCTCGAGCGCCTCGGCAATCCGCAGGACCGGCTGCCGCCGGTCATCCACATCGCCGGCACCAACGGCAAGGGCTCCTGCGCCGCCTTCTCGCGCGCGCTGCTGGAGGCAGCCGGCCATCTCGTTCACGTCCACACCTCGCCGCATCTGGTGAACTGGCACGAACGCTATCGGCTGGCGGACGAAGGCGGCGGCAAGCTCGTCGATGACGATATCTTCGCCGAGGCCATCGCGCGTGTCGCCGAGGCCAATGGCGGCCAGAAGATCACCGTCTTCGAGATCCTCACCGCCGTCACCTTCATCCTGTTTTCGGAACATCCGGCGGAGGCGGCGATCATCGAGGTCGGCCTCGGCGGCCGCTTCGACGCCACCAATGTCATCGAGCGGCCGGCGGTTTCGGTGATCATGCCGATCTCGATGGACCACGAGGCCTATCTCGGCGACCGCGTCGAGCTGATCGCCGCCGAAAAGGCCGGCATCATGAAGCACGGCTGCCCGGTGGTGATCGGCGCCCAGGAAAGCGACACCGCGCTTCAGGTGCTGATCGAGACCGCCGAGCGGCTGGATTGCCCGACCGTGGTCTATGGCCAGGATTTCCTCGCTTTCGAGGAGAACGGCCGCATGGTCTATCAGGACGGGGACGGGCTGATGGACCTGCCCTCGCCGCGCCTGCCGGGGCGCCATCAATACGCCAACGCCGCGGCGGCGATCGCCGCCGTCAAGGCGGCCGGCTTCGAGATCGGCCACCGCGCCGCCGAGCGGGCGATGACCCAAGTCGCCTGGCCGGCACGCATGCAGAAGCTGACGCAGGGCAAGCTCGTCGACCTGGCGCCGAAGGGCACCGAGATCTGGCTGGACGGCGGCCACAATCCAGGCGCCGGCATCGTCATCGCCGAGGCGCTGGCCGAGCAGGAGGAAAAGAATCCGAGGCCGCTGGTTCTGATCTCCGGCATGATCAACACCAAGGACCAGACGGGCTATTTCAGCGCCTTCAAGGGGCTGGCCCGCCATGTCTATACCGTGCCGGTGAACAACAGCGACGCCGGCGTGCCGAATGATGAGCTGGCCCTGCGTGCCGCAGAGGCCGGGCTGTCAGCCGAGCCGGTCAGCTCCGTCGCCAGCGCGCTGATGCTGTTGCGCGACAGTTGGGACGGCCCGGCGCCGCGCATCCTGATCGGCGGCTCGCTCTATTTTGCCGGCGCCGTGCTGGCCGAGAACGGCACGCCGCCGACCTGAAGCGATCGGCATGGCGTATTGGATTTCGGCGGGGGTCGAAAGGAGCCGGCCATGATCAAGGTGAAGCAGCTTGCCCATGTCTGCATCTTCGCGCATGACTTGGAGGAGACGCGCCGCTTCTATCGTGACGTGCTCGGCATGGACACGCGGTTCAATTTCCTGCGTGACGGCAAGATCTTCGGCTTCTACCTCGATTGCAGTGGCCGCAGCCACGTCGAGGTGTTCGAGAAAAGTGAAGCCAGCTACAGCGAGGCAAACCAGATCAACCACTTCTGCCTTGAGGTGGAAGACATCGATGCGGCGATCGTTCACATCCGGTCGAAAGGCGTCGCGGTGACGCCAAAGAAGCTTGCCTGCGACGACACATTCCAGGCCTGGATCGCCGATCCCAACGGCGTGAAGATCGAGCTGTTCGAATACACCGCCAAGAGCGCGCAATTCGTCGGCGGCGACCGCATCGCCGACTGGTGATGGAGCTATGCGTCGCCGGCGTGAGCAATTGAACTTAGACGGCAAGATGCATCGCGGCGGGCAGCGCCAGCGAGAGCCCTGACAGGAAAAGCAGAACAAAGACGATCTTTCGCATCGTCCCTTGCGACAATGACGGTGGCCAGCGGCGCGCGGCATAGGTCATCAGCATTACGGCCGGTAAGGCGAGGACGAGCGCGACTGGCGACATGGTCGGGAGGTTGCCGCTTGCCATCACCAGGATAAGCCGGACCACCTGCGCGGCGCCGAAGGCGGTGACGAGCGTTTCACGGACACGTATGTGCGCCATTGGCTGGCGAAAGAGATGATAAACGAGCGGTGGGCCGCCGGTCGCAAACAGCCCACTCATCAGGCCCGAAACGACACCGAAGCCGACGAAACTCGCATCCGACGACCGTTTTGCCAAGCCGGCGGGCCTGATGGCCAGTTGCAGGCTGGACACCATGATGACCAGGCCTAGTCCGATCTTCAGCAGGTCGGCCCGCGTGTCCGCCAGCCATTCCAACAGGGCATACCCCAAGAGCAGCGAAGGCAGGCTTGCCACCAGGATAAGCCGCAGCTCCCCGCGCGCAATCTCGCGCCAGCCGCCTTGGATCAGCATCTGCGTGGCGTTGACCAGGGTCAGCATGCCGACCATTGCGGCTGCGTCGGGCAGCGGCAGCAAGCCGACAAGCGTAATCGCGCCCATCATCACCAGGCCGAAGGCGAAGCCTGTCAGGGTCTGGACATATGCGGCCACCGCCGCAAAACCGGCAAAGGCGAGGAGAGATGCTACAGTCACGACATCCCGCACGGGGCCGAAATGGAACCGTGCAAGCCGGCAACCACGGCCGGCCTACTTCAGCTCGATCTCGATGAAAGCATACTCGCCGTCATTGGCGTTGATGACGTCGTGCTCGACGCCTTCCCGCCGGAAATAGGGCGCGCCTTGCTTCATCTCGGCAAAGGACTCGCCGTCCTTGGTCACCAGCTTCACCGTGCCGTCCATCAGCGGCACGACGACATAATCGTGGCCATGGCGGTGCCAGCCGGTGTTGGCGCCGGGCGCGAAGCGGTATTCGGTGACGATGACGCGCTCGTTGTCGACGTGAACTGTGGCCTTGGCTGTTCCGGTCATGGCGCTCTCCTTTTTCTGAAGCAGAGAGTATGACGTGCTCGCGTGCGAGGGCCAGAGCGCGCCGAGCGATGACGCCAAAGAAAAAGCCCGGCGCGATCGGCCGGGCTTGTTCTTGAACTTTCGGATTGGCTCAGGCGAGGCTGCCGTTGATCCAGTGCGACAGCGCGGTCTTCGGCGCGGCGCCCACCTTCATGTCGGCCACTTCGCCACCCTTGAAGATCATCAGCGTCGGGATCGAGCGCACGCCGTACTGCGCGGCTAGCTCGGGATTCTCATCGATGTTGAGCTTGGCGACCTTGATCTTCGCGCCGAGCTCGTTGGCGATGTCTTCCAGCGCCGGGGCGATCATCTTGCAGGGGCCACACCATTCCGCCCAGAAATCCACCACGACCGGCTCCTTGGCGTTGAGCACATCGGCCTGGAAATTGCCCTTGTCGACCTTGACGGTGGCCATGCTGAAATCCTTTCGAAAACTCGGGTTGCACCAAATGTGGTGGTTGTGGCGGCGATGTTCAAGCAGTTCTTGTGTCACGCTGCCGTGAGTCGGGCAAGGGCGTCGTCCATGGCCGCCGCCGGCAGCTCGATCAGCCGCGGCGCCTCGGTGAACAGCAGCGCGGCCGTTACTTCGCGGCCCGGATAGAGCGGCTGGAGCAGCGCCCGGTAAAGCGCAAGCTGCAGCACATAGGCGGGCGGCACTTCGGCCAGACTCGTGGGCGCCGGGCGATTGGTCTTGTAGTCGACGATCGACACTTTCTCCGGGGTTACAGCCAGCCTGTCGATCTTGCCGGAGATCGAGCGCAGCTTGCCTTTCACCTCGAGGCTGCCCATGACGGCGACCTCGGCGCGCGAGGACGACGAGAACAGCGTGCCGAAGCGGTCGTCGGACAGGATCGACAGCACCGCTTCCAGCGCCCGGTCGCGCTCGCTTTCCGGCCAATCGACACCGGCGCGTGCCAGATAGCGCTCCGCCGCTCCCGGCCTTTCATCTTCGGCGATCCCGGGCAGCATCTGCAGCAATTTGTGCAGGGCCAGGCCGCGCATCACCGCAAAGCCGGGCTCGGCGGCGGCATCGAGCACCGGCGAGCGTGTGTCGGGCGCGGTGTCTTTCGCCTCGTCGATCAGCGCCGAGGCGCCGGAAGGCGAAAGCGGCCGCGGCAGCTCCTCATAGGGCGGCAGCGGCCGGAACAGGCCGTCCGGCAATGGCGCGGTATGCTCGAACAACCCCGCCTTGTCGACGCCGGTCAGCGCCACCGGCGGCAATTTGGTCATGTGGAAGCGGTGCACGGCCACATCGTTCGTTGCCGGATGCCGGCGCTCCTCGCTTTCCGGCGCACCAAGCAACGCGCGGCTGACGATCGAATGCCACGTGCCGGGGCTGGGCTGACGCTTGCCGTGATAGCCGCAGACGATCAGCCGGTCCTCGGCGCGCGTCATGCCGACATAGAGCAGCCGTCGGTATTCGTCGTCCGCCAGTTCGCGCGCCCGGATCGAAGCCGCCTTTGAGACGCCATTGGCGACATCGCTGGCCGAGCGCCACAGATAGCCCTTGCCCTTCCAGTGCGCGCCCGAGCCCTCGAACGGCATCAGCCGCGGCAGATGCTGGTCGCTGAACGGCGCCGAGCCGCCGTCGACCAGGAAAACCACCGGCGCCTCCAGGCCCTTGGCGGCGTGCACGGTCATGACGCGGACCTCGTCGCGCGTCTGGTCCATCTCGCGCTTGATCTCGGGACCGGCATTTTCCAGCGTCGACAGGAAGGACTCCAGCCCCGGCAGGCCAGTGCGTTCCTCGGCCAGGCAGAAACTCAGGAATTCGTCCAGGATATCGCCGGCTTCGGGCCCCAGCCGCGCCGTCATCTTGCGGCGCAGGCCGTCACGCGCCAGCACCGCGGCATAGAATTCGAACACCGGCTTGAACGCCACTTCGCTCGCCCAGGCGTCGAGCCGGCTAACGACAGCGGTGAGCGCGACATCTTCCGCCGCATGGTGCCGCAGCGAAGCGATCAGCGACTGGCCTTTCGGCCTCGAGCCAGCGAACGCCAGCAACGTCTCCTCGGAGACCTCGAAGATCGGACTGCGCAGCACCGCGGCCAACGAAAGATCGTCTTCCGGCTGGATCAGGAAATGTCCAAGCGCGATCAGGTCCTGGATGGCTATATGGCCGGGCAGGCTCAGCCTGTCGGCGCCGGCAACCGGGATTTGCCGGTTCTTCAGGCTGCGCGACAGCGCATGGACGAAGCGGTCGCGCTTGCGCACCAGGACGAGGATGTCGCCGGCAGTCAGTTTCCTGCCCTTGCCTTCGATCACCTCGCCGCTGCGCAGCCAGGTCTGGATGGTTGTAGCCACATGCTCGGCCACGCGCACGGCCGGCGCGCTGGCATGGTTGACCGGCAAAGTCCAATCGTCGGGCTCCTCGACCATTTCGGCGCCGATCGAAGGCCACACCTCGACATAGCCCGGCGCGTCATTGCGGATCGCCTTATGGCTCAGCGGATCGGGGTCGTGGCTGATGCCGCGCCTGACACCCGGCTCGGCGAAGACCCGGTCGACGGCGGCAAGCACGTCGTCGCTTGAACGGAATGACCAGGTGAGCTTGAGATTGGCGAAGGCGGCTTCGGCGCCGCGCACGCGGCCGGCGAACAACAGCCGGCTTTCGGCGAAGGAATCCGGCGCCGCGCCCTGGAAGGAGTAGATCGACTGCTTCTCGTCGCCGACGGCAAAGACAGTTCGGCGCACCGCTTCGCGCTGGCCAAGCCCGGCAAAGAACTCTTCCGTCAGTTTCTTCACCACCTCCCACTGGTCGGGGCTAGTGTCCTGCGCCTCGTCGAGCAGGATGTGGTCGATGCCCTGGTCGAGCTTGAACTGCACCCACGGTCCGGCATCCGGCCGCGACAAGAGACCGACCGTGCGTGTGATCAGATCGTTGAAGTCGAGAAAACCCCGCCCGCGCTTCAACTGCTCGTAGCGCGCGATCAGCCAGCCGGCGACGGTGAGCGCCGCCGCTGTCCCTTCCAGCATGCGGAACAGCGCCAGCCGGTCGGTTACCTCGAGGATCGCCTTGGCCGCGGCCAGATAGCGATCGGCCAAGTCCGGCAGCCGGTCGACCAGCGCCTTCTTGAAGATCTTGGGCGGCTCATAGGGGTCGCCGTCGGCCTTCAGGAAGGCCTTTGCCAGCAGCCGCAGCCGGCGGATCGGGTCGGTTTCGGCGAAGGCGCCCCGTGCATAGGGGATGACATTGTTCAGCACCTGCCGCGCGTCGGCGGTTTCGGCGGCCTGCGCGAATTCGGCGAATTGGCCGGGGGCGAAGCCAGGCAGCGGCCACAGCGAAGCGGCGATGCCCTCGGCCGTCTGTCCGGGCCTGAAACCGAATTCGGCGAACAACGGCCGGAAATCCCGATCCCTGCCGAGCTTGGCGATGAAATCGCGCAATTCGTCGCGCTTGCCGACGATTTCGCCAAGCAGCGTGTCGAGCCCGAACTCGCCGCCGCGTTCCAGCACGGTGGCGAAGGCCTCCGCCAGGCCTTCGACGCCGGCGCCCGCCCTCGAAATCATGTCTCGACGAGCGTCGCCAAACAGTGAGGCCTCCATCTGCGGATCGAGCATCTCGAAATGCGCCGGGATATTGGCTTCGAGCGGGAACTGGTGCAGCACCGATTCGCAGAAGGCGTGGATGGTCTGGATCTTCAGCCCGCCCGGCGTCTCGAGCGCCTCGGCGAACAATCGCCGCGCGCGCCGCATCGTGTCGCGGTCGGCGCCGCGGCCGTCCAGCGCCGCGATCCGCACGCCAAGTTCCGCATCGGGCAGCGCCGTCCATTCTGACAGGGTCGAGAACACACGGTTCGACATGTTGGCGGCGGCGGCCCGCGTATAGGTGAGGCACAGGATCTTCGATGGGTCGGTGCCGTTGAGCAGGAGCCGGATGACGCGCTGCGCCAGCACATGCGTCTTGCCCGAGCCGGCATTTGCCGACACCCAGGCGGAATAGGCCGGATCTGAGGCGCGCGCCTGGCTGGCCGCGGTATCGGAGGGGATCGGATATTTCATCCGTCGGCCTCGTCTTCGCTGGCGCCGCCAGCCGACCATTCGAGCACACGCGCCAGATGGTCGTAGTCGCCGTCGGCTTCGCCCTCGCGGAACGGCAGGGCGCGCGACAGATAGCCGGC
This sequence comes from Mesorhizobium sp. B2-8-3, assembly GCF_006440815.1. NCBI lineage: Bacteria > Pseudomonadati > Pseudomonadota > Alphaproteobacteria > Hyphomicrobiales > Phyllobacteriaceae > Mesorhizobium > Mesorhizobium sp. B2-8-3. The sequence continues at coordinate 333,735 of NZ_VFTW01000004.1, forward strand.
GGTCGGGTCGGCATAATGGAAAAGCAGCCGCTCCAGCCGCGCCCAGGCTTCCTCGGAAAGGTCGTTGGCGGTACGGGGCTTGCGGTTGTATTCGAGGATCGATTCCTCGAACACCTCGCCATTCGGTTTCAGCCGCACGAAGGCGAGTTGCGAGGGCTCGCGAATGCCAAGCTCCTTGAAGGCGCCGCGCCTCAGCAGCGCGCCCTCCAACGCAAGCTGCGGCGACAGCAGCGTGTGCGCCTGCGCTTTCGAGGGTGAGGAGCCTGTCTTGTAGTCGAGGATGTCGGCCATGCCGCCGGCAAGCAGGTCGACGCGGTCGGCATAGCCGGAAAGCGTCACGCCGGTGCGGCCGACCACTGTCTTCTGCGCGCGTTCCTCGGCATAGCGCCTCGCCACCGCATCGGCGCGGCCATGCTCCCATTCGATGATGTTTTCGGCGAGCTTTTCGAAGCGCGGCCACCAGATCGCCTCGATATCCGCCGGAAGCTTTGCCTCGGCAAAGCAGGCACGACCCGCTTCGATGAGGCTTTGCAGCGCGTTTGGTGCCCGGGGGTCTTCGACGCGGCGCGAAAACAAATGCAGGATTTCGTGGAACAATGTGCCGCGTTCGGCGGCGCCCGGATCGCGGATAAGCGGCTCCAGCGGCATCAGGCCGAGGATGCGCCGTGCGTAGACCGCGTAGGGGTCGCGGCGCAGCGTCTCGATCTCGGTGACCGAGAAATGCTGCGGGCGCATGCTGAGCGGCGGCTTCGGCTGCGGGCGGGCGGCAAAATCCTTCTTCTCGCCGGCATCGAGCGCGCGCGCCCAGGCAAGCAGCGCGTCGCCGCGCCCGCGAAGTGCTGCCGCCGGCTCCTTGCCGATGAAGGTCAGGATGCGCTGCAGCCAGCGCGACGGCACCGCCGGCGCGTCGCCCGAACGTGCCGAACGCGTCAGCACCACTTCGCTCGCGCCCATCGCCATCTGGAAATCATGCGCGGCAAGGCCAATGCGCCGTTCCGGCGGTTCGAGGTCGATGCCGGTCTTCATCAGCCGCGACATGAAGCGGTCGCTCTCGGGTTTGCGCGGCCAGACACCTTCATTGAGCCCGCCGATGACCAGCGTGTCGACGCTCTGCAATCGGGCTTCCAGCGCGCCCCAGATGGCGATGTTGCGGTCGGTGCCTTGCGCCGGCTTCACCGCCTCCGGCGCGATCAGCGCTTCCATCACGTCGGGCCATTCCGAAGCGGCGAAGGTGAAGGGCGAGGACGCCGCCACCAGCCCGCGCAACAGCTCGGCGAGTTTTTCGCCGGCGTCGCCGGCATAGAGTTCCGCCAGACCGCCATCAGCCGCGCGGCCCAGATCCTCCAGCGCGACAACGCTCGCGCGCGTCAGCGTCGCGATGTCGGCGTCCTTCTCATCCCGCATCGCGGTGAGCGGCAGCAGCGCCTTGGTAAGGCGGCTAAGCATGCCGTGCGCCTGCTCGATACCGCGCACGGTCAGGCGCGAAAACCAGAAAGGCTGCCTGGTGTCGCCGCTCAGCTTCGCGAGTCGTGTCTCGAAAAGCGCGCCGAGCGAGGCGACATCGGGGCGCCCCGTGCCGCCGCGCAGCGCCACCAGCTCGACGAGTTCGGCCGCCTTGCGCACGCTCCGGCGTTCGAGACCGAGTCCAAGCAGCGGATGCTTGAGCAATGACAGGAGGCTTACCGGATCGCCGGGCCGGAAGGCTGCGCTCAGCGCGAGCCTGAGCAGGCTGGCGGCCGGCGTGTTGACGAGCGGCGCACCGCCGGAATCGTCGGCAACGACGCCGAAACGCAGAAGCTCGGCCGAAACCCGTCGCGCCAGCGCCCGGTCGCCGGTGACGAGCGCCGCGCGCTTGCCTGGGATCTCCACCGCGCGCTTCAACGCGATGGCGATTGCCGCCGCCTCATCGCGTTCGTTCGCCGCTTCCACCAGCGTCACGCCGGCAAGCGTCTGTTCGACATCGTGCGCCGCGAAGCGCGGCCGCGTCTCGGTCCAGTACTCGGTGGTTTCGGCCGGCCGCAGCGCCTCGCCGACAAGGGCGGCGCGCAACGCAAGCGGCGGTGGCGCGGCGACGATATCCTCGACGTCGCGGCGCGGAATGCCGATGCTTCCGATCAGCTTGGCGAGGCCGTATTGCGGGTGGCCGAGCGTTGCCGGACGCGCGCCGGGCGCCGTGATCGCCGCGAAGGATGCGTCGTCCAGCTCGCGGTCGAGCCCAGGCAGCACGACGGCGCCGTTGGGCAGGCCGGCGATGACGCCAAGCAGTTCGGCGGTGGCGGGAATCGAGCCGGTCGAACCGGCGGCGATCACCGGTCCGGCCGGCGGATTGCGCTTCAGCCGCGCCGCTTCAAGCCGGATCAGCGCGCTGCGATGCGCTGCCGGATTGGAACGGTAGCGCTCCCTCAGCAATTCCGGCCAGTTGTCGGTGACGATGCCGAGGAAATCCAGCGTCACCTGCCACCAGCCGGCAAGGTTGCCGGTCACCAGCGTCGCGAGCTTCGCCCAGTCCGTGCCTTCGGTCTCGATCTCGTCCATCAGCCGGGCGAGGTCGCGCGCCAGCCAGATGGCGTCGGCGGCCGAGGTCGGCACGACGAATTCCTCGTTGAACCGCTCTCTCACATGCGCCGGCAGGCTTTCCTTCCAGGCGCGCACGAGCGGCGCCAGCAACAACAGCCGCTCCTGCGCGGCGATCGGCGGCGCGAGCTCGATGGCCGGCGCCGCCTCGGCGTCGAAGGCGGCCTCGTCCTCGTCGAATTCGCCGAGCGGGCGCACCGTCGGCAGGATGGCGGAGCGTCTGCCCCCTCCCGATTCAACAAGCATGTCGACGAAGGCGCCGCGCAGCGCACGCGCCGCACGGCGCGTCGGCACATAGATGGTGGCGTCGGCGAGCGCCAGCGGATCGCCGTCGAAGCGGAAGCCGGGGATCAGGCGTCCATCGAGCAACGCTCCAGCCAGCGTCGGCAGGAACGGCGCTCCGGACGGGATGGAAAGGACGCGGCGCGCGCCGCTCATACCGCATTAGATCGCCGTGCGCCCGTTTGGGCGCACAAAGGACGATCTAACCCTTTGACTCTACGCATCGTGCTTTCCGAAGACTCTACGCATCGTGCTTTCCGAAAATCGGAGCCGATTTTCGGGCCGATGCGGATGCGAGCGCGCCGGCGACGGCTGCCTCGGCGGCTGGAATGGCGCCCGGGGTGCCGACGGTGATCCAGCTTCCGTTCATCTTCATGCCGAACAGGCGGCCGGCGGCGATCGCCTTGTCGAAATAGATGTTGAGCGAATGCGAGCCTGTGGGAGCATCCTTGAAGATACGCGGATGGATGATCGCAGCACCTGCATAGATCAGGCCCGTCGGATCACCCTTTGAGCGCCTGAGCGCGCCGTCATGCGCGATCAGGAAATCGGTGCCGACGCAATGCCCGGTCGCTGAGTCGAGATCGGTAAGCATCAGCAGAATATCCATTCTGGCGGCGTCCCATGCAAGGGCAAGGCGCTCGAGGCTGGGTTGGCCGCTGTCGATCCAGAAGGTATCGGCGTTGATGATGTAGAAGGGCTCGCTGCCCAAAAGCGGCAGCGCCTTGACGATGCCGCCAGCCGATTCCAGCAGCGCCTCGCGCTCGTCGGAGATGACGATCTTCGGTGCGCGCCTATGGGCGACATGGGCGACGATCTGCTCGGGCAGGTAGTGGACATTGACGACGGCCTTGGCGACGCCGGCAGCTTCCAAACTGTCCAGCCCCCAGTCGAGCAAGGTCTTGCCAGCGATCTTCACCAGCGGCTTCGGCATCGAATCGGTAATCGGCCGCATGCGCTTGCCGAGCCCGGCCGCCAGCACCATCGCCGTCGTCGGCTTCATGGGACCCGTTCCTCGAGCAGGCCGTGGGCCATGTAGAAATCCTTCAGGCCAGCCAGCGCCGGATGCGCCAGCGCCCGCCTCAGATAGTCGCGAATGCGCGGCAGGTGCTTCAGATAGTAAGGCTTGCCGTCGCGCTTTTCGAGCCGCACGAAGATGCCGAGGATCTTCGAATTGCGCTGCGCGGCCATGATCGCATAGGCCTCGGCGAAGCCGGCCTCGTCGAAAGCGCCGGCGGCGCGCCGCGCCGCGACATAAGCCGCGACGGTGCGCCGCTCGATCTCGGGCGGGACGGTGACGCGCGCATCCATGGCCAAGGAAGCGACGTCATAGGCGGCAGGCCCGATCAGCGCGTCCTGCACATCGACGATGCCCAGCCGGTCGAGGCCGGCGCGCTCGGCCCGCCAGATGATGTTGGGCGAATGGAAGTCGCGCAGCATCAGCGTGTATTCGCTGCCTGCCAGGTGATCGAGAAGTGCGTTCCATACCTTGTGGTAGCCTTCCCGCAACGCGTCGTTTGCCGGTTCGCCGGTGATCCATGGCACATACCAGTCGACCAGAAGGTCGGCCTCGATCAGCATGGCTTCCCGGTCGAAAGGCGGCACGTCGTGAAATACGCCGGGCGCCGCTTCCAAGCGCGTAGGCCAAGTCTTGCCATGCATCATGGCCAGCAGCTCGGCCGCCGCCTCGTAGCGTTTGGCGATGGGCTGGCCGTCGCGACCGAGGAAACCTTCCGAGCCGAGATGCTCGATGAGCAGAAAGCCCTGGTCGAGATCCTGGGCGTGGATCGCCGGCACGCTGACGCCGGCGGCATAGAGCGCCCGGTCGATGGCGACGAAGGCGGCGACGGATTGCGCCGTGTGGGCGATCACCGCATAGGGCTTGCCGCCGCGAACCGGCGGCCCGAGCACCAGGCGCGGCGAATTCATCAGCACGCGCGGCGCTTGGCCGGGCAGCGCGACGATCTCATAGGAGCGGGCGGAGGCGTCGCCGACGAAATGACGGCGGCTGGCTTCGCCCCATCCGGCGGAGGCCAGGAAATCGCGCATCGCCAGCGATCGCGCCACGCGGTCATAGATTGGTCCCTGCCCGGAAAGCCGCTCCACCCGGCCTTCGCCCTGCTCGGCAAGATCGACCCACAGCGCCGTTTCCGGCAAGCGGTCTGCGGCCCGTTCCGGCCATTCGATGAGCGCCGCGCCTTGGCTTAGCGCGTCGTCGAGGCCGAGCTCGTCGAGCTCGTCCGGAGCGGACAGCCGATAGAGGTCGAAATGATGCACCGGAACGCGCGTCTCGTAGCTCTGCACCAGGGTGAAGGTCGGGCTCGGCACTTCGAGATTGGCGTCGTCGGCGAGCGCCCGGATCAGCGCGCGGGCCAACGTCGACTTGCCGGCGCCGAGATCGCCTTTCAGCGCGATCGCGTCGCCCGCGCGCAACGCCATGGCGAGGTCCTCGCCAAGCCTTGCCGTTGCCGCCTCGTCGGCGAGAAAACGCTCCAGCGCCATCCCTGTCATATAGGCCGCGCTACTCGGCCGCGTCGCGGATGCCCGCCGGCGTATCCGGGATTCCGGAAGGCTTGTCCGGGAAGGTGCAGATGACGGTCGTGCCCCTGTCCTGGCCGGTCTCGATGCGCACGGTCCCGCCATGCAGTTCGACGAAGCTCTTGACGATCGAGAGCCCAAGCCCCGCGCCGCGCCGACGCCCGCCATTGGCGCGCGGCTCGAAGCGGCGGAAGACCGATTCAAGCACGTCCGGCGGCATGCCCGGCCCGTCGTCATGCACCGAGAACTCGACGCCGTCGGCCAAGCGGCGGCAGGTCAGCCGGATCGTGCTTGCCTCCGGCGCGTAGTTCGCCGCGTTGCTGAGCAGGTTGTAGAGAATCTGGCGGATGCGGATTTCGTCGCCATGGAAGCTCGCCGGCGCCTCCGCCGCGTCGATCTCGAGCTTGATCCGGTGCTCGTCCAGCCGGTCGGCGACCAGTTCGGCGGCCGCGGCGATCGTCCGGTCGATGTTCATTTCGGAGATGTCGAGCTGCATGATGCCGGCATCGACGGTGGCCAGGTCGAGGATATCGTTGACGATGGTGAGCAGCACCGAGGACGACGAGCCGACATGCTCGACATATTCGCGCTGTTTCGGCGTCAGTGGCCCGGTCGCGGGCAGCGACAGAAGCTCGGTGAAGCCGATGATGTTGGTCAACGGCGAGCGCAGCTCATAGGACACGTGCTGCACGAATTCGTTCTTCAGCTGGTCGGATTTCTCCAGCGCCTCGTTCCTGTCCTTCAGCGCCCGTTCGACATTGACGGTGTCGGTGACGTCGACGAAGGTGATCATCACCTGGCCGTTGGGCAGGTGGATCACCGCGTAGCTCAGCACCGTGCCGTTGACCAGCTCGATCTGGCCGCGGCGGTCGCGGCGCTCGTCGTCGAAGCCGGTGACCGCGGCGACGAAGCCGCCCCACGGGCTGTTCGCGGCGCGCTGGTCGCAAAAGTCGCGGATCGCCGAGACATGGACTTTCGGCTTGACCGCTTCCACAGTCAGCCCCCACAGCGCGACGAAGGCCGGATTGGACAGGCGCAGCCGGCCGTCCGGACCGAACACGACCACCCCTTCGGCGAGGTTGTCCAGCGTCTCGCCCTGCACCCGCACGGCGGTCTGGTAACGGCTTTCGAGATCCATCTTCTCGGTCAGGTTCTCGAACACCCAGGTGACGCCGCCCTTCGGCTGCGGGTTCGCCACGACGCGGATCGTCTTGCCGTCCGGCAGATGCCACCAATGCTCCTGCGATTCGACGGCGCGATAGGCGCTGAGCAGGTTTTCCTTCCAGCGCCGCCATTCGGGCTGCTCGGCGATCCTGCCTTCGCTGCGCAGCCTGTCGAGCAGCAACGTGTTGGAGGGAGCGCTGAGCAGGAAGCCCGAGTCGAGACCCCACAGCTTCTGGAAGGCCTGGTTGAAGAAGCGCAGCTTTTCCTCGGTGTCGAAGATCGCTACCGCTGTATTCAACTGGTCGAGCGTGTCGGCATGGCTGCGCACGGTCCGCTCATATTCGGCGCGGATCGTCTCGGCGGCACTGGTGTCGCAGGCAAGTCCCGCCGAACCGTCGGCTCCGGCGAAATCGGTGACCGCGAACATGCGGCGGTCGCCCTCGATCACGGTGGAGAGCGTCTGCTCGAAGACCGGGCGCGACTTGTGCTGCTCGGCGATCTGCTCGCGCGCCTGGCCGCCGAGGAATTCCTTCGCGTCGCGCACGGCCGCGGCCGTGCTTTCCGCCTCCACCGCCTCGGCATAGGCGCGGTTGACCCATTGCAATCGCCCGTCCGCGCCGCGCAGCCACGCCGGCATCTTCAACGCGTCGAGCAGGCCGACCATGGTGTCGTAGTCGGCGCTGAGCCGCTGGTTCTCGATCTTCAGCCTGGCCTGGTTGCGCAGCGTCTCCGACAGCGAGACGAAGCGCACCAGCACATGCGCCGCGCTCTTGCGGCCATGCACCTCCAGCGGCACGCCGGCCTGCGTTTCGATGACGAGATCGAAGGCTCTAGCCTGTTCGCGCAGCGCCGCAACCGCGTGCTCCAGCGCCGCCGCCGAGCGCGGCATCAGCCAGCGGCCGAAGGCCAGGAAAGCGGATCTGTCGTCGGGCGCGCCGCTTTCCAGCGGCAGGCTGCCGATGAGCTCGGGTTTCTTGTTGTCCGTGGTCCACACCACCAGGCGCTGGTCGCGCAGGTTGAGCAGCGCCTCGGAGCGCTGCAGCGCCGCGTTGACGTCCGCGATGCGGGCCCTGAGCTGTAGATTCTGCGAGGCGGTGCGTGCGCGCTCGCGGATCAGGAAGATGGCCGAGACGAGTGCGGCGCCCATGACGCCGACGAACATGGCGAGTTGCATGACCTCGACGGTGCTGACCGGCGCCGCGGCCTTTCCCGGGATGCCTGTCTCGGCGTGGGCGGCAAAGGCGAGCAGCGGGCCTGCAAGCGCCGAGGTGGCAAGCAGCGACGCCAGCCGCAAGCCGGCACGAAAACCGCCGCCGCTCACGGCGGGGCCAGCCTCGTTCGAATCCTCATGGCCGCCGGAAACGGCCTTTCCCGCGCGTGGCGGGTAATCCCCCGGCATGTCTTGGTCCTCTTCGCCGCTTGAATGCAAGACCGCCCTGAATGCGTCCCCGGCCCAACATGTCCCCGAGCCGCGAATCACAACAATAACGCTTGCCGGAATCGACGTGAAGAATCATTGGCGCAAAAAATAAAGCCGGATGGAAAGTCAACCACCCGGCTTCAATATATGGTAGATAATTTCGTTTTGGTTAATAGCGGTAGTGTTCGGGCTTGTACGGGCCCTGCGGCTTCACGCCGATATAGGCGGCCTGTTCGCCGGACAGCTCGGTGAGCTTGGCGCCGAGCTTGTCGAGATGCAGCCGCGCGACCTTCTCGTCGAGGTGCTTGGGCAGCACATAGACCTGGTTCTCGTACTGGCCGTGCTTGCTGAAAAGCTCGATCTGCGCCAGCACCTGGTTCGTGAACGAGGCCGACATGACGAAGCTCGGATGACCAGTGGCGTTGCCGAGGTTGAGCAGGCGTCCCTCGGACAGAAGGATCATCCGCTTGCCGTCCGGGAAGGTGATCAGGTCGACCTGCGGCTTGACGTTGGTCCATTTCAGGTTGCGCAGCGACGCCACCTGGATCTCGTTGTCGAAGTGGCCGATATTGCCGACGATCACCATGTCCTTCATCGACCGCATATGGTCGAGCGTGACGACGTCCTTGTTGCCGGTGGTGGTGATGACGATGTCGGCGTTGGGGGCCGCGTCTTCCAGCGTCACCACCTCATAGCCGTCCATAGCCGCCTGCAGCGCGCAGATCGGGTCGACCTCGGTGACTTTGACGCGGGCGCCGGCGCCGCGCAGCGAGGCCGACGAGCCCTTGCCGACGTCGCCATAGCCGCAGACCACCGCGACCTTGCCGGCCATCATCGTGTCGGTGCCGCGGCGGATGCCGTCGACCAGCGATTCCTTGCAGCCGTATTTGTTGTCGAATTTCGACTTGGTGACGGAATCGTTGACGTTGATCGCCGGGAAGGGCAGCAGGCCCTTCTTCTGCAGCTGGTAGAGGCGGTTGACGCCGGTGGTGGTCTCCTCGGTGACACCGCGGATCGCTTCCCGCTGCTTGGTGAAGAAACCGGGCGAGGCCTTCAGGCGCTTCTTGATCTGCGCGACGAAGTATTCCTCCTCCTCGCTCTGCGGATTGGACAGCACATCCTCGCCGGCCTCGGCGCGCGCGCCGACCAGAATGTACATGGTGGCATCGCCGCCATCGTCGAGGATCATGTTGGAGAGGCCGCCATCGGCCCACTGGAAGATCTTGTCGGTGTAATCCCAGTAGTCCTCCAGCGACTCGCCCTTGACCGCGAACACCGGGATGCCGGCCTCGGCGATCGCCGCGGCCGCGTGGTCCTGGGTCGAGAAGATGTTGCAGGAGGCCCAGCGGATGTCGGCGCCCAGCGCCTTCAGCGTCTCGATCAGCACCGCCGTCTGGATGGTCATGTGCAGCGAGCCGGTGATGCGCGCGCCCTTCAGCGGCCTCTTGGCGCCGAACTCCTCGCGGCAGGCCATCAGGCCCGGCATTTCGGTTTCGGCGATCTCGATCTCCTTGCGGCCCCAGCCGGCAAGCGAGATGTCGGCGACCACATAGTCCTTGCTACCCGTCATGGCAGTGCTCCGGTGTGATTTTTTCTCAAAGACGCGCCGGCGCCGGGAGGCGCGTGGAAGGGCGCGGTTGCCGGCCTGACTAGCAGATCGGCCGTCGCCCGACAATGGGATATAAAGAAATCTTTATGCGCGCATGTCTCTGCGGGGCGGTGCATGTCGCCCAAAAGTGCGCAGCGGTTTTGGGATCACGACATGCACAACCAGAAATCATGTCGCCCAAAAGTGTGCAGCGGTTTTGGGATCACGACATGTACAAGCAGAAATCATGTCACCCAAAAGTGTGCAGCGGTTTTGGGATCACGACATGTACCAAAGCAAAAATTTCAGATTTCCTCGCCGAAACGCGAGGCGACCAGCTGCTCCAGCGCATCCATGGCCGGCACGGCTTCCGGGCCGCTGGCGATGACACGGATCGAATAACCCGGGCTTGCCGCCAGCATCATCAGGCCCATGATCGAGGTGCCGCCGACCTTCACACCGTCCTTCTCGACATGGATGGTGGCGTCGAAGCCGCTGGCGACCTGGACGAACTTGGCCGAAGCGCGCGCATGCAGGCCGCGCTGATTGATGATCGGGAACTCCCGCACCACCTCATCCGTACGCGGCGCCGGTGCGTTCATTTGCTGCTCAGGAGCTGGCTGGCGACGTTGATGTATTTGCGGCCCGCCGCCTGCGCCTCGTCGAGCGCGGCGGCCATGTTGTCGCCCTTGCGGATCGAGGAGAGCTTGATCAGCATCGGCAGGTTCATGCCGGCGATCACCTCGGTGCGGCCCGATTCCATCACCGAGATGGCGAGGTTGGAGGGCGTGCCGCCGAACATGTCGGTGAGCACGATGACGCCGGCGCCGGTGTCGACGCGCGCCACGGCGTCGACGATGTCGGCCCGGCGCTGCTCCATGTCGTCATCGGCGCCGATCGCCACGGTTTCGAAATTGTCCTGCGGCCCGACGACATGCTCTACGGCATGCCGGAACTCGGTAGCGAGTTGACCGTGCGTCACGAGCACGAGTCCGATCATTCTCTGGTGGCTCCCGTCATCGCCTCTTCACAGGCGTATCTTATGTTCGCCAGCCATTCCAGGCGGCGGGAGCGCTATCTTGTCGACGCACGGCCGGTTGACAAGCCCAAAATTGCGGCAGCTCGGGCCATTTTGACGCATCGCAGCAAAAAACCCGGGGCGGATCATGAAAAAGGCTGGATCGACAGCCGCGCCATCAGCAGGGGCAGCGCGGCGGTGACGTTTTGCCGGGCGACGTCGACACGGGGCAGCCGGCATTCGTCGATCGTTTCCGCGGCTTCGTCCTGCAGGCGCGCCATGTCGGCCGCCTCGACCAGCCGCACCATGAGGTCGATCACGGCGGCCGGTTCGAAGGCCAGCGGCCGCGGGCCGATGCCGTGCACCTCGGCGAGACCGGCGATGCTCGCCGGCGCGCGGCACACCAGCCGGCCGCCATGGGCCACGGCAAACAACTGGTCGTCGCCCACCAGCCGGGCAAAAAGCCCCCGCGCGCGGCAATGATCGATTAGCGCCAGCGCCAGCGTCGTCTTGCCGGCGCCCGACGGCCCGGTGATCAGCACGCCGCGCTCGCCGACCAGTATGGCCGTGCCATGGATGTTGCGGGGCTTTGCGGCGGCGTCCGGCATGTTCGGCTCGGCGGTCAGCCTTCCGCCGGCAGCGTCACCACGAAACGCGCGCCCTTGATCTCGCCGGGCTTGGTGCCGGGGATGTTTTCGGCCGTCAGCGTGCCACCATGCGCCTCGACGATCTGGCGGCTGATCGACAGCCCGAGGCCGGAGTTCTGGCCGAATGCCTCGCCGGCCGGCCGGTCGGTGTAGAAGCGTTCGAAGATGCGATCGATCTTCTCCGCCCGGATGCCCGGGCCGTTATCGTCGACGGTGATGATGTTGAACTTGCCCGCGCGCGCCAACGAGATCGCTATGTGGCCATGCTCGTCGGGCACGAAGGAGCGCGCGTTCTCGATCAGATTGGTGATGACCTGGCCGATCCTGAGGTCATGGCCGACAACGAAATAGCCTTTGGCGCCGGCCGGCAGCTTGGCGACCTTGAGCTCGATCTCGACGGCCTTCTTGTTGCGCGTCGCCTCGCGCGAGACCGCGATGAGATCGGTGGTGAATTTCTTCAGATCGACGGTTGCGGCATCCTCGCGCGCCAGCTCGGCATCGAGCCGCGAAGCGTCCGAGATGTCGGTGATCAGCCGGTCGAGCCGCCTCACATCGTGCTGGATGATTTCCATCAGCCGGCCACGCGAGTTCTCGTTCTTCGCCAGAGGCAGCGTCTCGACCGCGCTGCGCAGCGAGGTCAGCGGGTTCTTCAATTCATGCGAGACATCCGCCGCAAAACTTTCGATCGCCTCGATTCTCGCGTACAGCGCATTCGTCATGTCGCGCACGGCAATGGACAAATTGCCGATCTCGTCCTGGCGATCGGAAAAATCGGGGATTTCCTCGCGGTTCTTGACGCCGCGCCGCACCCTGACGGCGGCCGCGGAAAGCCGGCGCAGCGGATTGGCGATGGTGGAGGCGAGCAGCATCGACAGGATCGCGGTGACGAGCGCCGCCACCCCGAACACGCGCAGGATCGCCTTGCGCTCGGCCGCGACGATCTTGTCGATGTCGCCGCCTTCGGTGGACAGCATCAGCACGCCGAGCACGGCGCGGAAGCGCTGGATCGGCACCGCGACGGAGACGATCTGCTCGCCCTGCTCGCTCACCCGCACGATGGTCGAGGGGCTGCCGGTCAGCGCCTTGACCACTTCGGGGAAGGCCGCGCCATTGCCGCCGGGCTGCTCGTGGTAGACCGGCAGGTCCTTGTTGCGGAAGAAGTCGAAGATGAATTTCTCGACTTGCTCCACGACGCCGGGCTGTTCGTCGTCGACGGGCGGCAGGTCGTAGCGCAGGATCTGGCCGCGCGAATAAAGATGCCGCGAATCGAGCAGCAGGTTGGCGTCGCGGTCATAGATGCGGGCGCGGGTGCGCGTCGGCGAGATCAAGCGTCGCAGCACCGGCGCCACGCGCTCGGGATTGATCGGGAAATCGAGGTTGTCGAGCTGGTCCGACCCCGGCCCCAGGCTTTCGCCCGCCTGCAGCTCAAGCAGCTTTTCCGGATCGATGCTGATCGAATCGGTCTCGACGGTCGCCGAGGCCGCGATCGCGCCGGCGATTATCTCGCCCTGCGTCATCAGGCTTTCGACGCGCGCGTCGATCAGCCCGTCGCGGAAGGTGTTCAGGTAAAGGATGCCGGTGACCAGCACAGCGAGGCCGGCCAGGTTGAGGAACAGGATGCGCCGGGTCAGGCTGGAGAAGATGTGATGGCCGAGAAACCGGCGCATCGGCACCGTGAATTTCGACACGAAGGCGGGCACGATCCGCGACGGGCGCCTTGCCGCGCCCGCCCGTCTGCCTCGCTCTACTTCCACTGCCATCGACTAGCAGGCCCTGCTTAGTTAGTGGGTAGTGAGTGGGCAGTAGGCAGTAGGAGCAATGATTGGCTGACCGCGGCTATGCACGAATGGCCGCTCGCATCATTCAAAACTGACTACGGACTATTCCCTACTGCCTACTGCCTATTCTCATGCTTCGCGGAACCGGTATCCGACTCCGTAAAGGGTTTCGATCATCTCGAAGTCGTCGTCGACGGCCTTGAACTTCTTGCGCAGCCGCTTGATGTGGCTGTCGATGGTGCGGTCGTCGACATAGACCTGCTCATCATAGGCCGAATCCATCAGCGCATCACGGCTTTTTACCACGCCGGGGCGCTGCGCCAGCGAATGCAGGATGAGGAACTCGGTCACCGTCAGCGTCACCGGCTCGCCCTTCCAGGTGCAGGTGTGCCGCTCCTGGTCCATCACCAACTGGCCGCGTTCGAGCGAGCGGGCCTGCTGGCTCGGCGCCTTGGCCGCCGCCTCGCGGGCGCTGGTCCGGCGCAGCACGGCGCGCACGCGCTCGACAAGGAGGCGCTGCGAGAAGGGTTTGCGGATGAAGTCGTCGGCGCCCATCTTGAGGCCGAACAATTCGTCGATCTCGTCGTCCTTCGACGTCAGGAAGATGACCGGCAGGTCCGACTTCTGGCGCATGCGGCGAAGCAGCTCCATGCCGTCCATGCGCGGCATCTTGATGTCGAGGATGGCGAGGTTCGGCGGCCGCGCCGCCAGGCCTTCCAGCGCCGACGCGCCGTCGGTGTAGGTTTCCACCCGATAGCCCTCGGATTCGAGCGCGATCGACACCGAGGTCAGAATATTACGGTCGTCGTCGACAAGCGCGATTGTTGCCATTTCAAGCGGCTCCCTCATGAGCTGTCCCTTCTGTCGTCGAGAAGGGGCTTTTGCAGGACAAATTGGGTACAAAATGTGGCACGGGCCTTGTCCGAAGTCACGAGCGGCCTGCCGTCACACGACATCGCACCCTAATTGGGATTGGACGCACCAAGCCTGCCAATCCTTTGGGCAACCTCTGCGTTTTTTGCACATATAAACGATTTAAACAACTTTCAAATTTTTTAAATCGATTAATGATTTGATATCATTCGCTTTTTCTGGTTCTGAACCTGACGGCCCCAGCGTGGGCTCCGGGAAGCCACCCGTCAGATGCGGCCAAATCCAGAGAGGAAATTTGATGTCGGAAGCCGGCAAACGCAACCCCGACTGCGCCATCGACGCGATCGGCCTGAAGACAACGGGCATGGTACGCTATAATTTTGGCGCGGCGAAACTCTACGAGGAAGCGATCCGGCGCGGCGAGGCGAGGTTGACCGCGCAGGGCGCGCTGGTCGCCGAGACCGGCCAGCACACCGGACGTTCGCCGAAGGACAAATTCGTCGTCCGCGACGAGGCGACCGGCGGCCAAGTCTGGTGGGACAACAACAAGGCGATCTCGCCAGCACAGTTCGAAGCGCTGCTCGCGGATTTCAAGGCTCACGCAACCGGCAAGGACCTCTACGTGCAGGACCTCGTCGGCGGCGCCGACGCCGATCTCAAGCTGCCGACCCGGGTCATCACCGAATTCGCCTGGCATTCGCTGTTCATCCGCAATCTTTTGATCCGCCCTGAAGCCGCGGAGCTCGAGCGTTTCGTGCCGCGGATGACGATCATCGACCTGCCCTCCTTCCGCGCCGATCCGGCCCGTCACGGCACCCGCACCGAGACGGTGATCGCGGTCGATCTCACCCGCAAGATCGTGCTGATCGGCGGCACCTCCTATGCCGGCGAGATGAAGAAGTCGGTATTCACGATGCTGAACTATCTGCTGCCGGCAAAGGGCGTCTTGCCGATGCACTGCTCCGCCAATGAAGGTCCGGACGGCGACGCGGCCGTCTTCTTCGGCCTGTCCGGCACCGGCAAGACGACCCTTTCCGCGGATCCGTCGCGCACGCTGATCGGCGACGACGAGCATGGCTGGGGTCCGCAGGGCATCTTCAATTTCGAGGGCGGCTGCTACGCCAAGACGATCAGGCTGTCGGCCGAGGCCGAGCCGGAGATATTCGCCACCACGCAGCGCTTCGGCACGGTGCTGGAGAACGTGATGCTCGACGCCAGCCGCGTTCCGGATTTCAACGATGGCAGCCTGACCGAGAACACGCGCTGCGCCTATCCGCTGGACTTTATCCCCAATGCCTCGAAGACCGGCCGCGCCGGTCATCCGAAGAACATCATCATGCTGACCGCCGATGCCTTCGGCGTCATGCCGCCGATCGCCAGGCTGACGCCGGCGCAGGCGATGTACCACTTCCTGTCGGGCTATACAGCCAAGGTCGCCGGCACGGAAAAGGGCGTCACCGAGCCGGAAGCGACGTTCTCGACCTGCTTCGGCGCCCCGTTCATGCCGCGCCACCCGTCCGAATACGGCAATCTGCTGCGCGAGCTGATCGCCAGCCACGGCGTCGACTGCTGGCTGGTCAACACCGGCTGGACCGGCGGCGCCTATGGCACCGGCCGCCGCATGCCGATCAAGGTGACACGCGCCTTGCTGGGCGCCGCGCTCGACGGTTCGCTGAACGCGGCCGAGTTCCGCACCGACGCCAATTTCGGCTTCGAAGTGCCGGTGGCCGTCCCGGGTGTCGACGGCGCCATTCTCGACCCGCGCTCGACCTGGGCGGACAAGGCCGGTTACGACCGCCAGGCCGCGAAGCTGGTCAACATGTTCGCGACCAATTTCGAGAAGTTCGAACGCCACGTCGACGCCACCATCCTCGGCGCCGCGCCGCGCTTGCAGGAAGCGGCTTAATAGCGGCCGCTTCTCATATCTTTCCTCCAGGGCCCGGCTCGCGCCGGGCCTTTTCTTTTTGCCGTCATCGCGTCATGAGTGCGTGCATGGCAAGCGACGACGACATCATCATCTCCGGCGAAGCGGTCATTCGTGCGGGCGACCTGCATGAGGACTTCATCCGCTCGTCCGGTCCGGGCGGCCAGAACGTCAACAAGGTGGCCACCGCCGTGCAACTGCGCTTCGACGCGGCGAACGCTTCCGGCCTGTCCGAGCGGGTGCGCGAGCGCGCCATCAAGCTTGCCGGCCAGCGCGCCACCAAGGACGGCGTCATCGTCATCGAGGCCGGCCGCTTCCGCACCCAGGAGCAGAACCGGGCCGATGCGCGGGCGCGGCTGACGGCGTTGATCGCCAAGGCGGCCGAGCCTCCACCGCCGCCGCGTAAGAAGACCAGGCCGTCCAAAGGTGCCGTGGAGCGCCGCCTCAAGAGCAAGGCGGGCCGATCGACGGTGAAAAAGCTGCGCGGCCGTGTCGAGAACGATTAAGCACGGTTGAATCGGCTGCTTCCAATTCTGGGTTGCAGATGGCAAGTTCCGATTGCTGCAACAGCGAGGAGACCAGCCATGGGTATTTTCGATTTCGTCAAAGGCGTCGGCAAGAAGCTCGGCATCGGCGGCGACGACGAGGCATCGCCAAACGCGGATACGTTGAAGAAGGAGCTCGATTCCCACAAGCTGGGCACGGACGGCGTCGAGGTTGCCGTCCAGGGCGACACCGCGGTTTTGAAGGGCACGGTCAAGGATCAGTCGGTCTTCGAAAAGGCGGTGATCGCCGTCGGCAACACGCTCGGCGTCTCCAAAGTGCAGGCGGACGAGCTGAAGGTCGCGCCCGAGGCCGGCAAGGCGGCGCCGGCCAAGGAACCGACGCTCTATACCGTCCAGAAGGGCGATAATCTCTGGAAGATCGCCGAGAAATATTACGGCAAGGGGAAGGGCGCGAAGAACAACGTCATCTTCGAGGCCAACAAGCCGATGCTGACGCATCCCGACAAGATCTATCCCGGCCAGGTGCTGCGCATACCGGATATCGACCAGGCCTGAGCGGCATCGCCAAGATTGAACGAACGGCGGCTTTCGGGTCGCCGTTTTCTTTTGCCGGTAGCATGCTGGAGCCGGATGATTTCAGGTCTGTTCGACCTGAAATCATCCGGCTCTAAATCAAAGAGATAGAGCATGATGTCGTCCGAAAGCCGCTTCACGCTTTTCGGCATCACGCTCCAGGGCGGATAAAACGGATCGACCCATGCTCGTACTTCCCAAAGGCGTCCGCCATATGCCGGGCTACATCGCCCGGCCGGCCCAGGAAGCGCTGGTCGAGGAGATCAGGCGCGTCGTGCAGGCAGCACCCCTCTACGTGCCGGCCATGCCGCGCACCGGCAAGGAGATGAGCGTGCGCATGACCAATTGCGGCGCGCTTGGCTGGGTCACCGACAAGGAGCGCGGCTATCGCTACCAGCCCACGCATCCGGTGACGGGCGAGCCCTGGCCGCCGATCCCGGAAGCCTTGCTGCAACTGTGGCGCGAGGTCTCGGCCTACCCGCATCCGCCCGAGGCATGCCTGGTCAACTTCTATGCGGCGGACGCCAGAATGGGCCTGCATCAGGACCGCGACGAGCAGGACTTCGCCGCGCCCGTGGTGTCGGTCTCGCTGGGCGACGACTGCCTGTTCCGGGTCGGTCAGGACAGGCGCGAAGACGGCACGAAGTCGTTCAGGCTGAAGAGCGGCGACGTCGTCGTGCTTGGCGGCGAGGGACGCCTCGCCTTCCATGGCGTCGACCGCATCTATCCCGCGACATCGGCCCTCTTGAAGAATGGCGGCCGCATCAATCTGACGCTTCGGCGGGTGACGGTACCGGGCTGAGGATGCCAGGCGCCGGGGCAACGCGATCTTAAGGACACTGCGACTAAAAGGTCGGTTGCGAAATCGAGGTCGCCATGCAGCCGGACTGGATCAGAACCCGAAGCCTCTTGGACGTGGCCATCGTCACGGTGGTATCGATCGTCGCGCTTTGGATGACCGAGTTTTACCTGAGCAGTTTGTGGACCCTGAACAGCAAGGGATTTTCCGCGCTGTCGCACCGGCTGCCTTACTGGGATTTCACCAACCTTTGGGCTGGGTCCCGCATGGCGATGGAGGGCCACGTCGCCCTTCTTTTCGACGTGGACGCCTACCGCGCGGCGCTGCGCGACATGTTCTCGCCCGACCTTCCCAATCAGGAATGGAGCTATCCGCCGAACATCCTCCTGCTCGGTGTTCCGCTTGCCACCTTGCCGATCCTGCCTGCCTACCTGGTCTGGACGGTTGGGACTGTGCTCTGTCTGTGGCTGGCGATCCGGCCGCTGAAGCTCGGAGCGGCCCTGGAACTGGCGATTGTCCTCAGTCCCGCCGTGATCTGGAACTCGGTGTTCGGCCAGAACGGCGCGCTGACCACCGCGCTCTTGATCGGAGGCCTCGCCGTGGCGCCCAAGCGTCCGCTGCTGGCCGGGATACTGTTCGGATTGCTGACGATCAAACCGCATCTCGGCATTCTCGTGCCTTTCTGCCTGTTCGCCAGCGGCAACTGGCGGGCCATTCTCGCGGCCGTCGGGACCAGCGTCGCGATCGCCGTCGCCACCGGCCTGTTCTTCGGCTTCGATGTCTGGCGCCTGTTCCTGACCGAAACCCGTCCCTTGATGACGGCGATCATGGAGGCGCCTTATCCGCAACCCTATCAGTACAACGCGATCACGGTGTTCTTCACGGCAAGGGCTGTCGGCCTTGGCGTGACCTCCGCCTATGGCGTGCAGGCGGTCGCGACCATCGCTTCCATTGCAGCGGCGATCTGGCTCTGGTGGCCGGGGCGCCTAGTCTCGCACCAGCAACGCGTGGCGCTTACCGCTGTCCTTGCGATCCTTGCCACGCCCTACGGCTACACCTACGACACGATCGGTGTGGCCGTAGCGGTCGCGATGCTCGCCACGATGGTTTCGAGGCCGCCTCGACTGATCCTGGCGATTTGCTGGCTCGGGCCTTTCGTCGTGCATTTTTTCACCTGGGGCGGATATTGCGTCGCTGTCCTGATCCCGCTGTTTCTTGCCGCGTGGATGCTGCATTCGATATGGACGAGGGGCCGGAAGGCGGAACCCTCGGGAGAACCGTCCCTAGCCTGAAGCAATTCCGGGATGCGTGGGCAGCGATGGGCTTGGCGACTTTAAGGACTGCTTTGGAAAGACATGCCTTAACGTCAATTGATCTGGCCAGTGCCGCCCTAATTGCGTTCGGCGATATCGCTGCGGATGAACAGGGTTACCACGGCGTTCTGATAGAGCAGACGATAGTCTTGCAACGCCTTTGCGATCAGAGGGCTGTCACGCAGCGGCGCCGCTGCGTGCGGCTGCGTCAGATGGAGCTTTACGGGTACATCCGGTCCTGCGGTTCCGTCATCGGCAACGATATCGGGCCGTTTGGTCGCCAACTCACGGGCGATCGCCCGCGTGTAGTCCGCCCGCAAGGCTTCGAGCCTGAGCCGGGTCGCGGCATCCGGCCCGGACTCGATCAAGACCTGGGCATCATTGATCATCCAACTGGACGGGTGACGCCCAACCATGCGAGCGCCGGCCATCCGGACGAGCGGATTGCCGATCTGCAGCGCCGAGCCTATCGATATCAAGGTCGGGTGATCGGCGATCCGGTTGATGGCGGCCGTCGCCGCGTCGAGATCGCCGCGCGATTGGACGAATGCCAGGCCTTGCCGTGGCGCGACGGTCGTCACGAGCAAAAGCAAACCGAACCCGACACCCGCCTTTGCCAGCGCAGGCAGGTCGCGCTGTGGCAGCAACCGGATGAACTGAAGCACAAACGCCAACATGCCTAGCATCAGGAACGGGATCGCCTGATAGGTCCAGCCTTTGCCCATGACGACAAAGGCAGGGACATAGCCAATACCCGCCAGCAGCAGGATCTTCGCATCGCGATGGGGCCGGTCAGGGTAGGCCATGGCCAACGTTGCCCCGGCCATGGCCACGGAAATCTTCACCGGCAAGAGCATCAACACGTCGACGGCCGGCAAGCGCATCGGCAAATAGACCTCGCGCAGCAAAGGCAGGACATCGGTGAAGAACGGCTGCATGAAAACCACAAGCACGACCAGATAGGCGACGGTCAAAGCAGCGCCGAAGACATTCTCGGTCGTCAGCAGAGGCCGCGCCGAGCGTCGCTGCGCGGCAAGGACCAGCACCGGGACAGCCAGCGCCAGCACGCTGAAAGGCGGTTTGATCATGACGAAAATCGCGGCGCCAAGCCCGGCGGCGAGCCGCTCGGCCGTGCTGCCGGCGCGGAAATCCGCTGTCCGGTCGCGTGCCGCAAGCAGCGCCAGCCAAGGCAAAAGGCAGATGACTGCGATTTGTTCGCGCTGGCCGAAATCCGCCGGGGACAGGCTAAGCAGAAGAAACACCAGGACCGGAACTGTCCAGACGAATCGCGCCAGCGTTTGGTCGGCACGTACAAGAATTCGAGCTGAAAGCCAGACCGAACCGACTGCCAGCACTGCCATGCCGAGCCCCACCCAGAGCTCCGCAGAAAGCCCGGTCAACCGCTCAAGAATCAGGAATGGCAAATAGAGCCATGTGGAAAAGGGCGGATTGGCCTCGGCTACGTCGACATAGAGGCGTTCGCCGCTCAGCACGCGGTCGCCGACGGTCAGCAGCCACGATACGTCGACATTGCCCGGCAAGACGCGCGAGACGACGATCGCATAGAGGGCGATGAACAATGTTGCTGCAGCCGGCAGGCCAAGACGAAATGCAGTTCCGGCCTGACGGGGCCGCAGATCAGCCTGCTCGTCCGAAGCAACCAATGGCGCATCCATGCCGGGAGCCTCAATAGCAACACAGCGTTTGTGGCTCAGTTTCTAACGGATCGGCAGTTAAGCGCGCTTTAACCGGGAGCCAGGACGTCCTCGACGAGCGTCGATCGGTTCCTAATGCATGTCGCCCAGAAGTGTGCAGCGGTTCTGCGACAACGACATGCATCAAAATCCGTTTCAGCGACGCGCTCCAAAGCCTCCGCAGCGCCACCTCTTCGACCAGATGGTTGGCGTGCTTGCGCAGGATGAGGTCAGCCCGTGCCCGCGTCGCCACAGCGAAATTGCCGAGCCTACCCACTCACACTTGATCCTCGCGACCTGTCCCGAAAGGGCGACTACGGATCACTCTGCCTGGGCAGTTCCTGGATCGCGCAGCAGCACCTGAAGTTCGTCATTCTCGGCAATCTGCTGGTAGCCTCGCATGAAGTTGACGTAGTCCCGCCACCGGGCAAGCTCCGCATTCCAATCCCTGTCCTTTTTCTCGATGATTATCACGGCGGGCTGTCGGGCTTCGAGTTCGGCGAGCTTGCCCTCGATGTAGCGGTCGACGATCCGCCGGTAGTGGGATACCGCCTCTTTGTCGCCCTCCCGGGTTGCGATGCCCGAAAGATGAAGCGCCGATTCACCCAGCCAGTCGCTGCAATCGCGGGAAATCCACGTGCCGCCGAGCGTGCGGGTAAGCGGATGGCCCCCCGAGATATCGGCGCCGACAAGCGCGATGGTCGGCTGATGCGTCGCGGCCTCGATCTTGGCGACAAACTCGGCACTGAGCTTCTGCGTTTGCATGAACGGGATGGCGGCGGCGGCAATGATGACAGCCAGCAGCACCTTGCGTCCCAGTTCCATTGCCGTGCCCGGCGACTTGTATGTTGCGGGGGCAGTTTGCGCCATCCTCAGCAGGAGGGCCGCCAGAATCAGGCTGAAGGCCGGAAATGCGTGATAGGACCAGCCCTTGGCCTGGTAGATCAGCGGCACGGTCGCGGCTAGAGAAGCAAGCGTGAACACGGTGACCAGCGGCGACAAAGGCAGTCCCGGGCGAAGAAAGCGCAGTGCCAGGAGCGCGACCACATAGATCGGCACATAGGTCGTCAGCAGCGCCAGCATCTTCTGCATCCGCATATAGGTGTCGGCCAGCGTCGGGTAGATGACACTCAGGAATTCCGGATAGAAATGCTGCACGGCAACGAGATAGGCGACGCAGAGCAGTCCGATCACCCAGTACTCGACGGCGAAAAGCGTCCGGATCGACCGGCTGCTCCAGGCCGCGTAAAGCGCCGGAACGAGCACGGCCAACGCGTAATAGGGCTTCACCAGCACCAGGATGCTGCCGCTCAATCCGGCAAGGAGGGCCACCGGCAGGCTGGGTACTCGACCGTCGATTGGCGCCGCGCGCCAGGCCGTCAGCATGAGCAACGGCAAAAACAGCGCGATCCCCAAATGCTCCCGCTCACTGAAGGCATTGCCGGGGAAGATGACCAGCAGCGCCAGAAACAGAGGCAGCAGCGAAAACAGGGTGCGGTTCTCGACAAAACCCGCCCGCCTGGCGATCCATGCGGCAAGGCCCAATCCTGCCAGGCAGATCGCATAGGCGTAGACATGAACCGCGATTTCCGGCGACATGCCGACCTTGTGCGCGAGCGCCACGGCCGGCATGAACATCCATGGCGTGAAAGGCGGATTGACTTCGAAAATGTCGACATAGAGCCTTGATCCGGCAAGCATCCGCTCGCACATGGTGATCACCCAGCTCGTGTCGGGTATGACGCCCCATCGCATCTGCCAGGGAACGGCGGCTGCCAGCACCAGCAGGCAAAGAATCAAGGTCCATGCCCACGTGTTGCGCGCTTCGCCGATCGGCGCGTCTGCTGTCGGTCTGTCGAGGACGGCGGTCATCGGCTCTCTCCTTCGGGGCAGAGGGGGCCGTTGGCGCCCATGGGAGCGTCGAAGACAAACTTGCGTAAGACTGCGAAGTTCAGAACCGGCACTAGAATGGAAGCAAGCGCCACCGGCGCCGACGACGGGCATCCAGCAAGATCGGTGAGAATTGCGGCCAGCCCAACGGAGAGAAGGAATCCGGCACCGGTTGCACAGGCGAAGCGGAAGATTTCGACGCCAAGCGCACTGTCAGGCATGAACGTCACGCAGCGATGCCCGCAATAGGAAAACACTGCTCCGGCGCTGGCGTCGAGCTTGTCGAGTTAGGCTCATCCCGCCGCACGAGCAGCGGCAGCACCGCCTCCTCGTTGAAGATCGGAATGACCAGTGAATAGACCGGGCCTTGCGGCCGGCGGCATTGCCCGCATTGATCACCGGTTGCCTCCCGACACCCGCTGGAGTTTGGCTCGCAAAGCTAGTCGGGATTGCCTAAGGCGCCGTTAAGGGGGTCACAATTTCCTTAACGCCACTTCCTCGATCAGGTGGTTGGCGCCCTTGCGCAGGATGAGATCGGCCCGCGCCCTGGTCGGCAGGATGTTCTCGCGCAGGTTCTTCAGGTTGATGTTGGCCCAGAGCCCTTCGGCGATGGCCCGCGCGGCATCCTCGGAGAGCTGCGAATAGCGGTGGAAGAAGGAGTCCGGATTGCGGAAGGCGGTTTCGCGCAGCCGCATGAAGCGCTGGATGTACCATTGATGGATCAGCTTCTCGTCAGCATCGATATAGATGGCGAAGTCGAAGAAGTCGGACAGGAACGGCACGATCTTGCCGTCCTTCGGCAGCTTGCCCGGCTGCAGGACGTTGATGCCTTCGAAGATCAATATGTCCGGACGGTCGATGGTGACGAACTCGCCGGGGATCACGTCGTAGGTCAGGTGCGAATAGACCGGCGCGATGACGCTGTTTTGCGCCGACTTGATGCCGGACAGGAACCTGAGCAACGCGCCGACGTCGTAGCTCTCGGGGAACCCCTTGCGCTCCATGAGGTTCTCGCGGCGCAGGATCTCGTTGGGCAACAGGAAGCCGTCGGTGGTGATGAGGTCCACCTTCGGGCTCGACGGCCAGCGCGCCAGAAGCTGCTTCAGCACGCGCGCCGTGGTCGACTTGCCGACCGCGACCGAGCCGGCGATGCCGATGATGAAAGGGGTCTTGACGACATCCTGCGCCTTGAAGAAGGCTTGGCGCTGCCTGAACAAAAGCTGGCTTGCCTCGACATGCGCCGAAAGCAGGCGGGACAACGAAAGGTAGATGCGCTTGACCTCTTCCAGGTCGACCGGGTCGTTGAGCGAGCGCAGCCGGTCGATCTCTTCCCCGGTCAGCGTCAGCGGCGTGTCGGCACGGAACTGCGACCATTGCTCGGCGGAGAAGAATCGATAGGGGGAATACTTCTCGGTCGGAGCAAGCTGGTCCATCGGGTTTCCTACCCTCCTCGCCGTCAGCCCCGGGCCATCAACCGCGGGGACGGGACGCCTTTTCGGCGATGCCCGAGCGGCCGGTTCGGCTCTCGAGCTCCTTCAGCACGTCGTCAAGCGGAATGCCCGCTATGCTAAGGACGACCAGCCAATGATATATAAGATCGGCGCTTTCCGAAACGAGGGCCTGCCTGTCGCCGCGGATGGCGGCGATCACGGTCTCGACCGCTTCCTCGCCGAGCTTCTGCGCCGCCTTGTCCATGCCTTTGGCGAACAGCTTCGCCGTCCATGAGTCAGCGTCGCCGGAATGGGCGCGCTGATGGATGATCGTTTCCAGCTCGGCGAGCGAAAATTGAGCCATAGCAGTGGTTTAAGTCCGATATGCCGACGAGTCCAGCCGCATCGGCAGGCCGGCTCTGGCCATGTGCGCCTTGGCCTCGGCGATCGTGAAGGTACCGAAGTGGAAGATCGAGGCGGCAAGCACCGCACCGGCATGGCCGTCGCGGATGCCTTCGACCAGGTGATCGAGCGTTCCGACGCCGCCGGAAGCGATCACCGGCGCGCGCACTGCGTCGGCAATCGCGCGGGTGAGCGCAATGTCGTAGCCGGCCTTGGTGCCGTCGCGGTCCATCGAGGTCAAAAGGATCTCGCCGGCGCCGCGATCGACCATCGTCTTGGCGAATTCGACCGCGTCGATGCCGGTCTTCTCGCGTCCGCCATGAGTGAAAATCTCCCAGCGATCGGCTTCGCCGGCCGCAGACACCTTCTTGGCGTCGATCGCCACGACGATGCACTGGTTGCCGAACTTGTCGGCGGCTTCCGCGACGAAATCCGGGTTCTTCACCGCCGCAGTGTTGATCGATACCTTGTCGGCGCCGGCCAGCAGCAGCTTGCGGATGTCGGCGACCTGCCGCACGCCGCCGCCGACGGTGAGCGGCATGAAGCACTGCTCGGCCGTCCTGGCGACCACGTCGAAGATCGTCTCGCGATTGTCGGACGATGCGGTGATGTCGAGGAAGCAGAGCTCGTCGGCGCCAGCCGCATCATAAGCCTTGGCGGCTTCGACCGGGTCGCCGGCATCGATCAGGTCGACGAAATTGACACCCTTGACCACGCGGCCGTTCTTGACGTCGAGGCAGGGGATGACGCGGGCCTTGAGCATCACTTGCCTTCCAGGGTCGAGAGCAGGTCGACCACCAGCTCGCCGACCAGCGGCGGCACGTCGCCCTTGGGGTCGAAGGCCGGATCATAGGCGGAAATGGTCAGCCCGGCGATGGCGAGCGGACCGGCGAGACCGCACATCGCGGTGCGCACCTGTTCGGGCGCCGGACCGCCGGGCGTGGTGTAGCGGTTGGCCTGCAGCTTCTCGGGATCGTGCACGTCGAGGTCGACATGCATGTGCACCTGGTTTGCGCCATCGGCCTTCAGCCTTTGCGCAGCAGCCTTCCAGTCCGGGCACTCGGTCCGGATGACGGGCAGCGTTTTCAGCAGCTCCTTCTCGGCCTCGTCGAGGTCGCGCGCATTGACCAAAACACAACGCGACGGATCGACCGGCTTGAAGCCGGGAATCTGGTTGGCCATCGGCCGCCAGCACAGGCCGAGTGCGACAGCCAGCGCCATGCCGTCGAGGAAGCCGGTGGTGGAGGTCTCAGGCGTGTTGAGGTCGCCATGCTGGTCGGCCCAGATAATGGCGTCAGCGCCGGCACCGGCCACGGCGCCCGCGGCGGTCAGGCAGTTGCCCGCCAGCACGATCGGAAACCGCTTCTTGTCCATCGCGATGCGGACCTGGCCCGAAACGGCATTGCAGACGGCGAATCCGGTGCTGATCTCGCGCTCTTCTTCGTCCTCGACCACCTTGCCGATGTCATGCACCTCGACGTCGTGGCCGGCGAGCTTCAGCGCCTCGGCCAGCCCGCCCGAGATCAGCGCGTCCGGGCCCTGGCCGCAGCCGCCGTGGAAATGGCCGCTGTCATAGGATGCCAGGATGATGGAAATGTTCACGCTCTTGCCTCCGCCCGCTCGCCGCGCAGGATCGCCAGCGCTTCGGCCGGGTCGATACGTCCGTCATATAGGGCGCGGCCGGAGATCGCGCCTTCGAGTTTGTGCGCGTCGGGCATGGTCATGCGCACGATGTCGGCGATCGAGGCGAGGCCGCCGGACGCGATCACCGGAATGGACACCGCCTCGGCGAGGTCGATGGTCGAATCCCAGTTGATGCCGGTCAGCACGCCGTCCCGATCGATGTCGGTGTAGATGATGGCGGCCACACCTGCGCCCTCGAACTTCTTCGCCAGCTCGATGACGCCGAGCTCGGAGGCCTCGGCCCAGCCCTCGACGGCGACCTTGCCGCCCTTGGCGTCGATGCCGACCGCTATTTTTCCGGGAAAAACCTTGCAGGCTTGCTTGACCAGTTCGGGTTCGCGCACCGCCACCGTGCCGAGGATAACGCGCGTCAGGCCGCGGTCCAGCCAATCCTCGATCTGCGGCAAGGTGCGGATGCCGCCGCCGAGCTGCACCGGATTCTTCGTCGCCTTCAGGATGGCGCCGACCGCCGCTGAGTTGACACTCTGGCCCTTGAAGGCGCCGTTGAGGTCAACGACATGCAGCCACTCGAAACCCTGGTCCTCGAAGGCCTTCGCCTGCGCGGCGGGATCGTCGTTGTAGATGGTGGCGGTGGCCATGTCGCCGTGCTTCAGGCGCACGCACTTGCCGTCCTTGAGGTCGATCGCCGGAAACAGGATCATGGGTCAGGCGCCCTCGACGATGACGAAATGGCCGGTCGAGGCGGCGAGCCGGAACTTCGAGGCATGCTGATATTCAGGCGAGTGATAGCATTCGATCGCCTTGTCGTAGGTGTCGAACTCGACCAGCACGTGACGGTTGCCGGTCGCTCCTTCCGGGCTCTCGTAGCGGCCGGCCCGGACCGGGAACTTCGCGCCGTATTTCGCGAAGGCGACGGCATTCGCTTCGATATACTGCTTGTAGACGTCCGGATCGCGGACATCGATCATCGCCATCCAATAGCCCTTCTTGCTCATTTTCAGGGCCTCCACTTCAAGAAATTGGTGATCAAGGCCAGGCCGAGCGCCTGGCTCTTTTCAGGATGAAACTGCGTGCCGGCGATATTGTCGCGCGCAACCGCTGCCGTCACCGCGCCGCCATAGTCGGCCACCGCGAGCACCTCGCCCGCGTTCGTCGCGTCCAGATAATAGGAATGGACGAAATAGGCGTGCAATCCCTTCGCGCCGGTCTCGATGCCGGAAAACAGCGGATGCGGGCGGGTAAGCTCGATCGTGTTCCAGCCGATCTGCGGGATCTTTAGCGCCGGATCGGACGGCGTGATCTCCTTGACGTCGCCGGCGACCCAGCCGAGGCCCTTGGTGACGGTCTTTTCGAGGCCGCGTTCCGACATCAGCTGCATGCCGACGCAGATGCCGAGGAAAGGCCGCCCCTTGGCGATTGCCGCTTCCTCCACCGCCTCCCACATACCCGCCACCGCGTGCAGGCCGGCGGCGCAGTCGGCATAGGCGCCGACACCCGGCAACACGATGCGGTCCGCGGAACGCACCCGCTCGGCGTCGGCCGTCAGCTCGATCGTCGCCGCAAGGCCCGCCTCATGCGCGGCACGCTCGAAGGCCTTGGTGGCCGAGCGCAGATTGCCCGAGCCGTAGTCGATGATGGCTACCCGCATGTCAGGGCCTTCCGGGCGTATGGGTCAGTCCCAGCGCCATGCCTGTCTGTGGCGGACGGGCCAGCGACGCATCCGGCACGATGCGCGGCATTGGCGCCGCCTCCTCGACATCGCCGGCGGTTTCCAGCGCATGGCGCGTCTCGGCATCGCCGAGATTGCCGGCCTCGACCACGCCCCATTCCCGCCAGCCGCGCCGGCGAAGTGCCGCGATGCGCAGGCCCCGGCCTTCGAACCCGACATAGAGCGAGACCAGCAGCGACAGCAGCGATCCGGCCGCTTCGAGCCCGAGCCTCTCGCCGAGCACCGACAGGAGCGCCATGACGATGAAGGTCAGGGCCGCCTCGATCCACAGCTGGTGCCAGGCGAGCCAGAGCGGCGCGGCCAGGAAGCCCAGCCAGGTGAAACTGTCGCGCACGAAGATCGCGTCCTCGGCTTTGTTGCCGCCAGCCGGCGGCTGCATCACCACATAGATCGCCATAGGGCTATCCTTTCAGGGATCCCTTGGTGGAAGGCACCGCGTCGGGCTGGCGCGGATCGCGCTCCAGCGCCGCGCGCAGCGCCCGCGCCACCGCCTTGAAGCAGGTTTCGGCGATGTGATGGTTGTTGGCGCCGTAATGGTTGGTCACATGCAGCGTGATGCCGGCATTCTGCGCCAGCGCCTGGAAGAACTCGCGCACCAGTTCGGTGTCGAACGTGCCGATCTTCGGCGACGAGAAGGCGACATTCCAGACCAGGAAAGGCCGGCCGGAGACGTCGATCGCCGCCCTGGTCAGCGTCTCGTCCATGGCGAGGTCGATCGAGGCGTAGCGCATGATGCCGCGCCGCTCGCCCAGCGCCTTGCTCAACGCCTGGCCGATCGCGATCCCGGTGTCCTCGACGGTGTGGTGGTCGTCGATATGCAGGTCGCCCTTGGCCTTGATCGTCATGTCGATCAGCGAATGCCGCGACAACTGGTCGAGCATATGGTCGAAGAAGCCGACACCG
Organism: Mesorhizobium sp. B2-8-3; assembly: GCF_006440815.1. Taxonomy (NCBI): domain Bacteria; kingdom Pseudomonadati; phylum Pseudomonadota; class Alphaproteobacteria; order Hyphomicrobiales; family Phyllobacteriaceae; genus Mesorhizobium; species Mesorhizobium sp. B2-8-3. The sequence goes on from NZ_VFTW01000004.1 coordinate 362,424, forward strand.
GTCGAAATGTCGGATTTTCCCTTGCCGTCGACATGGACGGAGACCGAAATCTCGGTTTCCTTGGTCTTGCGGCTGAGTTCGGCCGAACGCGTCATCGCTCTGTCCTTGTTGCCCTGTTCGGAGGCGCCAGGGCTTGAAAACGAAAGCCTTCTATCAGCATGATCCGGCGATTGCCAGTTGCCATTCCGGCCGCTATCGGCGCTCGGGCGAGGGGCGGTTTGCAATCGTTGGCCTTGTGCATACATATGGCCGATCAAACTCACTCGTACCGCGCCAATCGCCTTTTCAAGGGATAGCGCGCATCGGAGCTCAAATGTCGAACGAACTCACCATGCACGCCACGACCATCATCAGCGTGCGCAAGGGCAATAAGGTCGTGATCGCCGGCGACGGCCAGGTCAGCCTCGGCCAGACGATCATGAAGGGCAACGCCCGCAAGGTGCGCCGCATCGGCAAGGGCGGCAGCGTCATTGCCGGCTTCGCCGGCGCCACCGCCGATGCCTTCACCTTGCTCGAGCGGCTCGAGGCCAAGCTCGAGCAATATCCCGACCAGCTGACGCGCGCCTGCGTCGAGCTCGCCAAGGACTGGCGCACCGACCGCTATCTGCGCCGCCTGGAAGCCATGATGCTGGTCGCCGACAAGTCGGTCTCGCTGGCGCTGACCGGCAATGGCGACGTGCTGGAGCCCGAGCATGGCGTCATGGCCATCGGTTCCGGCGGCAACTATGCGCTGGCGGCTGCCCGCGCGCTGATCGACACCGACAAGGATGCCGAGGCGATCGCCCGCAAGGCGATGCAGATCGCGGCCGACATCTGCGTCTACACCAACAACAATTTTGTTGTCGAAACGCTCGATGCCGCCTGACGACCATGATCCCGAAAGTGGCCGCCGGTTTTCGGACAGGATCATGGTCGAACCAGCAGACACATATGATTTTCGGCCGGTCACGGAAAAAGACCTGCCGATGATCGCCAGTTGGCTGCGCGAGCCGCATGTTGCCGCATGGTGGGACGATCCGACCAAGGAAATCGCCGAGATCCGCGAGCATATCGATTCGGTCTCGGTGGAACCGCTCATCGTCGAGCTCGACGGCAGGCCGATCGCCTATCTGCAGAGCTATGACCCGCATATGGAGGACGATCATCCCTATGCCGATCAGCCCTTCGGCACGGTTGGCATCGATCTGTCGATCGGTCCGCCGGAGCTGGTCGGCATCGGCCATGGCTCGGCCATCGTGCGCCAGTTCGTCGAGGAGCTTTTCGAGGAAGGCGCGCCGCGCGTCATCATCGATCCGCATCCCGACAATGGCCGCGCCATCCGCGCCTATGAGAAGGCGGGCTTCAGGCCGATCGGCCGCAGGCATTCGCAATATGGGGACGTCGTGCTGATGGCTGTCGATGCGGCCGAAGACGACGAAATTTTGGGGGACTGACCGAATGACCGCATCCGAAGGGAATAAGACGCTATCGGCCTATGAGGACAGCTGGCGAATGGGCCTGCTGCTCGTGCTTGCCCTGGTCATCTTCCAGGCGGGCGCCTTGTACGGCATGGGTCATCCGCCGATCTGCACCTGCGGCTACGTCAAGCTCTGGCACGGCGTGGTCAACAGCTCGGAGAATTCCCAGCACATCGCCGACTGGTACACCTTCTCGCACATCATCCACGGCTTCCTGCTCTACGCGCTGGCGACGTTCCTGTTTCCACGCTCGCCGGTCGGGCTGAGGCTCGCTTTCGCGGTCCTGATCGAGGGCGGCTGGGAGCTTCTGGAAAACAGCCCTCTCATCATCGACCGCTACCGCGCCGGCACGATCTCGCTCAACTATTACGGCGACTCCATCATCAACTCGGTGTCCGACACGCTGTTCATGGCGCTGGGATTTGTGATGGCGCGAAAGCTACCTATATGGGTGATCGTGGCCCTGGCGCTCATCTTCGAGCTCGGCACGGGCTACATCATCCGGGACAATCTGACGCTCAACGTGATCATGCTGCTGCATCCGTTCGAGTCCATCAAACAGTGGCAAAGTGGAATTTGAGTCTTATGAGCACCTTTTCTCCCCGTGAAATCGTTTCGGAACTCGACCGCTTCATCATCGGCCAGAAGGACGCCAAGCGCGCCGTGGCGATCGCCTTGCGCAACCGCTGGCGCCGCCAGCAACTGGAAGGCCAGATGCGCGAAGAGGTGATGCCGAAGAACATCCTGATGATCGGTCCGACCGGCGTCGGCAAGACCGAGATCTCGCGCCGCCTGGCGCGGCTTGCCGGCGCGCCCTTCGTCAAGGTCGAGGCGACCAAATTCACCGAGGTCGGCTATGTCGGCCGCGATGTCGAACAGATCGTGCGCGACCTCGTCGAGGTTGCCATCGGCCTGGCGCGCGAAAAGATGCGCGGCGATGTCAATGCGCGCGCCCAGGTCAATGCCGAGGAACGCGTGCTGGAAGCCCTCGTCGGCAAGACGGCGAGCCCGGCGACCCGCGATTCGTTCCGCAAGAAGCTGCGCGACGGCGAGCTTGACGACAAGGAGATCGAGATCGAGGTCGCCGACACCGGCACCGGCGGCATGCCCGGCTTCGAGATTCCCGGCATGCCCGGCGCCAATGTCGGCGTGCTCAACATCAACGACATGCTGTCGAAGGCGATGGGCGGCCGCAAGACCAAGACCCGCAAGACCACGGTGCGCGATTCCTACGCGCTGCTGGTCAATGACGAGTCCGACAAGCTGCTCGATCAGGACGAGGTGGTGCGCAGAGCGCTGGAATCGGCCGAAAACGACGGCATCGTCTTCCTCGACGAGATCGACAAGATCGCGGCCAGGAGCGACATTTCGGGCGGCCCGTCGCGCGAAGGCGTGCAGCGCGACCTGCTGCCGCTGGTCGAAGGCACCACGGTCGCGACCAAATACGGGCCGATCAAGACCGACCATATATTGTTCATCGCTTCGGGCGCCTTCCACGTCTCCAAGCCGTCCGACCTGCTGCCCGAGCTGCAGGGCCGCCTGCCGATCCGTGTCGAGCTGCGCGCGCTGGAGAAGGCGGATTTCATCCGCATCCTCACCGAGACGGAGGCAAGCCTCATCAAGCAGTATATCGCGCTGATGAAGACCGAAGGCGTCGAGCTGACCTTCACCGACGACGCCATCGATTCGCTCGCCGGCATCGCCGTCGACCTCAACGCCAGCGTCGAGAACATCGGCGCGCGGCGCCTGCAGACGGTGATGGAGCGCGTGCTGGACGAGATCTCCTACGACGCCCCGGACCGCAACGGCACGGCCGTCACCATCGACGCCGCCTATGTCGAGAAGCATGTCGGCGACTTGTCGCGCAACACCGACCTGTCGCGGTTCATCCTTTAAGCCTGTCTTGGTTTCGGGGCTCAAGCTCGCCCCGAAACGCCCCCTCGCCAATGCCCGATTTAGAGCCGGGTTCAGGCCGGCCTGAAACGCCTTCCAATGCGAAGTGTGGCCAAATGGAAGCATCTGGCCACCATTCTGGTGGGTGGCTCGAAGCCTTCTCTCGACTCTGCCACGCGCTTTACCTAGTTTGCCGCGCATTCGAAAGCGGCGGCGTATGAAGAAACTTATCCTGCTTTTTCTCGGCATGGCCTTGGCGACGGCGGTGGCAACCGCCGATGCCGCGACAATGGTGCCGCCGGGCAACCGCAACAGCGTGCAGCCGGATATTCCGGGCGCCTCCAGCCGGCGCACCCAAGCCACCAACACCACCTTCCAGGCCAAGTACCGCAAGGTCTACGCGCTGTTGCAGAACGACGCCGAGCTGCGCGGCAAGATCAGGAAGGTGGCGGCGGCCTACGGCATAGATCCCATGCATATTGTCGGCGCCATCGTCGGCGAGCACACCTACAATGTCGACGCCTACGACCGCCTGCAGACCTACTACGTCAAGGCGATCTCATACCTGTCGAGCAAGCTTTCCTTCGCCTATCACGGTGAGGACGTCAGCGATTTCATCCAGCGGCCGGAATTCAAGAAATGCGCCGGCATGGACGACAGCTACGACCTTTGGGAATGCCGCGAGCAGGTCTGGAACCGCTCCTTCCGCGGCAAGAGCGTCGGCGGCGAGGATTTCCCCGATGACCGCTTCGGCGCCACCTTCTTCCAGCCTTATTATGCCGGCCAGACGTTCGGGCTCGGCCAGTTGAACCCGCTGACGGCGCTGCAGATGAGCGACCTGGTGCACAAGGTCTCCGGCCTGCCCAGGCTCGACGTCGTCGATCCCAACGCGGTCTACAAGACCATCATGGACCCGGACCTGACGCTGCCCTACGTCGCCGCGACCATCAAAAAGTCGATCGACGCCTATCGCGGCATCGCCGGCTTCGACATCTCGAAAAATCCGGGCCTGACCGCCACGCTCTACAATGTCGGCAATCCCGAGCAGCGCGCCTATGCACTGAAGGCCGAAAACGAGAAGCGCAGCGCCGCCGGCGAGCCGGAAAAGCTGCCGGAGGAGAATTATTACGGCTGGCTGGTTAACGACAAGCTGGACGAGCTGAAGGCGCTTTTCTAAAAAACCTCACGCCGCCAGCAGCGACTTCAGCTTGACCGCCTGCGAGCCGAGCGCTTCCGGCGCCGGGCTCGCTCTCTTGGCGATCAGCATCTCCGCCAGGCGGATGTCGCGCGCCACCGAATTGCCGGGGCCGATGCCGCTGGCGGCGACCAGTCTGCCGTCTTCGGCCAGGTGGAACAGGATGAAGGCGCCGTCGTCGAAGTCGCGCCGCACGATGCTCTTGCCTTCGTCCGACAGCCCGGCGATCTGCAGGGTCAGCCCGTACTGATCCGACCAGAACCAAGGCACGGCGGCATGCGCCTCTTTGGCGCCCAGCATGTTCTTCGCAGCCAGTGCGCCCTGTTCCTGGGCGTTGCGCCAAGCCTCCAGCCGCACGCGCCGGCCGCCATAGACAGCGAGCGGGAACGAGCAGCAATCGCCGGCGGCGAAGATATCCGGGTCGGCGGTGCGCAAATGCTCGTCGACGGCGATGCCGTTGTCGATTGTTAGTCCACCTTCGGCGGCAAGCGCCGTCACCGGCACGGCGCCGATGCCGATCACCGTGAGATCGGCGATGAACTTCTGTCCGTCGGCCAGCGTGATGCCGACCTCCGCGCCGTCATCGTCAATCGCCGCGATTCCCTGGCCGGTGCGGATCGCAACGCCCTCGACTTCATGTGCCTTGTGGATGATTTCGGCGATCTCGGCCGGCACGCCGCGCATCAGGATGCGCGGCTGCGCCTCGATGACCGTGACGGTGGCGCCAAGCTTGCGCGCCGAGGCCGCGAGCTCGAGGCCGATGAAGCCGCCGCCGATGATGGCGACGCGGTTGCCGGCGCTGAGATGGGCGCGAATGGCTAAAGCGTCGTTGAAGGTCCTGAGATAGACGCAGCGGCCGCCAAGCCCCGGCATCGGCAGCTTGCGCGGCACCGATCCGGTCGCCAGCAAAAGCTTTTCATATGGCAGGGAAGAGCCGTCCGACAGCCGCACGACGTGCACGCCGCGATCGATCGCGATGGCGCGGACGGAATGGATGTGGCGGATCGAGCGTTCGGCGAAAAGCGCGTCGCTGGCGATCGCCTTGATGGCCGGCGCCTCGCCGGTCATCGCTTCCTTCGACAGCGGCGGCCGCTCATAGGGCAGATGCGGCTCGTCGCCGACCAGCGTGACCGGCCCTTCGAAACCGAGATCGCGGAGCGCAAGCGCGGCGCGCCCGCCGCATTCGCCTGCTCCGATGATCACCATCCCCGCTTGCATGATCTCACCCGATCTGGATCAGGACTTTGCCGGCGTCGACCTTGACCGGATAGGTCTTGAGGTTGACGCAGACCGGCGCGCCGCGCGCGTCGCCGGTCTTGTAGTTGAAGCGGCCGTTGTGCTTGGGGCATTCGATGATGTCGTCCATCACCAGCCCGTCGGCCAGATGCACCTTTTCATGCGTGCACAGGCCGTCGGTCGCGAAATATTCGTCATCCGGGCTGCGGTAGATGGCAAAGGTGCGGCCGGCATGGTCGAACCGCATCACGTCCTCTTCGTCGATGTCTCCGGCCGCACAGGCCTCGACCCAGTCGCTCATCTCGTCCTCCAGCGAATATCCTTGAATTTCCTTGGGCCTCACTCCGCGGCGGCAGCCATCGGAATATCGTTATGCAGTTCCTCGCGATAGGGCTTCGCCGTCGGCGGCAGCGCGCGCTTGAGGAAATAATCCTCGTTGCGCAACTGGCGCAGGAAGGCCGGGACCATCTCGCGATAACCGGCCAGGATCGAAGGCGTCGGCGCCGGCAGGTCGTGCTTGACCATCTCATGCAGCTTCGGCAGCGCGTGATAGGGCACCATCGGGAACATGTGATGCTCCACATGGTAGTTCATGTTCCAGTAGATGAAGCGGCTGATCGGGTTCATCAGCACCGTGCGGCTGTTCAGGCGGTGGTCGATGACATTGTCGGCGAGGCCGCCATGCTGCAGCAGGCCGGTCATGACGTGATGCCAGGCGCCATAGAGCCGGGGCAGGCCGATCAGCATCAGCGGCAGCCAGGAATGCAGGTAGAGGGCCAAGGCGATGGTCGCGACGTAGATGGCGAGCCATAGGCGGGCCACCCGGATCGCCTTCGGCTGCTCCTGCTCTGGAATGAAGGTTTTTTCAGCGGCGCTGATGACGCCGGCGGCGTTGCGCACCATGTCGACCACCGCGTGCCAGGCGTCGAGAATGCCGAAGAAGTTGAGCACCACGCGCAGCAGGTCCGGCGGCCGCATGACGGCGATCTCCGGGTCGCGGCCGACGATGATGGTGTCGGTGTGGTGGCGCGTGTGGCTCCAGCGCCAGGTCACCGGGTTGCGCATGATCATGAAGCAGGCGAGTTGGTAGACGGCGTCGTTCATCCACTGCGTGCGGAAGGCCGTGCCGTGGCCGCATTCGTGCCAGCGGGAATCGGTCGAGGAACCGTAGAGCGTGCCGTAGACGAACAGGAACGGCACGCACCACCAGCTGCCCCAGAACCAGATGCCGCCCGCGGCGCTGACGATGAAAGCGGCCAGCCATATGATGGTGTCGCGGATCGCCGGCTGGTCCGAGCGCTGCATCAGCTCCTTCATCCGCTTGCGCGGGATTTCGGTGTGGTACCACTCGGCCGCCGCCAACCCTTTCTCGACAGCGCGTTTTGCATCGCGGCCGGTCAGGCTGTAGTCGCGTGGCGGCGCCGCCGAAGATGTCATGGCCGTCATTGAGGTTCCTCCAACAGCGCCTGGTGAACGGCTCCGGCAGGTCCGGGCTCGTCCATGGCCAGCTTCCACTTCAACATACCGCCAGCATATGATAGGCTCAACATCAGAAAGATAGTTTCTATCATTTCCTATCAGAATGAGATATCCTCAGCCGGATAAGCGATGGAGCATTCATGGCAAAGCGGCCGACCATTACCGATCTCGCGCGCGTCTCGGGCGTCAGCGTCGCTACCGTCGACAGAGTGCTGAACAGCCGCCTGCCTGTGCGCGAGGAGACGGCGCGCCGAGTCTACGAGGCCGCCACCGAGATCGGCTATCACGCGGCGGGACTGATCAAGCAGCGCATGCGACAGGAACTGCCGGAATACCGGCTCGGCTTCCTGCTGCTGAGGGGCAATGACGTCTTCTATGGCGATTTCGCCAGGGAGCTCGAGCTGGCGGTCGCACAATCGCAACGCTTTCGCGGCGCTGCGACAGTCGATTTCGCCGCCTCGCTGGCACCCGACGAGATTGCCGCCCAAATGCGTGGGCTGGCGGCGAAGTCGAGAGCCATCGCCGTCGTCGGCCCGGATCATCCGACGCTGACGGCGGTCGTGGAGGCGCTGAAGGCGAGGGGGCAGCCGGTCTTCTCGCTGCTGTCCGATTTTGCCGCCGGTATCCGCGAGGGCTATGTCGGTCTCGACAACCGCAAGGTCGGGCGCAGCGCCGCCTGGATGATCGCCAAGGCCGCCAGGAAGCCAGGCAAGGTCGCGCTCTTCGTCGGCAGCCATCGCTTCCACGGCCATGAATTGCGCGAGATCGGCTTCCGCTCCTATTTCCGCGAGCACGCGCCGGACTTCACCGTGATGGAGACGCTGGTCAACCTCGAGGCCAATGACGTCACGCATGGCGCCATGCTCGATCTTCTGGCGCGCCATCCCGATCTTGCCGGTTGCTATGTCGCCGGCGGCGGCATGGAGGGCGCGGTCTCGGCGCTGAGGGCGGCGAGCCCGGCCGAGATGCCGATCGTCATCTGCAACGAGATCAACGCCGTCTCGCGCGCTGCGCTCGCCGACAACATCCTCACCATGGTCATCTCGACGCCGCTTGCGGCACTCTCCCGGGAACTCGTCGGGCTGATGGCCCATGCCATCGAAAGCGGCGCGGCCAATGCGCCGGGACAGACCTTCCTGCCCTTCGACATCTACCTGCCGGAAAATATCTAGCGTCCGCGGTGATGGAATCCATCAGGCTGATGGATTCTTTCACGGCGGTTTGCCGCGATTCTGGCCCATGCGGCGATGATCGTGGGTCTTCGCCGCGACGACCGCGATCGAAAAACCGACTGCCCCAGTCGGAATCACCCTTGACGTTTCCAAACGAAATGGAATAAATATTTCACTAACTAGGCTTTTTGGTTCTTTCGTTCCGAAGCGTCTGTTTCGAACGGAGGAAGAGGCGTTCCACCGGATTGGCAGCGCCGCATGGCCGCAGGGAGAGATTCCCCGGGCAAACCGGGGATTCCGGTTCAAATGGGTGCAGCCGGACACCAAGTGGAGGAGAGATAAAATGAAGAAACTGCTTTTGGGCGTCGCGCTTTCGGCGCTGATGTGTTCATCCGCCTTCGCCGCCAAGATCGGCGTTTCGATGGCCAAGTTCGACGACAACTTCCTGACCGTGCTGCGCAACGGCATGATCGCGCAGGCCAAGGGCATGGACGGCGTCGAGCTGCAGGTCGAGGACGCGCAGAACGACGTGGCCAAGCAGCTAGACCAGATCAAGAATTTTGCCGCATCGGGCGTCGACGCCATCATCGTCAATCCGGTCGACACCTCGGCCACCCAGGCGATGTCGGATGCGGCCGCCGCGGCCAAGATCCCGTTGGTCTATGTCAATCGCCAGCCGGTCAATGTCGACTCGCTGCCCGACAACCAGGCCTTCGTCGCTTCGAACGAGTCCGAATCCGGCACGCTCGAGACCAAGGAAGCCTGCCGCCTGTTCAAGGAAGCCGGCAAGAAGGAAGCCAATGTCTATGTGATCATGGGCGAGCTTTCCAACCAGGCCGCGGTGCAGCGCACCAAGGACATCGAGGAAGTGATCGCCACCCCGGACTGCAGCTTCATAAAGATCATCGACAAGCAGACCTCGAACTGGGATCGTGACCAGGCGCAGAACCTGATGACCAACTGGCTGTCGTCCGGCAAGCCGTTCGACGGCGTCATCGCCAACAACGACGAAAGCGCCATCGGCGCCATCCAGGCAATGAAGGCCGCCAATGTCGACATGAAGTCGGTCGTGGTCGGCGGCGTCGACGCCACCCAGGACGCGCTGGCCGCGATGCAGGCCGGCGATCTTGATGTGACGGTGTTCCAGGACGCCGCCGGCCAGGGCGCCGGCGCGCTCGACGCAGCGCTGAAGCTCGCCAAGGGCGAGAAGGTCGAGCACAAGGTCTATGTGCCCTTCCAGCTTGTCACCCCGGCGAACATCGACAAGTTCCTGAAGAAGAACTGAGGCTGCACTTCTCGATGAGCGGCGCGCCGACGCATCGGACCGGCTGAAATCGGCTTCTGTTAAAGCGGCGCCGCTCCCTTCGTTCTCCCGCCCCACCGGGCGGGAGAACGGGCGCGGTCATTCGGAGGAAGAAGACGTGTCACAGACATCGCATGGCATTGGCGGGTTGAGCTATGACGCCAAGAAGCGCCCATGGCCCGCCGAATTCAACGTGTTTCTGGCGCTGGTCATCCTCGTCGTCGCCTTCGAGCTGATCGGCCGAGTCTTCCTTGGCGACAGCTTCCTGTTCAACACCCGCGAGAACGTCAACGCGATCTTCAACCAGCAGCGTCTGGAAATCATCATCCTGCAGGTGTCGATCGTCGGCATCATCGCCATCGGCGTCACCCAGGTCATCATCTGCGGCGGCATCGACCTCTCCTCGGGCTCGATCGTCGGCGCCACCGCCATGATCGCCATGAGCTTCGCGCAAGTCGCGACCGTCAACGGCAATCCCAATCCCAAGGCCATGTTCATCGACTATGGCTGGACCGACCTGCCGGTCGTCGTGCCGCTGCTGGTCGCGGTCGGCTGTGGCCTGATCGCCGGCCTCATCAACGGCCTGCTGATCGCCTACACCCGCATCCCGCCTTTCATCGCCACGCTGGGCATGATGGTTACCGCCCGCGGCATCGCCAAATGGTGGTCGAAGGGCCAGCCGATCTCGTTCCCGACCGAAAGCTTCGCGGCCATCGGCAAGGGCCTGATGCCCGTCGTCATCTTCATCTCGCTGGCAATCCTGTTCCAGCTCATCCTGACCTACACGAAATACGGCAAGCACTGCTATGCCATCGGTTCCAACGAGGATGCCGCGCGCATGTCCGGCATCAAGATCGCCAACCACAAGGTGCTGGTCTATGCCATCGCCGGTATCCTGGCAGCGATCGCCGCGGTGGTTCTCTCCTCCAAGAACCTCACCGCCCAAGCCGGCATGGGCGTCATGTACGAGCTCGACGCCATCGCCATGGCGGTCATCGGCGGCGTTTCGCTGTCGGGCGGCCGCGGCTCCATCATCGGCACCGTGATCGGCTCGCTGATCTTCGGCGTCATCATTTCCGGCTTCACCTTCCTGCGCCTCGACGCCTACTATCAGGAGATGGTCAAGGGCGTGATCATCGTCGGCGCGGTCGTTCTCGATCAATGGCGCCAGCGCCGCCGCGCGATAGGAGCTTGACCATGTCCGACATCGTTCTGAAGACCGAAAACCTCACCAAGCACTATGGCGGCGTGCACGCGCTCCAGGAGGCGAATTTCGAGCTGCGCAAGGGCGAGCACGTCGCCATCATGGGCGACAACGGCGCCGGCAAGTCGACCTTCGTGCGCCAGATCACCGGCGTCGAGCAGCGCACCGACGGCAAGATCTGGTTCGACGGCAAGGAGGTGAATTTCGCCGGCCCGATCGAAGCGCGCGAAGCGGGCATCGAGACAGTGTTCCAGAACCTCGCTCTGGCCGACGACCTCGACGTGCCGTCCAACCTGTTCCTCGGCCGCGAGAAGGTGCTGTTCAATCTCGGGCCTTTCTCCATCCTCGACCGCAAGGCGATGCGCAAGGCGACGGAGGCAGCACTTGTCCGCACCGCGGTGAAGATCCCGAACCTCTCCAGCACCATTCGCCACATGTCGGGCGGCCAGCGCCAGTGCGTGGCGATCGCCAGGACCGCGACCTTCGCCTCCAAGCTGATCATCATGGACGAGCCGACGGCGGCGCTCGGCGTGCAAGAGACGGCGCAGGTCGAAAACATCATCCGCACGCTGAAGGAAAACGGCGAGCCGCTGATCCTGGTCAGCCACAACATGCGCCAGGTGTTCGACCTGGTCGACCGCATCGTCGTCTTCCGTCGCGGCAAGATCGTCGCCAATCTGCGCAAACAAGACACCGACGGCAACGACATCGTCGCCTACATCACCGGCGCCAAGACCGGACAGGCGGAGCTGCAGGCCGCCTGACGGGCGCCACGACGGGATCAAACCAGTCATCCGCGCCGGAAGGCGCGGATATGCCTACAAAACCCACCCTCGAAGGACATTCCATGACACTCCGCTTCGCTCTCCTCGGCGCCGGCCGTATCGGCAAGGTGCATGCCCGCGCCGTCGCCTCCAACCCGCAGGCCAAGCTGGTCGCCGTCGCCGATGCGTTCGAGAAAGCGGCGACGGAGCTCGCTTCCGCCTATGGCGCGGAAGTCCGCACGATCGAGGCGATCGAGAAGGCCAAGGACATCGACGCCGTCATCATCTGCACGCCGACCGACACCCACGCCGATCTGATCGAGCGCTTCGCCAAGGCCGGCAAGGCGATCTTCTGCGAGAAGCCGATCGATCTCTCCGTCGAGCGCGTCGAAAAATGCCTGGCCGTGGTCGAGAAGACCAAGGCCACGCTGATGGTCGGCTTCAACCGCCGCTTCGATCCGCATTTCGCCGCCGTCCGCAAGGCGATCGATGACGGCGCCATCGGCACGGTCGAGATGGTCACCATCACGTCGCGCGATCCCGGCGCCCCGCCGCTCGATTACATCGCCCGCTCGGGCGGCATTTTTCGCGATATGACCATCCATGATTTCGACATGGCGCGCTTCCTGCTCGGCGAGGAGCCGGTTGCGGTGAGCGCCCACGCCTCCGTGCTGGTCGACAGGAAGATCGGCGAAGCAGGCGATTTCGATAGCGTCAGCGTCATCCTCGAAACCGCCTCCGGCAAGCAGGCCGTCATCTCCAATTCGCGCCGTGCCACCTATGGCTACGACCAGCGCATCGAGGTGCATGGCTCCAAGGGCATGGTCGCGGCCGAGAACCAGCGGCCGGTGTCGATCGAACTCGCCAACGACAAGGGCTACACCCGCCCGCCGCTACACGACTTCTTCATGACCCGCTATCTCGACGCCTATGCCAATGAGATCGCAGCTTTCATCGCGGCGGCGACGTCGGGCAAGAAAGCAGCGCCGAGCGGAGCCGACGGGCTCGTCGCGCTGAAGCTGGCGGATGCGGCGCTGAAGTCGGCGAAGACGGGCAAGACCGTCCGCGTCGATTGAATTTGAATACGGATTGAGGAGCAGAGCGATGAACGGTTTGGCCGGTCGCAATTCAGAAACGCGTGCCATCGTCACCGGCGGCGCGCAGGGCATCGGCTTCGCGGTTGCGGAAGCCTTGGCCGACGAGGGCTGCCGCGCGCTGGCCCTGATCGGCCGCTCGCAGGAAAAGGGCGACAGGGCGGTCGCGGCGCTGAAGAAGAACGGCGTCGACGCCATCTTCATCAGCGCCGATGTCGCCAAGGTCGCCGATTGCAAGCGCGCCGTGGCAACGGCCATCGCGCATTTCGGCACGCTGAACGCGCTGGTCAACGCCGCCGCCACTTCCGCGCGCGGCTCGCTGGTCGAGACCTCGGAAGAGCTTTTCGACCAGATCTTCGACACCAATGTGCGCGGCCCCTTCTTCCTGATGCAGGGCCTCGTCGCGCATCTGCTCGAACGCAAGGCGCCCGGCTCGATCGTCAACGTGCTGTCGATGTCGGCGCATGCCGGCCAGTCGTTCCTGACGCCCTATTCGACCAGCAAGGGCGCGCTGATGACGCTGACCAAGAATGTTGCGAGCTCCTACCGGAAGAACCGCATCCGCTGCAACGCGGTGCTGCCCGGCTGGATGGACACCGAAGGCGAGGCGATCGTGCAGAAGAAGTGGCACGACGCCCCCGACGATTGGCTGGCAAAGGCCGAGGCAGCGCAGCCCATGGGCCAACTGGTCAAGCCGGCGCAGCTTGCCCGGCTGATCACCTATATGCTGAGCCCCCAGGCCGGCGTCATGACCGGCTCGTTGGTCGATTATGACCAGAACATTGCTGGCGTGATCGGGGAGTAGTGACGGCGAGCCCGGTGGAAACCGTCACTTCGTCATCCACGGGCGGAGCAAGGAGCGAAGCGACGCGCGCAGACCCGAGGATCCATGCCGTTACTTTGAAGCGGCGCAGCGGCGCAGAATTTGCTCCGGTGCAACCCTCGGCCAAGGTCACGGAATGGATCCCAGGGTCTCCGCGACGGAGCTTCGCTCCTGCTTCGCCCTGGGATGACGAAATCGCGAGATTCGGCCATTCCGAATTGGCTCTCATCACCCGCGTGACAAACACTCCCGCATCGACTATATGAGCCGCATGATCAACCTGACCGCCACCTATTGGTACTTTAGCAGCTCGCTGGCGGCGGGAGGATTGCGCTCGATCTGAAGATTTGCAGATCAAACATCCGACAAGCCGCCAGACCTGGCGGCTTTTTTGTTTCAGCCGGCAGGTCTCCTAAACCAGGAGCAGAAAGCCGTGTTGACCACCACAGACGACCTTCGGGTCGCCGAAATCAGAGCCTTGAGCACGCCGGACGAGGTGATGCGCGAAATATCGCGCACGCTGACGGCGACGCGCACCGTCGCCACCGCGCGCAACGCCATCCATTCCATCCTCTCGGGGGCCGACGATCGACTGCTTGTCATCGTCGGCCCTTGTTCCATCCACGATCCGGTCGCCGCCGTTGACTATGCCAGCCGTCTGGCGGCGCTGCGCGAAACCTTGGCCGACCGGCTCGAGATCGTCATGCGCGTCTATTTCGAGAAGCCGCGCACCACGGTCGGCTGGAAGGGCCTGATCAACGATCCCGACCTCGACGGCAGCTTCAACATCGAAAAGGGGTTGCGCATGGCGCGCAACGTGCTGTCGGCCGTCAACAATCTCGGCCTGCCGGCGGCGACCGAGTTCCTCGACATGACCATCCCGCAATACATCGCCGATCTCGTCGCTTGGGGCGCCATCGGCGCGCGCACCACCGAAAGCCAGATCCACCGCGAACTGGCCTCGGGCCTGTCCTGCCCGGTCGGCTTCAAGAACGGCACCGACGGCAATTTGCGCATTGCCGCCGAGGCGGTGAAGTCGGCCGCCCAGCCGCATCATTTCATGGCGGTGACCAAGGGTGGACGCAGCGCCATTGCGGCAACCACCGGCAACGAGGATTGCCACGTTATTCTGCGTGGCGGCGTCGAGCCGAACTATGATGCGGCGAGTGTGGAAGCGGCCGCTGCCGAGCTTGGCCGGATCGGCATAGCGCCGCGGCTGATGATCGATGTCAGCCACGCCAACAGCGCCAAGAAGCCGGAGAACCAGCCAAAGGTCGCGCATGACGTGGCGGGCCAGGTTGCCGCGGGCGACGAGCGCATCGTCGGCGTCATGATCGAGAGCAATCTCGTCGCCGGCCGTCAGGATGTCGTGCCTGGCAAGCCGCTGGTCTACGGCCAGAGCATCACCGACGGCTGCATCGATTGGGCGACCACCGAAACGGTGCTGCACGGCCTCGCCGGCGCCGTCGAATGGCGCCGGTCGGTGAAGCGCGAGATGCTCGCCAGCCGTCAGGGCGCGGCTTGAGCGAAAAGGTGAGGGCGGCGCTCACGCCGCCCTCAATCCTTCCCAGGCAGTGAATATCGAAACGGCAAACAAAAGCAGTCCGGCGCCCCGTCCGGCCAGGATTGTCGCTTGCGGATTGTCGACCAGCAGCCCACGACTGCGGCCGGCGGTGACGGCGAGCCCGCCATAGATCGCCGCCTGCGTGGCGCCCGTCAGCAATCCCATGATTGTCGTCTGCAGCCAGATCGGGCCGTAAGCCGGCTTCAGGAATTGCGGATAGACGGCTAGGATGAAGAGATAGGCCTTCGGATTGATCAGGCAGGTGACCAGTCCCTGGCGAAACGCCTTCCAGGCCGAGCGGCTCCCGTAGGCCCGTCGCCGACGGTGATCGAGCTGCGCATCAGCGAAATGCCGATATAGGCCATGTAGGCGGCGCCGGCTACCACCAGCGGCGTGAACAGGATCGGCGCGAAATGCATGAGCAGGCCGACGCCGATGGCGCCATTCAGCGTGTGCACGGCGCCGCCGAGCATGATGCCGCCGGTGGCGGCGAGACCCCTGTTGCTGCCGCCGGTCAGCGCGTTGGCCAGCACGAACAGCATGTCCATGCCCGGAACGGCGATGATGCCGAACAGAAGCACGAAGAACAGCCAGAGGTTTTCGGCGTAGCTCATGTCAGTTGCTCGTCGCATTACCCGCTTGCGCAAAAAGGAACCTGTTGATTTTCAAGTCGGTAGGCGGCCCTATAGGCGATCCCAACTGACGGGGATATGTCAGTTGCGTTTCGGCCGGGTGAGAAAAAATGCGCAAGGCCTCGCGCCTGTTCGAGATCATCCAGATCCTGCGGCTGGCCAAGAAGCCGGTGACGGCGGCGACGATCGCCGGGCGGCTGGAGGTCACGGTCCGCTCGGTCTATCGAGACATCGTCGCGCTGCAGGCGATGCGTGTGCCGATCGAGGGCGGGCGTGGCATCGGCTACATACTGCGTCCCGGCTTCGACCTGCCGCCGCTGATGTTTTCCATCGAGGAGATGGAGGCGATCGTGCTGTCGCTGGCGCTGCTCGAACGCACCGGCGACGATGAGCTCAAGCAGGCCGCGAAGCGCGTTGGGGCCAAGATCGCCGGCGCGGTGCCGCCGCCCTTGCGGCAGACGCTGGACGCCAACGCCCTTCATGCCTGGGGTTTTGCAGCGCCTTCCGCTTCCGCCGTCGATCTCGCTCTGGTCCGCCGCGCCATCCGCGACGAGGAGAAGCTCGACCTCTCCTATCGCGACGAGGCGGGGCGGGCGACCGGCCGTGTCATCCGCCCGGTCGCGCTGATCTACTATGCCGAGACCGCCAACATCGTCGCCTGGTGCGAGCTGCGCCAGGCCATCCGCAATTTCCGCAGCGACCGCATCGAGGACTGCCGGGCGGCCGGCCAATGGTTCAAGGGCGAGGGCGACCGGCTGCGGCAGGTCTGGGTGGATGGCTGGGAGATCAATGCTTCGGCCGCTGCCGGCAACTGAGGCGCCGCCCCGCCGCGGTCGAGGTGACTTTCAGGGCACGATGCCCCGACAGGCCCAGGCGACATTGGCGAAGGACCGCGGCCCGTCGGGCCGGCCGGCCTG
The DNA here is from genome assembly GCF_006440815.1 of Mesorhizobium sp. B2-8-3. NCBI lineage: Bacteria > Pseudomonadati > Pseudomonadota > Alphaproteobacteria > Hyphomicrobiales > Phyllobacteriaceae > Mesorhizobium > Mesorhizobium sp. B2-8-3. Next base: position 379,157 of record NZ_VFTW01000004.1, read on the forward strand.
ATAGGCATCGCGCACGGCGGCCTCGACGCGCTCCCGCTCGGCCGGATCCAATGTAGTCATGTATTTGCCGAGTGGCCCTTCGCCGGCGCCGATCGGCGCCCAGAAGTCGTCGAAATCCGCGTAGTCCATGCGGATCATGAGCTCGGCCTCGCTGACGTCGATGAGATCCTGCTCGACAAAGGTCCGCTTCATCTCGCCCGGCTGCATCATCGGCTGGAAGCAATAGCGGCCGCGCATCTGGCGCCCGCTTTCACTGAGCGCCGCGACGGTGTCGATCATCATGCGCATGCCAGGCATGCCGCCGTAATGATCCCAGACCACGGCCGCGACGACGCCGCCCGGCCGCACAACGCGGCGCATCTCGGCCACCGCCTTACCGGCCTCCGGCACGAAGTGCAGCACCAGCAACGCCAACGCGCGGTCGAACGCGTTGTCGGCGAATGGCAGCGCCGTGGCGTCGGCCTGACTGATGGTGACGCGCGGATCGCTGTTGCGCTGTCTGGCCGCGTCGACGAAGACCGGCGAAAAGTCGATGGCCTGGATCTCGGCAAGATCGGCCGATTTTGCCAATTCGAAGGCCAGGCTGCCGGTGCCGCAGCCGACATCGAGGATCTTTTCGCCGCCGGCCAGACCGGTGAAGTCGATGAACTTGGGCGCGAGCCTGCGGCTCCATCGCCCCATGAGCTGCTCATAGCCGGATGCGGCATGAACGGTGAAGTTGGATGTCATTGGAGCCTCCCATATGAGCCCAAGCTAAACCTCGGCGGAATTGCTGCCAAGACGCAGAGCGATCGTAATCGGAGCAAGGATAGCGTGGTGCACACAGGTGTTTATGTGGGCGATCTCACGCTCGCCTGGCTATGGGATCAGGCTCAAACGTTCGAGAATAACGCCTGAGCGGTTTCGATTGGCAGCAGCATGACCCGCTCGCCAAGCAGAGACGCGATGAAGCCATGTCGTTGATAGAAACCCATTGCTGCATCATCGATCGCGTGTGCCACCACAGCACGAACCCCGGCAATGTCCGAGACAGCGAGACATCGCCTAAGCGCGTCGGAAAGCAGGTCGCCTCCGAGTCCCATTCCCTGGAACGTCTGATCGACCGCAAGGCGACCGATCAGCAGCAGGGGCACTTGCTCGGGCATGCCTCGCCGAAGCTTTGCGCTTGGCAGCGCGATCCGTTCTTCCATCGCCGTCGAGATCGCATAATAACCGACGACGCGATTTTTAGTGCCCGCGTCACAGACGACATAGGTTCGGGCGGACAGTCCTTCGGCAACCAAGGCGCGGTTTCGCAGCCAGTCATCGAGAGATGAATGCTTGCCATTGTGAAATTCGGATACGTCGTGGCCAATGGTCAGCCGTTCCGGAGCGCGGACTCGCCATCCTTGCGGTCGGCCAGCGGACATCAGCGCTCCCAGGCCGGCTTACGCGTCATACGCGCGCGAAGCTCCTCCGACGGTTTGTTCGGAGCATCAAGCAGGTTGAGAAATTTTTCATGCGCGTCCGTATCGAGAAAGAAGGCGCGCTGGTCGAGAATCGTCTCCTCGGCCTGCCTGCGGGCACTGTCCAGCATGAACTCCGACAGCTTCTGCCCGCGCAAACTCGCGGCGCGGTTGAGAATAGCCTTCATCCCCGCCGAGGCGCGGATCTGAATCACGTCGTCCTTGCGCGCTGCGTCGCGATTGCTGCCGACATGACTGGAATGCGCCATCGAAATCCTCCTATGTCAGGATCAGATACCTAGCGACTGTCAATACAATGTCAATACGTACCGGCTTTGAAGTGGTGATCTGGGATACCTATTCCTTCACGCTCCCCACGCTCTCCCGCTCCACCAGCGGGCACTCGAGCTTGGTGATGGGATAGCGGCCGCGGCCGGGCGTTGGCGGCGTTTCCAGCTGCTCGATCGCCCACTGGCCCATCGCCAGATGCGGCAGGATGGAGGTGGTCAGCGGCGGGAAGAGATGGCGGGCGATCTCCTCGTCGTCATAGCCGACCACCGAAATGTCCTGCGGGATATGCAGGCCCGCTTCCTTCAGCGCTTCGTAGCAGCCGATCGCGGTGCGGTCGTTCTGGCAGAAGATGGCGGTCGGTCGCTCCTTGAGCCCGAGCAGCTTGACCGTCGCGGCATAGCCGGCGCTGGCCGACCAGTCGCCCTCGACCACCAGTTCCGGGTCGAACGGGATGTCGGCGGTGGCTAAGGCGCGGCGATAACCTTTCAGTCGATCCTGCGCGGCTTGCATCCAAGGCTCGCCGGTGACGGTGGCGATGCGGCGATGGCCGTGGGCGATCAGGTGCCTTGTCGCGCTCTGGCCGCCGGCGATCTCGGAGGGAACCACGGCCGGGAAGGCATAGTCGGCGGTGTAGCAGTTGAGCAGGATCACCGGGATGTCGAGGCTGTAGAGGAAATCCGGCGCGGCAATCTCGCGGGTGAAGATGGTCATGTAGATCAGCGCCGAGATGCCGCGCCTTGTCAGTGCTGAAACCGCGCGTGGCTCCATCACCGCGTCGCCCATGGTCTGCGCCACCAGAAGCACATTGCCGGCGTTCCAGGAGGCTTGCCGGGCGCCCTCGATGGCGACCACCGCCTCGGGGCTGGTGGCGAGCTGGTCGACCGCGAAGCCGATGACGCCGTCGAGGCCTTCGAACGGCGTCACGGGCGGCCGCAGCGCTGAAAAGACCGGCGGCGAATAGCCCAGCGCTCGGGCTGCCTCGATCACCCGGTCGCGTGTCTGCTGCGACAGCCTGATGCCCGGCGAATTGTTGAGCACGAACGACACCGTCGCCTGCGAGCAGCCGGCGGCGCGCGCGATGTCGGTCATGGTGATGCGTCCCTTGGGCTTGGCGGCCGGCTTGCGGCGCTTGGAAGCTCCGGGGGGATCGCTCAGTTCCGTCGGTTCGCTCATGGTCGTTTCCCAAACCCAGCCGGCTCTAAAGCAAAGGCCGACGGCAACGGCAAGATGGTCGAGGCGGTGCGTTTATCGACATTGCGCTCGACTAATACATATTAGCAAGCGCGACAGGCAAATCGCCGGCTGCGCCGCTTCGCGACGAAACCGCCAGACAAGGTCAGCAATGCTGACGATTCCCGTATTTTCCGCGCGGTTTCAAGCGTTGCGGCGTTCGCTCCCCTCACTCCCGGCGCGCCCTTCGACCAGCGTTCTCCTCCGCGTCGAAAGCGCACCTCGCGGCCTCATAACTAATACTCTTTACTAATAGCTGTTAGCGTTCTACTGTCAACTCGTCGTAACCGTCTGGGCTTCCGTTCGGTGCCGGCAAAGTGCGAAGGATGCTTGCTTGGAACCCGGCGGCATGCCGGATTGGGTGTGCACTCCGTCTCACGAAAATGTCAGACAAATCGGACTATTTACGAACGCCACATGAGTGTCTAGTGTCTCGACCGCGGCCGGATCGGCACCGTTCTTAAGTCGGCGGACCTTTGCGCCACACCCTTGAGGAGGAGGGTTATCCGCGCCGCAGCCGAGACATCAGCGAAGAGTTCTACAAGGCAAGTTCTACAAGGGAGGTTGAACTATGAAATCCATGATCCGTAACGCATCTGTCGCCGCGGCGGCCCTGCTTGTCGGCCTGTCGGTAAGCGCCAGCGTGCGCGCCGACGACAAGCCGACGCTGGCCTTCGTCGTCAACGGTGCGTCAGACTTCTGGAAGGCGGCGGAAGCCGGCGTGAAGAAAGCGCAGGGTGAACTGCCCGACTACAATCTCGAGCTCAAATATCCGGAACAGTCCTCGGTCGCCATCCAGCAGCGGCTGATGGACGACCTGGTGACGGCAGGCGTCAAGGGCATCATGGTCTCGGCCGTCGATCCCAAGACCTCGACCGACGGGTTGAACAAGATCGCGTCGGAAACGGCGCTGTTCACCACCGACTCGGACGCGCCGCAGACCAAACGCGTCGCCTATATCGGCTCGTCCAATGTCGATGCCGGCAAGCAGGCGGCCGAGATCGCCAAGAAGGCGATGCCGAACGGCGGCAAGTGCCTCGGCTTCGTCGGCCTGCTCGGCGCCGACAACGCCAAGGAGCGCATCCAGGGCATGAAGGACGGGCTCGCCGGCAGCAAGATCGAGCTGGTCGACGTGCGCGGCGACGACATCGACCAGGCGCGCGCCAAGAAGAATGTCGAGGACGCGCTGGTCGCCAGCCCCGACATCACCTGCATGGTCGGCTTCTACTCCTACAACACGCCGCGCATCTACGAAGCGCTGCGCGATGCCGGCAAGCTCGGCCAGATCACCGTCGTCGGCTTCGACGACGATCCGATCACGCTGGGCGGCGTCAAGGAAGGCACTGTCGCCGCGACCGTGGTGCAGCAGCCGTTCGAATGGGCCTATCAGGGCATGAAGCTGATGGCCGCCTACCTCAAGGGCGACAAGTCGGGCATCCCGGCCGGTAACCTGATCATCATCCCGACCAAGATCATCGGCAAGGATGACGTCGACACCTACGCCGCCAACCTCAAGGCGATGGCGGGCAAGTAAGCCCAAGACAGTTGCGCCGGCTCGAGGTCCACCTTGAGCCGGCGTTCGTATTGACGGACCTGCCAAGGCCCGTCAGTCTGTGGCCCACCGGCTGCTGCCCCGTGCGGTAAACTATGGCGCGATGACCTCTACCGACACCACTCAACCGATCGCCGCTCCGTTCCTGGGCCTGGAGGCCGTGCGCAAGACCTATCCGGGTGTTGTGGCGTTGGACAGGTTTTCGATGGAGGTCCGGCCCGGCGAGGTCATCGGCCTCGTCGGCGAAAACGGCGCCGGCAAATCGACGCTGATGAAAATCCTCGGCGGCGTGACGCGGCCGGACAGCGGCACCGTTGCCGTCGATGGCGCGGCGCATGACGGATTGACCGTCGAGCAAAGCATCGGCTCCGGCATCGCCTTCGTGCACCAGGAGCTCAACCTCTTCGAAAACCTCGACGTCGCCGCCAACATCTTCTTCGGCCGCGAGCCGCTGCGCGCCGGGCCGCTGAAGCTGGTCGACCGCGCGAAACTGCGCGAGATGGTGGCGCCGCTCCTGAAGCGCGTCGGCGCCAATTTCTCGGCCGACGCGCCGGTGGCTTCGCTGTCGCTCGCCCAGCAGCAGATGGTCGAGATCGCCAAGGCGCTGTCGATCAAGGCGCGGCTGGTCATCCTCGACGAGCCAACCTCCAGCCTGCCGATCGCCGAGACCGAAAAGCTGCTCGACGTCATCAAGGGCCTGAAGGCGGAAGGCATCAGCGTCATCTTCATCTCGCACCGGCTGCATGAGATCGAGCGCGTCGCCGACCGTGTGGTGGTGCTGCGCGACGGCACGCTGGCCGGCACGCTGGCAAAGGACCAGATCAATCACGACGAGATGGTCAGGCTGATGATCGGCCGTATGCTGAAGGAGCGCGAGAAGGCCGGCGAAGCTGCCCGCGCGCCGGGCAGCGTGGCCCTGTCGGCGGACGCGATCCGCACCAGCACCTATCCCGACCGGCCGGTCAGCCTGGAATTGAGACACGGCGAGATCCTCGGCCTCGCGGGCCTGGTCGGCTCCGGCCGCACGGAGCTGGCGCGCGTGCTGTTCGGCATCGACGAGCGGTTGGCAGGCAGTGTCACGCTCGACGGCAAGCCGCTCGATGTAGGCTCGGCGGCGGACGCGGTGGCGAACGGCATCTTCCTGGTGCCGGAGGACCGCAAGCTGACCGGCATATTGCTCGACCTGTCGATCGCCCAGAACATCTCGCTGCCCAATCTGCCTGCGCATGCCAGGCGCTCGCTGGTGTCCGCCAGCGCTGAACTCGCGACGGCCGAAAAGCAGAAGAAAAACCTCGGCATCAAGGCACCGTCGGTCCTGACCCTCACCGGCACTTTGTCAGGCGGCAACCAGCAGAAGGTGGTTCTGGCCAAATGGCTGGCGATGAACCCGAAGGTGATGATCCTGGACGAGCCAACGCGCGGCATCGACATCGGCGCCAAGGCCGAGATCTACGGGCTGATGCGGGCGCTGGCCGATGCCGGCGTCGGCGTGCTGATGATCTCCAGCGACATGGAAGAGGTGATCGGCGTGTCGGACCGCATCGCGGTCATGCATGAGGGGCAGATCTCCGGCATCCTCGACAAGGACGATTTCAGCCAGGAGAACGTGCTCTTGCTGGCGGTCGGCAAGAAGCCGAAATTGCTGCAAGCGGCGGGAGGAGCGCAATGAGCAAGAAAGATCTCGGCCTGCTGATCCTGATCCTGGTGGTCGGCGCGGTGGTGACGGCCATCAACCCGCGCTTCCTGTCGGCGATCAACCTCGCCAACACCTCCAACCTGGTGGCGCTGTTCGGCATCCTGTCGATCGGCCAGGCCTTCGTCATCATCACCGGCGGCATCGAATTGTCGGTCGGCTCGCTGGTCGCCCTGCTCGGCACGCTGTTCATCGACTTCATCGCGGTGCGCGAGGTGAACTGGCCGCTGGCCTTCGTGCTGATCCTCGTGCTTGGCGCCATCATCGGCTTCGTGCATGGCTGGCTGATCACGCGGCTGAAACTGCAGCCCTTCGTGGTGACGCTATGCGGCCTGCTCATCTATCGCGGCGTGGCCCGCTTCTACACCGCCGACGGCACGGCGGGCTTCGCCTTCGGCCAGAATTTCCCGACGCTCGAATTCCTGACCGCGGGTCGCTCCTATGGCCTGCCGAACAGCTTCATCGCGCTGATCGTCATCGGCATCGTCATGTGGGTGGTGCTGCACCGCTCGGTGTTCGGCCGCTACCTCTATGCGATCGGCAAGAACGAGGAAGCGGCGAAATATTCCGGCATCCGCACGGGCCGGGTGATCATCGCGGCCTATGTCATCTGCGGCGTGCTGACGGCGCTGTCTGCGATCTATTTCGCCATGTACACGCGCTCGATCTCGCCGGCGAGCCACGGCCAGTTCTACGAGCTCTATGCCATTGCCGCGGCGGTGCTCGGCGGCTTCTCGCTGCGTGGCGGCGAAGGCTCGCTGGTCGGCGTCATCCTCGGCACCGTGCTGCTGCAGGAGTTGCAGAACCTAGTCAACCTGCTCGGCATTCCCTCCTCGCTCAACTTCGCCGTGATGGGCGGCGTGATCCTGATCGGCGTGCTGGTCGACCAGCAATGGGGCGTCTTCCGCGCCCGCCGCCGCATGATCGAAGCGACGCGCCAAAACGTTGCGGGCGCGCCGGCGGAGTAGCCTCGCTTTAACATTCACGGTCCTGATTGGATCGGTGCTCGCGGGAAAACCCAACGGGCAGGCCCGGATTCGCGGGCGGATTGCAACAACGCGTGAACCGGAAAACCGCCCTTGTCGCAGAATTGGGGCTGGGCTAAGCAATTGGCATCTGAGGGTTCCAAGAACAGAATATGGGAGAAATTACCGTGACATCAGCACGTTGGATCGCGCTCGCCGCGCTGGCGTTGACCTGCTCGACCCCGGCAATGGCCAAGGACTGGAAGACCGTGACGGTCGCGATGGAGGGCTCCTACGCCCCCTGGAACCAGACGGATGCCAGCGGCAAGATCGTCGGCTTCGAGGTGGACATCCTGAACGACGTCTGCGCCCGCGCGAAGCTGGAATGCAACATCGTGGCGCAGGATTGGGACGGCGTCATTCCCGGCCTCACGGCCGGCAAGTTCGACATCGTCATGGATGGTATGTCGATCACCGAAGAGCGCATGAAGACGATTGACTTCTCGATCCCCTATGCCTCTTCGCCGGTCGCCTTCCTTGCCGACAAGAACGGTCCGCTGGCGCAGCTGTCCAACAGCGGCAAGATGATCGATCTGTCGAAGGACGACGCCGAATCCAAGGCGGCGCTCGACACGCTGCGCAAGGAGCTCACCGGCAAGAATGTCGGCCTGCAGGTTTCGACCACCGAGGCGACGTTTGCCGACAAGTATCTCAAGGACGTCGCCAACGTCCATGAATACAAGACCACCGACGAGCATGACCTCGACCTGATGGCGGGCCGCATCGACGTCGCTTTCGCCGACACCACCTACTTCCTCGGCACGCTGGCCAAGCCGGACGCCAAGGACCTGGAATTCGTCGGCCCGCAATTCAAGGGTGGCCCGATCCTCGGGCCGGGCATCGGCGCCGCTTTCCGCAAGACCGACAAGGACCTGCAGGACATTTACAACAAGGCGCTCAAGGCCGCGCTCGATGACGGCTCGGTGTCGAAATATTCCATGCAGTGGTTCAAGATCGACATTACCAAGTAATGTCGCAACGGGAGCAGCCAAGGCTGCTCCCGTTTGCTTTGCATGTCGCCCAAAAGTGCGCAGCGGTTTTGGGAGAACGACATGCATCAAGGCAAGGCCTTAAAGCGCGTCGCCTAACCCGTTTTGACACGCGCTTTAAGGCGGGCAACCCGTCGACGCCCGCAGGAGCCGTACGTGGAGTTTCTCAACGATCTCAAGGACCAGGTGTCGACGGCCTATGAGCTGTTGGCTGCCGGCTGGGGCGTGCAACTGCTCTGGGGCATCGGCTGGACGCTCGCCGTCACCGTCGTCTCGATGCTGATTGGTGCCGTGCTGGGCTCGCTGGTGGCGGCGGCCAAGCTCTCGCATCGCGGCGGGTTGAGGTTCATCGGCGAGAGCTACACCACCGTGTTTCGCGGCGAACCGGAACTGCTGATCATCTATCTGTTCTACTATGGCGGCACGCAGGTCCTGACCGGCGTGGCAAGGTCCACCGGATCGATCGGCTCGACGGACATCTTGAACATGCCGAGCTTCCTCGGCGGCGTGCTCGCGGTCGGCATCATTTCCGGCGCCTACCAAGCCGAGGTATTTCGCGGGTCGTTCCTGGCGATCCACCGCGGCGAGCTGGAAGCGGCGCGCGCCTATGGCATGTCGGCCTGGTTGCGGTTTCGCCTCGTGATCATGCCTCAGGTCCTGCGTCTCGCGGTGCCGGGGCTGGGCAATGTCTGGCAATTGACCATCAAGGACTCGGCGCTGATCTCGGTCACCGGCGTCGCCGAACTGATGCTCACCGCGAACAAGGCGGCGCGCTCGACGCATCATTCGCTGCTTTTCTACACGGTCGCCGGCATCCTTTACCTGGTGATGACCTCGATCTCGACGCCGATCTTCGACAGGGCCGAGCGTTACACCTCCCGCAGCTTCACCCGGCCGAAATAAGAGGTGGCGGTGGATTTCGACTTCTACCTTTCGACCATGTGGAGTGTGCTGAAGGCACTGCCGCTGACGCTCGAGATCTGGTTCTTCGGCATCGCCTTCGGGCTCCTCATCGCCACCGGCCTGACCTGGTTGCGGGCTTCCGGCTATAAGTTCGGCGAATATTTTACCCGCGCCTATGTCTTCGTCTTCCGCGGCTCGCCGCTGCTGGTGCAGCTCTATCTGATCTATTTCGGGCTCTCCCAGTTCGATTTCGTTCGCCACAGCCCGATCCTGTGGCCGATCCTGCGCGATCCGATGTATTGCACGATCGTCGCCATGGCCTTGAACACAGCCGCCTATGAGAGCGAGATTTTCCGCGGCGCGCTGCAGGCAGTACCTGTCGGCCAGATCGAGGCGGCCAAGGCATTCGGCATGTCGGCGTTCACGCGCCTTCGCCTCGTCACGCTGCCGATCGCGCTGCGGCTCGCCCTGCCGGCCTATTCGACCGAAATCATCCTCATGACCAAGGCGACCGCGCTCGCGTCCGTCGTCACCATCATGGAGATGATGGGAACGGCGCAAAAGATCCAGCACGACACGTTCCGGCCGATCGAGGTGCTGACCTGCGCCGGCGTGATCTATCTGCTTCTCAACCTGTCGATCGCCCGGCTGTTCGCCTGGGTCGAATACCGGCTTTCACCGCATCTGCGCCCCCCGCCCGAGCAGAGCCAGCAAATCAAATCCGTACCGGAGGTGTTGTGATGTCCGCAAATGTCGCCGCCGCCGCGCAAGCGGCATCGTCCCCGGACGACAAGGCAGCCATCAGCGTCAAGGACCTGCGCAAGTGTTTTGGCGATCACGAGGTGCTCAAGGGCATTTCGCTGGAAGCCCACAAGGGCGATGTGATTTCGATCCTCGGCTCCTCGGGGTCCGGCAAGAGCACGATGCTGCGCTGTATCAATCTCCTGGAGACTCCGGATTCCGGCGAAGTGCGCGTGGATGGTGAGCTCATCCGGATGAAGCGGGGCCGCGACGGCCACCAAATGCCGGCCGACATCCGCCAGGTGGAGCGGATCCGCGCCAACCTCGCCATGGTTTTCCAGAGCTTCAATCTCTGGTCGCACATGACCGTGCTGGAAAACCTCGTCGCCGCGCCGACGCATGTGCTGAAGCGGCCGCGCGCGGAGTGCCTGGAGCAGGCCGAGGCATTGCTGAAGCGCGTTGGCATCTGGGAGCGCCGCAATTACTATCCGCCGCATATGTCGGGCGGCCAGCAGCAGCGCGCGGCGATCGCCCGCGCGCTGGCGATGAATCCCAAGGTGATGCTGTTCGACGAGCCGACATCCGCGCTCGATCCGGAGCTGGTCGGCGAGGTGCTGCGCGTCATGCGCTCGCTTGCCGAAGAAGGGCGCACCATGCTGGTCGTGACCCATGAAATGGGCTTTGCCCGCGACGTGTCGAGCAAGGTGATGTTCCTGCACAAGGGCGACGTGGATTCGGCCGGCGAGCCGAAGGAGATGTTCGCCAGGCCGCCGACGCCGCAGTTCAAGCAGTTCATCGCCAACTTCAACAAGTGAAGACGGACCTTGCTCGGCGCCAAGATGCGCTGAGATTCAGGTCAGGCCGAGCCGAAAGTGGTGGCTTCCGAGAACCGGAGCGGAGCGTACTTAAGTACGTGAGCACCGGAAGCGCAGGGAGCCGCTACTTGCAGGCCGGGCTCACCTGAATATCAGCGCATCTTAGATCATGTCCGACAGGTCGGAGAACGCCATCGCCTTGCGCAGCACTTCGGCAAAGCGTTCGCCGGCGACCTCCTTGTCGCCGCCATTGTCGATCGACGTGATGTCCGGTCCTGTCAGCTTGACGTTCGTGCTGCGCGCCAGGCGGGCAAGCACTTCGCCGCGTGATTCGCGGCCGCGCGCCGCCAGCCGTTCCGCGAGGATCTCCGGCGCCGCGGTGATCTCGACCACGGCCAGATTGGCGTAGCGTTCGCGCAGCGCCGGGATGACCGCGCGGGAGACATTCGCCACGGCCACATGACCATTGGCGACAGCCCAGTCAACATCGGCCGGCAGGCCATAGCGCAGGCCATGCGCGTCCCAGCACAGCGAGAAGGCGCCGTCGGCCTCCGCTTCGGCAAAGGCGGCGTCGGCCAGTGTGTCGTGGTCCTCGCTTGCCGTGTCGCTCGGCCTGGTGATGACGCGGCGCACGAATTCCAGCCGCGTCTCGCCGGCGAAGCGCTGCTTGGCGTAGCCGATCAGCGTATCCTTGCCGGCGCCGCTCGGCCCCACCACCGCGACGAAGACGCCGTTGCGGATCGGCAGGCTCTCGGCCAGCTCGCGCTCGATGAGGGCCGAGACCATCATGCGACCCGGCGGCCCTGGCGCCACACGGTGCGCACGACCGGCACATGATCGTCGACGCGCACCCGCACCAGGTCGGCACGGCGGCCCGGCTCGATGACGCCGCGATCGGCAAGGCCGATGGCTTCGGCCGGGTTCTTCGAGACCATGGCGACCGCCTGCGGCAGCGAGATGCCCTCGACGACATCGCCGAGGAAGAAGGCCGACTGGATCAGGCTGAAGGGGATGTAGTCGGACGACAGGATGTCGAGCAGGCCGTCGGCGGCAAGCGTGCGCGCCGAGACGTTGCCGGAATGCGAAGCGCCGCGCATGACGTTCGGCGCGCCCATCAGCACGCCAAGCCCTGCCGCCTTGGAGGCCTTGGCCGCCTCTTCCGTCGTTGGGAACTCGGCGACGCGCACGCCCTGCTCGATCGCTTCTTCGACATGGCCGGCGGTCGCGTCGTCATGGCTCGCCAGCACGATGCCGCGCTCCTGGCAGGCGGCCGAGATGAAGACGCGGTTCGGACCGGAGTTGCGGGTCGATTCCGCCATCCGCTTCTCGCAGAATTTCTTGAAATCCTGGTCCGTCAGCTTCAGCTTGCGCTGGTAGTAGTAGGCATAGGTCTCGAGATTGACGAACTGGCGCTGTCCAGGCGCATGGTCCATCAGCGAGGCAAGTTTCACCCGGTCGTCGGTCTCGAAATTGGCGAAAGCCTCGAGGCAGTCCGGCGCCGAGACCTCGCAGCGCAGATGGATGAAATGGTCGGCCCTGAGCCGGTCCTGGCGCACGCTGTCCTCGATCGCGTCGGCCAGCTTGCGAACGTCGTCGGACTTCAGGTCGGCGTCCTCGTCCATGCCGACGCGCAAGGCGTCGAGCACGGTGGTGATGCCGGCGGTCGCGACCTGGGCGTCATGCGCAAGCACGGCGGCGATCGGATTCCAGCGCACTTTCGGGCGCGGCGCGTAATGGCCTTCGAGATGGTCGGTGTGAAGCTCGACGAGGCCCGGAATGATGTAGTCGCCGCCCATGTCCTCCCCGGTGCGGGCAGCGCCCGGTTCGACGGCGGCGATCAGGCCGTCGCGCAACAACAGCGAGCCCTCGACGATTTCGTCCGGCAGCACGATGCGGGCATTGGTGAGAACGGTTTCGGCGGTCATCTCAGGCGGTCCTATCTCGAGCGGTCAATCAGAGCAATTCCAGGAAAAGTGCCTTGCGGTTTTCCGTCCGGAATTGCGTAAACAAAGAGACAGGCGGTTCAGCGTTTCCGCTGACCCGCCCTAAGCGGTCTTGCGGGCCGGGCCGTGGCCAAGCGCATGATGGGAAAGCACCATGAACGGGGCGCCGGGCTCGCTTTCGACGAATAATGTCAGCGCATCCACCGGCACCGGCTGCCGCAGCACGTCGGCGAACAGGCCGTCTATCGCTGCGCGAAGACGTGGGCTTTCCTGTGGCCCGACGCGCCCCGACAGCGTCATGTGGAAACGGAAAGTGTCGAAAACATATGGGTAGCCCCATTGGCAAAGGTTGCGGAACTCGTCCGGCTTCAGCGAATCTGGGCTGCGGCGCTCGATCTCGGCCTCGGTCAATGGCGCACGGAAGCCGTCGAAGGCGCGCACGACCTCGCCGGCGAAATCGTTGATCGGGGCGAACGCGGTTTCGGGCACCAGGGCGAAGAAATCGTCGATCTGGCCGACCACGAGGCGCGGGATGACGACTGGCGGCGTGGCTTCGGCGAAGCTGTCGAGAGCGGCGCGCAGCGAAGCTTCCGTCTCGTCCGGCGCCAGCCGGAACGGCGCCTTCAGCGTCGCGTGGAACCCGTAGCGCCTGGCGGAGGCGGTATGGAAGGCGACTTCCGCGGCCGACAGATCGCCCACGGCCTCGACCGGTCGCGTCGCCGCGCCAAACGGGTCGCGGCCCAGCCAGTTGGCGGCAATGCGCGCCAGCTTCTCGTCCTGTCCCGGAGTGTAGTAGATGGCGTAGCGCATGGGCATTCCTCGTCAAGCGCGCTGCGCGCCCCGAAAGGAATATGCGACGCGCTTCAAGTCATTGTCTTGGCAAGTCGTGGCCCAAAAACGCCGGAGCGTTTGCGGCGACATGCACCGGAACCGCTGCCATAGGTGATTTCCATGACGGATTGACGAAGCTTTCGTGGGTTTTCGAAGGCAAGTCCAGCCGCAAGGTCGTTAGCCGACGATTTCTCTTAACTGGACCAACGGCTTTGCCGAACTGCTTGATCAGGCCTTCATCAGCCACTCGTGCTCGGCCGCATTGTGGAATTTCCACGTCCGCTTCGGTCCGGCCATGACATTGAGGTAATAGAGGTCGTAGCCGTGGCAGGCCGCGCAGGGGTGATAGCCCTTCGGCACCAGCACGACATCGCCGTCCTCGATCGCCATCGCCTCGTCCAGCTCGCGCACGCCGTTGCGGTCGGCGTCGGTGTAGACGCGCTGAAAGGCAAAGCCCTGCGGCGGGTTGAGCCGGTGGTAATAGGTCTCCTCGAGATAGGATTCCACGGGGAGATTGTCCTGGTCGTGCTTGTGCGGCGGATAGCTCGACGTGTGGCCGCCGGGCGTGATCACCTCGACCACCAGCAGCGAATCCGCCGGCTTGCCCTCGGGCAGGATGTTGGTGACGTAGCGCGTGTTGGTGCCCTTGCCGCGCACCTCCTGGCCGAGATCGTCAGGTCCGATGACGCGCACCGGCAGGCCGCCGCTTAAGCCCGGCGCCGAGCAGACGGCAAGCTCCAGTTCGGTATCGGCGGTCACCGACCAGTCGTCGCCTTCCGGCACATAGACCGACCAAGGCTTGCCTTCGAAGGGCGACATGCGCTCGCCGAGCAGGCCGAGGTCCTTGCCGCCGGCCGACGCCTTGCCCTTGCCGGTGACGAAGACCAGGCAGACCTCGCGCTCGCCGGTCTTGCCGGAGACCGTCTCGCCCGCTTTCAGCCGATGCAGATCGAAACCGACATAGGTCCAGCCGGCGCTTTGCGGCGTGACATGAGCGACATGGCCGTGGCCCTTGTCGGCCTTGACGAGCAGTTTCGACATACGGAACTCCTTGGATTATTCCTTTGGCTCGGCCGGAGGCTTCGCCTCCTCCGCCGGCTTGTAGAGATAGAAAAACTGCCACACCGCGTACCCGGCGAAGCCGAGCGCGATGACGCCCCAGAATGGCGTGCCGGAGGCGAACTCGATCACCGACCAGACCAGGCAGACCGCGACGACGGCGATGCGGCGCCACAGCGGCCGGAAGAAGGGGTGCTCATAGTCTTTCATCGCGCCAATCCAGGATTTGCCCAAAGCGCATCAGATAGACCGAGTGCCCGGACTAATCCATCATTCATGACCAATCCACCGTTCAGGCCGGAAAACCCTGCGTTTCGACCGTGTAGCCGGCGGCCGTCATCACCCGCATCAACTCCTTGTGGCCGACCTGAGCCATCTTGAGCGGCGGGTTCTTCTTCGGATCCTGCTCGGCTTCCACGACGAACCAACCCTCATAGCCATGATCGGCGAACCGCTGGACGATGGCGCCGAAATCGAGCGAGCCGTCGCCCGGCACGGTGAAGGCGCCGAGCGCCACGGCATCGAGGAAGGACTGTTTTGAGCGGTCGAGCCCGTCGATGACGCCCATGCGCACGTCCTTCACATGGACATGGTTGATGCGCTTGTGGTGGTTGTCGATGGCGCGCAGCACGTCGCCGCCGGCAAAGGCCAGATGGCCGGCATCGAGCAAAAGCGGAATGCCTTCGCCGGAATGGCGCATGAAAGCGTCGAGCTCCGGCTCGGTCTCGACCACCGCCGCCATGTGATGGTGGTAGGAAAGCGGCATGCCTTGGTCCGCGCACCATTCGCCGAATTCGGTGACGCGGCGGCCATAGGCCTTCATCTCGTCGCCGGTAAGCGTCGGCTTGGTGGCCAAGGGTTTCGAACGATCGCCCTGGATGGAGCGGCCGACCTCGCCATAGACGATGCAGGGCGCGTCGACCGCCTTGAACAGGTCGATCATCGGCTGGATGCGGTCCTTGTTCCTGGCCAGGTCCTCATTGACCAGCGTGCCGGAGAACCAGCCGCCGCACAGCGTGACATCGGCTGCTTTCAGGATCGGCAGCATGACCTTCGGATCGTTGGGGAAGCGGCGGCCCATCTCCATGCCGGTGAAGCCTGCCGAACGCGACTGGCGCAGACACTCCTCCAGCGACACGTCATCGCTCAGTTCCACGAGATCGTCGTTCCACCACGCGATGGGGGACATGCCCAGTTTGGCTTTCAAGTCTTCGCTCCGATGTCAGTTCATTATGAGACGGACGCGGCTCAGCCTCGCCGGCCGTCCACGGCTTCCTCGTATTTCTTGCGCGCGGCGTTGACCTGGGGCCGCGAGGAGACTTCCGGCACGGCGACATCCCACCAATGGCCGCCGGCATCGGTCGACACCAGCGGATCGGTGTCGATGACCAGCACCGTCGTCTTGTCGTTGTTCTTTGCCTTGGCCAGCGCCGTCTCCAGTTCCGCGATCGACGCCACCTTCTCGGCGACGGCGCCGAGGCTCGCCGCATGGGCGGCGAAGTCGACGTCGGGCATCACCTCGTGGCGGGCGTCCTTCAGGAGATTGTTGAAATTGGCGCCGCCGGTCGCCATCTGCAGCCGGTTGATGCAGCCATAGCCGCGATTGTCGAGCAGCACGATGGTGAGCTTCAGGCCAAGCATCACCGAGGTGGCGATCTCGGAATTGAGCATCAGATAGGAGCCGTCGCCGACCATGACGACGACCTCCTGGTCGGGCCTTGCCATCTTGACGCCGAGCCCGCCGGCGATCTCGTAGCCCATGGTCGAGAAGCCGTATTCGGCATGGTAGGAGCCCGGCGCGCCTGCCTGCCAGAGCTTGTGCAATTCGCCGGGCAGGCCGCCGGCGGCATGCAGCAGCGTTACATCGCAGCCCATCGCCCGCTGCACGGCGCCGATCACCTGCGCGTCGGAAGGATAGGCCGCGTTGGTCGAGGCCGTCACCTTGGCGGCAGCGGCCTGCCATTCCGTCTTGCCCTTCAGCGCATTGTCGGTCCAGGCGGCGGGCGCCTTCCAGCCCTTCAGCGCGGAAGCCAATTCGGCCAGACCCTCAGCGGCGTCGGCGACCAGCGGCGACGCCCAGTGCTTGCCGGCGTCGAAAACCTGGGTGTTCAGGCCGATGATGGTGCGGCCGGCATTCTTGAACAGCGCCCAGGAGCCGGTGGTGAAATCCTGCAGTCTGGTGCCGACGGCGAGCACGACATCGGCTTCCTCAGCCAGCCGGTTGGCGGCCGACGTGCCGGTCACGCCGACGGCGGCCATGTTGAGCGGATGATCGTCCGGCAGCGAGGATTTGCCGCCCTGCGTTTCGCAGACGGGGATGCCGGCGCCCTGCACCAGCTTCGCTAGCTCTCCGGAAGCCTGCGAATAGAGGACGCCACCGCCGGCGATCACCAGCGGCTTGCTGGCGCCCTTCAGCGCCGCGACGGCGGCCGCCAGCTCGTTGCGGTCGGGGCGCAGCCGGCGCGGCGTCCAGACGCGTTCGGCAAACAGGCTTTCGGGATAATCATAGGCCTCGGCCTGCACGTCCTGGCAGAGCGAGAGCGTGACCGGGCCGCATTCGGCCGGATCGGTCAGCACCTGCATGGCGCGGTTCAGCGCCGGGATGATCTGCTCCGGCCGTGTGATGCGGTCGAAATAGCGCGATACCGGGCGGAAACAGTCGTTGACGCTCGCCGTACCGTCGGAAAAATCCTCGGCCTGCTGCAGCACCGGATCGGGCAGGCGGTTGGCGAAGACGTCGCCGGGCAAAAACAGGACAGGCAACCGGTTTACATGCGCGAGTGCCGCTGCCGTCACCATGTTGAGCGCGCCGGGGCCAATCGAGGTGGTCGCTGCCATGAAGCGGCGGCGGAAATTCGCCTTGCCATAGGCGATCGCCGCATGCGCCATCGCCTGCTCGTTATGGGCGCGGAAGGTCGGCAGCTCGTCGCGCACCTGATAGAGCGCCTCACCGACGCCGGCGACATTGCCATGGCCGAAGATCGCCCAGACGCCGCCGAAGATCGGCACCGTCTTCCCGTCGATCTCGGTCATTTGCCGGCTGAGAAAGCGGGTTAGCGCCTGCGCCATGGTCAGGCGAACGGTCTTGCTCATTGTCGTTTCCTCCGCAATTCTTCAGCGGTCTTCTTATGCGGCCTTGCGGCCGCGCGCGGCAAGCCACGCCTCGGTCAGCTGCTCGAAGCGCGCGGCCATGTCGGCCACCGCTTCGTCATCCGACATCCTGCCGGCCAGCCATTGTTCGGCGGCGTTGATGAAGATGGTGCGGCCGACGGCAAAACCTTTGACGATCGGCGCGTTGGCGGTTGCCGCGAAGGCCGCGACCAGCTCGTCCTGTGGCGCTTCGAGCCCGAGCAGCACGACGCCGCGGCACCAGGGATCGTTCCTGACGATCACCTGTTCGATCTTCGCCCAGGCGCCCGCCGAAGCCTGCGGCTCGAGCTTCCACCAGTCCGGCTTGATGCCCAGCGCATAGAGCTCCTCCAGCGCGCGCGGAACGGTGGTGTCGTCGAGCTTGCCATGCTTGCCGGCGATGATCTCGACCAGCAGTTCCCGGCCGACTTTCCGTGCCGCCTCGAACAAAGCGCGCAGCTTCTGCTGCTGCTCGACTTTGAGCGCTTCCGGGTCGTCCGGGTGGTAGAAGCACAGGCATTTGATGCAATGGTCGACCGGCCATTCGGTGAGCTGCGAGCCGATATCCTGCGAGAACTCGAAGCGCAGCGGCCGCGATCCGGGCAATTCGACGGGACGCCCGAGCCAGGCGAAGGGATGGCGTGCGAATTCGAACATCGCGTCGCGCCCGTATTTCTCGTCGATCAGCATGCCGTAGCCGTCGCGGCCGGCGGCGGCTTTTGCCGCCGCCTTGACGGTGAGCACCTTGAAGTCTGGGATGCGCGAAACGTCGGCGCCGACCTTGGCGGCAACGTCTTCGAGCTGGACACGATGGTCGCAGGCCAAAGCCATCAGCGAGGGGATATCGCGCCGCCGCGTCGTCGCCCAATGGATGTGGTTGATCGCCTCGTCCTTGCGCAGCGCCAGGTGCTTGCTGCCGTGCTTCAGGAAGAACTGCAGCTCCTCGAAGGTCGGGTATTCCGGCGCGCAAAGCAGGCGCGACACGGCGAAGGCGCCGCAGGCATTGGCCCAGGTCGCGGCGGTGGCAAAACTCTCGCCGCCCAGCCAGCCACGCAGGAAGCCGGACATGAAGGCGTCGCCGGCGCCCAGCACATTGTAGATCTCGATCGGGAAACCCTTGCCGACGATGCCGTCCTCTAGGTCGTCGCTGATCGGGCCGTCATAGACGATGCAGCCCTTGGCGCCGCGCTTGAGCACGATGGTGGCCGACGACAGCGCGCGGATCGTCTTCAGCGCGCTCAGGCAATCGTCGGCGCCCGACGCGATCATGATCTCCTCCTCGGTGCCGACGATGAGATCGCAATCCGGCAGCACCGTCTTCAGCTGCGCCGAGACGCGGTCGGATTTGACATAGCGCTCGAAACCCTCGGCATGGCCGGCAAGGCCCCAGAGGTTCGGGCGGTAATCGATATCGAACACGACCTTGCCGCCCTTGGCCTTCATCAGGCGGATCGCCTTGCGCTGCGCGGCATCCGAATTGGGCCGCGAGAAATGCGTGCCGGTGACGACGACCGAACGTGCCGAGGCGATGAAGGCTTCGTCGATGTCTTCTTCGGCAAGCGCCATGTCGGCGCAGTCGGAGCGGTAGAAGATCATCGGCGAGACGCCTTCGCTCTCGACCGAAAGCAGCACCAGCGCCGTCAGCCGTTGCTTGTCGGTCTTCAGCCCGTCGACCGACACGCCCTCGCGCCGAAGCTGCTCGCGGACGAAGCGGCCCATCTGCTCGTCGCCGACGCGCGTCAGCAGCGCCGAGCGCAGGCCGAGCCTTGCCGTGCCGACGGAAATATTGGCCGGACAGCCGCCGACCGACTTGGCGAAAGAGGCGATGTCCTCCAGCCGCGAGCCGATCTGCTGGCCATAGAGATCGACCGAGGCGCGGCCGATGGTGATGACGTCGAGCGGCGGGTATTTCCCTTCCACGGCTTCGCCCATTCGAACCTCCCATCGGCCTTGTTGGATAGAGCAGCGTCGTTTTGGACAGCACGCGCCAGCGACGGCGTGGTGTCGTCAATATGAAATATTAATTCCAATCTACAGTCAATATGGAATGAGCGTTCCCATGCCGAAAAGCGCTCCTCGGCGAGGCTCAGCCCTTGCGCCGGCGCCCGGCTTCGCGGCGCTTCTCGCCGACGGCGACGGTCAGCGCCATGGCCAGCGCCATCGTTGCCGAGATCGAGCGGAAACCGCCGAAATCGGCCTCGGCGACCTCGAACCAGACCTTGGCGAACTGCGCCAGCGGCGAGAAGGACGAGTCGGTGATGGCCACGATCGGCACGCCCTGTTCCGCGATCGAGCGTGTCTCGTCGATGGTTGCCGGCGCGTAAGGCGAGAAGCTGATGGCGATGACGGCGTCGCGCGGCGTGGCGAAGCCGATCATCTCGGCGTTGAGCCCTGCGGCCGATTCCACCAGCTGGTTGCGGATCTTGAGCTTGCCCAGCGCATAGGCGATGTAGGACGCCACCGGATAGGATCGGCGCTTGGCCAGGACATAGATCGTCTCGGCTTTCGCCAGAAGCGCCACCGCTTCTTCGAAATGCGCGTCGTTGAGCGCGCGAGAAATATCGCCCAGCGAGGTGCTGGCGGCGGCGACGAAGCCGTCGAAGATCGCCCGATGCCCGCCGCCGTCCTCGGCCTTGGCGCGCAGCGCCGCCAGCCGCTCGTCATAGGAGGAGTTGCGTTCGCGCAGCCGCTCGCGGAAAACCTGCTGCAGGCTGGTGAATCCGTCGAAGCCGAGCTGCTGGGCAAAACGGATCAGCGTCGAGGGCTGAACGCCGGCCGAGGCGGCGATGCTTGCCGCCGTGCCGAAAGCGATGTCGTCGGGGTTGTCGAGCGCATAGGCGGCGATCTGCGCAATGCGCTTGGGCAGGCTCGCGCGCCTGTCCAGGATCGTCGCGCGCAGCGTTTCGAAATCGCGAGGCACCCGTTCGTCCATCGTCGCTCCGCCCACGCCCATAAGGTTTGCCCCTCTCCTGCCTCATCATAACGAGTTCGCGCAAGAACACCATAAAAAATGATTTGGATGTTCCATTCTTTACCAAAATGGACTAATTCATCCACATTAGTATTTCCCCGGAGCGATTCCGCTTTCACGCAACCGCTCCATCTGTTTGTTGACGCAATTCCGGACGGAAAACCGCTCGGCACTTTTCCTGGAATTGCTCTGGCGCGGAGACAATCGACATGGTCGGAGTGGGCCTCATCGGCACGGGCTTCATGGGCAAATGCCACGCCATCGCCTGGAATGCGGTGGGCACGGTCTTTCCCGATGTCGAGAAGCCGAAACTGGTGCATCTGGGCGAGGTGAATGACGAGCTTGCCCGGCGCAAGGCCGGCGAATTCGGCTTCGCAAAAGGCTCCGGCGACTGGCGTGCCGTGGTCGAGGATCCGGACGTCGAAATCGTCTCGCTGACCACGCCCAACCAGTTCCACCCCGAAATGGCGATCGCCATCCTGGAAGCCGGCAAGCATCTGTGGTGCGAGAAGCCGATGGCGCCGAGTTTTGCGGAGGCCGAGACCATGGCTGCCGCGGCGAAGCAATCCGGCAAGGTCGCCGTACTCGGCTACAACTACATCCAGAACCCCGCCATCCGCCATATCGGCGCGCTGCTGGAGGAAAAGATCATCGGCGACGTCAACCTCGTGCGCATCGAGATGGACGAGGATTTCATGGCCGATCCGGAAGCGCTGTTCTTCTGGAAGCACGAGGCTTCGTCCGGTTATGGCGCGCTTGACGATTTCGCCGTCCATCCGCTGTCGCTGATCAAGGTGCTGTTCGGCCGTGTTTCCCGCGTCATGTGCGACATGGTCAAACCCTATGCCGACCGCAAGACCGCTTCCGGCGCCCGCCGCGCGGTCGAGACCTACGACATCGCCAGCGTCTTGATGCATCTGGAAAACGGCGTTGCCGGCACGCTCATGGTCAATCGCTCGGCCTGGGGCCGCAAGGGCCGCATCGCCATCCAGATCTTCGGCTCGAAGGGCTCGATCCTCTACGACCAGGAGCGGATGAACGAATTCCAGCTCTACCTCACCGCCGACCGGCCGACCGAACAGGGCTACCGCACCGTCCTGGTCGCGCCGCACCACAAGCCCTACGATTCCTTCCTGCCGGCGCCCGGCCACGGCCTCGGCTTCAACGACCTCAAGATGATCGAATGCCGCGAGCTCTTGATGCGCATCGCCGACAGGCCGGCCCGCATCATCGACTTCGACGAGGGGCTGGAGATCGAGCGCACCGTGCATGCCATGGCGCGCTCGTTCCAGGAGCAGCGCTGGGTCGATGTGAGATAGGGCAGCGGGCAAGGCGTCACGCCTTAGAATCGGACCGGCTCGAAGCGGCCGGACTTGGCCGAGGCAAGTGCTGCCTCGCACAGGATCATCGCCTTGCGCCCGTCCGCCGCGCCGACCGCCGGCTTCCGCCCTGCGGCGACCGACTGGATGAAATGATCGACCTCCGCCTCGTAGGATTGGGCATAGCGCTCGACGAAGAAATAAAGCGGCCGGTCTGCGGCGATCCCGTTCTCGCCGCTGAGGCTGACAGAGGTCGGAGTGCGATTGCCGGCCTGCAGCATGCCCTTCGAGCCATGCACCTCGATGCGCTGGTCGTAGCCATAGACGGCGCGCACGCTGTTGTTGATGTGGCACTGCCGGCCCGACGCGGTGCGCAGGATGAACATCGCCGTGTCGTAATCGCCGAGTTTTGCGTAGTAGGGCTCGACCAGCGACGAGCCGATGGCGAAGAGCTCCACCGGCTCCTCGCCGAGCAGGAAGCGCGCCATGTCGAAATCATGGATGGTCATCTCGCGGAACACGCCGCCGCCGCCGGCCAATGCCTCCTCGGTTTCCGGTTCCGGGTCGCGGCTGGTGATGATCACCTGCTCGACCGCGCCGATCTCGCCGGCCTCGATCCTTCGCTTCACGGCGGCGAAGGACGGATCGAAGCGCCGGTTGAAGCCGATTTGCAAGGGCACGCCAGCCTTCTCGACCGCCGCCAAGCATGCGTCCGTGCGTGCGATGTCGAGGTCGATCGGCTTTTCGCAGAAGATCGCCTTTCCCTTGGCGGCGGCCTCGACGATCAGGTCGGCATGGGTGCGGGTGGCGGAAGCGATCACCACCGCCTTGATCGACGGGTCGTTCATCACCGTTGCGGTGTCGGCGATCTCCGCGCCTGTTCCGGTGGCGATGTGCTCAGCCGCGTCACGGCGCGGGTCGACGATAGTGCGCAGGCGCACCCCCGGATGCCGGGCAAGGTTTTTCGCATGCACCGAGCCGATCAGCCCGGCGCCGAACAATGCGGCGTCGATCATTTTTCTACCTTCTGTAATGCCTTAGAGCAGGACGACGTTTCATTGAATCGTCATCCTGCTCTAACTCTTTGTTGGAGCATGATCTTTTCCGAAAACCGGTTCCCACTTTTCGGGATCATGCTCTAGTGGGCAGCCGCTTCCGCGCCGGATCCCGGTTTGGTGAAGCGCTCCAGTTCCTGCTGCAATTCGCGGATCTCGCGGCCGCCGGCCATCATGTCGAGCACCTCCTTCTCGGTGATCTCGCCCTTGCGGAACGTGCCGAGCGAACGGCCGCGGTTGAGCATGGTGAAGACATCGCCGATCGGATAGGCGTGGTGGATGTTGTGGGTGATGAAGATGACGGCGAGCCCACGCTGGCGCGCCTGCGCCACATAGCGCAGCACGATCGAGGCCTGGTGCACTCCGAGCGCCGAGGTCGGCTCGTCGAGGATCAGCACCCGCGCCCCGTGATAGACGGCGCGCGCGATCGCCACGCACTGCCGCTCGCCGCCGGAAAGCGTGCCCACCGCCTGCTGCGGATCGCGCACATTGATGCCGATCTTGCCGAGCTCGTCATAGACGATCGCATCGGCCGCCTTCATGTCGATACGCCTGGCGGGTCCCCAGCCCTTCACCGGCTCGCGTCCGAGGAAGAAGTTGCGGGTGATGCTCATCAGCGGGATCATCGACAGGTCCTGGAAGACGGTGGCGATGCCGGCGTCCAGCGCCTGCCTGGGGGAACTGAACGTTACCGGCTTGCCGTCGACATACATCTGGCCTTCGCTCGGCGTGTGCACGCCCGACAGCGTCTTGATCAGCGTCGACTTGCCGGCGCCGTTGTCGCCGAGCAGGCAGTGGACCTCGCCCGCATGCGCGGCGAAAGACATGTCGCGCAGCGCCGTCACCGAGCCGAAGCGGCGGGTGACGTTGCGCAGTTCGATGAGCGGAACGGGCTCGGCCATCTGTCAGCGCGCCTCCGTCGCCTTGCGGCGCACGTAATTGTTGACCAGCACGGCGATCAGCAGCATCGAGCCGAGGAAGACCTGGAACCAGTCGGTGTCGATGCCGGTGTAGAAGATGCCCATCTCCACCGTGCCGAAGATCAGCGCGCCGAACATGGCGCCGATCGCCGAGCCGTAGCCGCCGGTGAGCAGGCAGCCGCCGATCACCGCCGCGATGATCGCCTGGAACTCCTTCTGCGTGCCGCGCAGCGTGTCGGCGGAGCCGGCTTCCAGCACCTGGATGACGGCGAACAGCGTCGCCGACAGCGCCGTGCCGATGAACAGCAGGATCTTCACCCGGTCGACCGGCACGCCGACATTGCGCGCCGCGCGGTCGTCGCCGCCGACGGCGAACACCCAATTGCCGAAGCGCGTCTTGACCAGCAGCCATGTGGCGAAGGCCGTCACCGCCACCCACCACAGGATCGACATCGACAGGCCCTGCACCATCGCCGAGCCGTCGGGCCGGGCGTCGATCACGCCATGCGAGGCGAGCCAGGCGAAGACCGGCGCGCCGAACTTGCCGCCGAACAGCCAGACCACGAAGCTGCCTTCCTGGCCGTCGGTGATATAGGGGATCTGCGTGCGCCCGGTGACGGTGCGCGTGATGGCCAGCGTCAGCCCGCGCAGGATGAACAGGCCTGCCAGCGTTACGATGAAGGAGGGCAGCCTTGTGCGCACCACAAGGATGCCGTTCAAAGCGCCGACGATGATGGCGATGACGAAGGCGATCGCCACCGCCGCGGGGATCGACAGCCCGAACTGGGTGACGCAAAGCCCGATTGTGACGCTGGCAAAGCCGATCATCGAACCCAGCGACAGGTCGAACTCGCCGCCGATCATCAGAAGCGCGACCGCCGCGGCAAGGATGCCGAGCTGCGCCGACACCTGCAGGAAATTGGCGATGCCGGCCATCGAGAACAGGCCGCTGTTGCCGGCTGTGATGCCGAAAGCGAGGAAGACGATGACCGTGCCGGTGATGGCGCCGAGCTCCGGCCGCCGCATCAGGCGCACCAGGCGTCGCGAAACGGGCTTCGGCTCGGGTGGATGGGCCGGGTTCAGTGCATCGGTCAAGATCGTCATCCCAATAAGCGTCCAGGGCACCCCAGGAAAAATCCGAAGCGGCAGGTTCGGCGGCTTCGCCTTGGCTTCCGTCCGGATTCCGCGTCCAACAAGTGCCCGCCGGCCAGAGCATGATGCCGAAAAGTGTGAAGCGGTTTTCGGACGACATCATGCTCTATCTTAGAGCGCCAGCGGGCCATTATAGCATCAGCGGATGCCGGCCTTGCTGAGATCACGTACGGCCGCGGCATCATCCTTCATGATGAAGGACGGACCGGTGCGCACGGCGGAGGTCGGGAAGGTCTTGTACATCGCCTTGTTGGTCAGGAAGACGACGGGATAATAGCCCATCATATATTGCTGGTTGTCGATGCCGAACATCATCGTGCCCTTGGCTACGGCATCGAGGATCTCGGGCGACAGGTCGAAGGTGCCGATCTTGTAGTTGCCGATCGTGCCGGCATCCGAAAACATCTTGAGCAGCGGCGCCGCGACGGTCGGGCCGAGCGTCAGCACGCCGGTGACGTCCGCATGCGCGGTGAGGTAGCCTTCGACACGGCGCGTCACGTCCGTCGGGTCCATGGTGGCCGCGACCACGTCGGAGGAGCCGCCGCTCTTCTTCAGCCCGTCATTATAGCCTTCGCAGCGCTTGTCGAGGCTGACATTGCCGACTTCGTGGTTGATGCAGATGCCCTTCTTGACGCCGGCCTTGGCCATGATCTCGCCGGCCTTGACGCCATTGTCGTATTCCGAGCCGCCGCCGACGAAGAGGTCGAGGCCCCAGGGCTCCACCGCTTCCTCGCCGCTGTCGATGACCACCACCGGGATGCCGGCGGCCTTGGCCGCTTCCACCGGCGCCTTCAGCGCGTCCATGTCGGGGATGGAGACGACCAGCCCGTCCGGCTTTGACGCGGTCGCCGCCTCGATCATGCGCGCCATGCGCACCACGTCGAAGGTTTCCGGTGCCTGGTATTCGACCTTGACGCCGAGCTGCTGGGCGGCGGCCTGCATGCCGTTCTTCACCACGCTCCAATAGACGTCGTTGGCCTGGCCGTGGGTGACGAAGACGATGCGCACATCGCTTTCCTTCTTCACCTGGGCTGGCGCAGGCAGAATGCCGACGCCGGCAAAAGCAAGCGAGAGCGCCGCGGCGCCGAGCACATTCCGGATCGAGAATAAGGCACTCATAGTGGTTCTCCTCAGTTGTTGTTGTGTTCCCAAAGTCTTGGCCTCGACCCTCCCTGGTCAGGCCATTTCGTCATGATTGCAGGTCTCTCCTTGCGGGCACGATCATGCCCGGAAATCCCGGAGCGAGCCGCGGCGGATGGACAATCCTTCCACGAAGGCCATGAAGTCCGGGTCTGGAAGCAGCTCGAATTCGTCGATGCGGATCTGCGCCGAGTTCGGTTCGATCTCCTCGATCTCGCCGGGCGCATTGGCGTGCAGGCAAAGGAAATTGAGCCCTTCGCCGATCTGGTTGAACAGCGCCTCGTAGCGCGCGTGGGCCGGCTGGTTGCGATGCCAGGGCGTTTCCAGAACGGCGCTCGCCAGCGTCTCGCCGGCTTGCTCCAGCCGTTTCCCCGGCGCGGCATAGACGCCGTCGTCCAGCTTGCCCAGATTATGGATCGGCCCGTAGACCGCAATGCTTCTCGGAAACAAAGTCGGCAGGCCGTAGTCGATGCCGACCGCTGCATAGCGGTCGACGAATTCGGGCGAGAACACCGCGCCCATATGGCCATCGATATGAGTGAGCGAGAGCCCGGCGGCCAATGCCGCTTCGATCTGCGCCCGCATCTCGGCCTCCACGGCTTCCGGCTCACCCTTGGCGCGCAATTCCGGCACGGAGCGGAACAGATAGCCGTCGCCATCGACGATGCCCGACGCCTGGCTCGCCTTGGTCAGCGGCCGCCAGCGGTAATATTTCTTCTCGGAGGTCAGCGTGATGTGGACGCCGAGATTGAGCGAGGCGTCTTTCGCGCCTTCCTCGGCGATCTCGAGGAACCAAGGGCAGGGCACCATCACCGAGCCGCTGTCGACCGCGCCGGCGCGCTTCAGCTTCAGATAGGCGACATTGGCGCCGTGGCACATGCCGACATCGTCGATGTTGATGACGACCTTGCGTTCAGCCGGCATGGCGGACCTCCTGTGCGCGCTCGTGCACGTAGAAGCCCGCGCCTTGCGCCAGCCTCTTCAGGTTGCGGTAGCCCATCGTGGCATAGGTCAAGGGATGCGCCTTGGCCGGGTCCTGCTCGGCTTCGACCACCAACCAGCCGGAATAGCCCTGGTCGGCGAGGATCTTCAGCAGCGTCGGATAGTCGATCGCGCCGTCGCCCGGCACCGTGAAGATGCCTTCCATCACCGCGCCCATGAAGCTCATGTCGGCGTCGCGCGCCTTCTTCAGCGCCGCCGGGCGCACATCCTTGCAATGCACATGCACGACGCGCTCGACATGCCGGCGCAGCAATTGCTCCGGGTCACCGCCCGAAAAGGCGCAGTGCCCGGTATCGTAAAGCAGGCCGACCGCCTCGCCGCTTGTGTGCATCAGCCTGTCGATCTCCGCGTCGGTCTCGACGATGGTGCCCATGTGGTGGTGGAAGGCCATGCCGACGCCGAAATCGGAAAAACGCTCGGCGAGCCGGGTGATCTTGGCGCCATAGGCCTTCCATTCCCCATCCATCAGCTTCGGCCGCTGCGAGATCGGGTCGTGGATCGCGCCATGCCGGCCGTGCGAGGTGTCGGCATAGACGACGCGCCTGGCGCCGAGGTCTCGAAGCAGCGTCAGATGCGGCCGGATCGCCTCGAATTCCTCGTCGACATCCTTCTCGCAGATGCGGCCGTCATACCAGCCGGAGACCAGCGCCAGCCCGTAATGGTCGAGGATGGGCCTGAGCGCGCGGCTGTCGCGCGGGAACTTGCCGCCGAGCTCGGTGCCGGCATAGCCGGCCTCGGCGGTTTCGCTGAGGCAGGTCTCGAGCGGCGTGTCGCCGCCCAGTTCCGGCACGTCGTCATTGGTCCAGGTGATCGGGTTTATGCCAAGTCGAACTGTGGTCATTGCTCGCTTTCCGCCCCGCAGCCGGGGACGGCTGCGGGGTGTCTGGTCTCGGGAGGAGATGGCTGCGATTGCTGGCGACAGGGCGCGAAACCCTGCCGTTTCGTTTGGCAGGACGCCCTCCCAGCACCCCGCCCAACTTGCCTCGTCTTCGACGTCTTACCCCAACGTCAGTGCGGGAAGTCTATCCCGCTCTGTCTCCCCCGCGAGGGCCAGTTTTCCAGAAAATGAAGGAACCAGTTTGTGCCGGCGTTCGGCTGTGGCAGGATGGGGGATGGGAGATTTGCAAGCGCTCACGCAGCACCGGCGGCCATCGTCGGCGCGAGGCACCCCCCTCTGTCCTGCCGGACATCTCCCCCGCAAGGGGGGAGATTGGCAGTTTCAGTGCCGGCTCTTCCCTTGCAACGTCGGCGATTGGCGAAGGCGTGGACGACATCTGATCTCCCCCCTTGCGGGGGAGATGGCCGGCAGGCCAGAGGGGGGTGGGCGGGAACTCGACGCTGCAGAGCGAGCTCTTTGGAAGCTTCCGTTGCCAGCAGGCCGCGTAGACTAACCATCCATGCGCCCGCACCCCAAGCCCCAGGCCTTCCCCCTCGACATGCTGGCGGTAAACCGCTCGAGCCCCGAGCATCTCTCGCGCCAGCTCTATCACGGCCTCGTCGCCATCATCCGCAGCCGCGCGCTTCCCCCGGGCTCGGAGCTGCCCTCCACCCGCGCCTTGGCCGCCGAGCTCGGCCTTGGCCGCAACACCATCGTTACCGCTTACGACCAGCTCGTCACCGAAGGCTATCTTGCCAACCGCCAGGGCGCCCGCCCGGTCATCGTCGACCTGCCCGACGGCCCGCGCGAAACGCCGGCGGAGGAGCCGCCGGTGCCGCTGCGCCAGCCCTCGCTGCGCGGCCAGCAACTGCTCAGCCAGCCCTATCATCACGGCAGGCCGGGTCACGTCGCCTTCCACCCCGGGATGCCGGATGCGCAGAGCTTTCCCTTCGGCGTCTGGGGCCGGCTGGTGGCGCGCCGCGCCAGCCATGGCGGCGAGACGCTGTTCGGCACCTATGACGTCACCGGCCACCCAGCGCTGAAGGACGCGATCGCCGGCTACCTCTTCTCCGCGCGCGGCGTGCGCTGCAGGCCCGAGCAGATCGTCATCACCACCGGCGCGCAGGCAGCTTTCGACCTTCTTGCGCGCCTTTTGCTCGACCCCGACGATACGGTGTGGATGGAGGAGCCCGGCTATTACGGCGCCAAGGCCGCCTTCACCGTGGCCGGCGCGAAAATCCTACCCATCCCGGTCGACCAGGAGCGCGGCTGGTATCTCGACCCGCCGGACCCGTTGCCCCGCCTCATCTATGTGACGCCGGCCTGCCAGCATCCGCTTGGCATCACCATGCGCATGGAGGAGCGGCTGCGCCTGCTCGACATCGCCGAAACCGCGAACGCCTGGGTGATCGAGGACGATTTCGACGGCGAATACCGCTTTCAAGGCCGTCCCGTGCCGGCGATCCAGAGCATGGACCGCTCCGGCCGCGTCATCTATGTCGGCACCTTCGCCAAGCTCCTGTTCCCCGCGCTGCGCCTCGGCTTCATGGTGCTTCCCGTGGAGCTCGCCGGCCGCATCGTCAACGCGCTCTCCACCACCGGCCAGTTCGCGCCGCTGCTGCTGCAGGCCGCCTTGGCCGATTTCATCACCGAAGGCCATATGAGCCGGCACTTGAAGCGCATGCGCCGCATCTACGCCCAGCGCCGCCAGCTTTTCCGCGACATCGTCACCGAGCGCCTGCGCGACGAGATCACCCTCTCCCCCGCCGAAGCCGGCATCCAAGTGGTGGGCTACCTCAAGCCAGGCATAGACGACATCAAGGTCAGCCAGGCCGCGGCAAGAAGAGCGATCAACGTCTCACCGCTGTCGAAATATTTCCAGAACACGGCGCCGACGCAAGGGCTGGTGCTGGGCTATGCGGCATGTGACGCGGCGCAGACGCGGGACGGGGTGGAGCGGTTGGCGGCGGCGATAAGGGAGACGCTGGGGTGAGGCTTCGATTTTCTTGAAGATTAATAGAGCCACCCTGACATCTGATGTCCATCTCATCTCAGTTTGGCGGGTCGAGTTGCGGCGACGTAGTGAGTGGTTGCCGCCGAGCTTGGCTTGTCGCAGCACCAACCACCTTCTTTTTTATCAGCGACCGGGATATTACTTGGTTGGGTAAGAATGGGGGAATTTCATGAAAGTCGTACCGGCACTTTGTAGTGCGCTAGTCGTTTCAGGATGTGCAGGGACTAGTGTTGTGCAGACATCAGGCGACACTGCCATCGTGACGGCAAGAGCGGCGCCTGTCTGTGGTGGTGTAGGGGCGGAAAGAGTCGCCGTAAGAGAAGCGGCCATCGAGACGATCAAAGCTGGATTCGATAAGTACATCATCTACGATGCGGCGGCGCAGAACACTGTCACCGCGACGCAGATGCCTGGAACGTATTCGACAGTGGGCACTCTCTACGGCGGATCGTTGAATGCGACAACGACCTATCAGCCAGGACCAACTATCTACTCAGGCCATCATTCCCAGGCCTTCGCGATAAAGATGTTTAAGGCCGGCGACCCTCTGGGCACTAATGCGGTCGATGCCAGAACCACGCTTGGTCCAGAGTGGCCGAAGATGATCAAACAGGGCTCGCTCACTACTTGTGCGTGACGGTTCACATTGTTGAAGTGTCGCGAAGCGTCTCTGCGGCCGCTCGAGTAAATGACCACCGGTTCAGGATCCATCGCACGATGATAGATCGCACCTTCTCAATCTGGTTGGGTCTGCCGCGTTGGGCAAGAATTGCGCCTGCTGTACTTCTTATAACAGCCTTGGATGCCCTGCGCATGGCTTGCCCTCAGGGTCCAAACCTCATCGCCCAATCGTAGGCCGTTTGGTGCCGCAAAACGGCCTGCACAAATCGCCGCACCTTTGGAAAGTATTTCTGATCACTCCGGCGTGATGATAGGTATCGGTCATTGGAGGCCGTTTGTGGGCTATCGCACCAGGAGAGCAGGGCTGATTGGAGCGCTAGCGCTTGCGCTGGTGCTTGTCGTCCAATCCGTCGTCGGCGCCTTCGCGCTCGGCGCGGTTGGCGCTGGGCAGCAACTGGATGCTTTCGGCAATCCGCTCTGCATCAACGGTCCGGGTCATGACGGTTCGGGCGGCAACAGTTCGCCGGATCACTCCAAAGTCCCCTCCTGCTGCACCTTTGCCTGCAGCATGTTCTGGCCAGGCGTGGCCGCGCCGACGACTATCGGCCAGATCGCGCCAGGTCTTCGCATCGCCGAGCGACTGGCGTTCACCCACCCCAAGACGATAGACCTCAACGAGCAGGGCTATCGGCCCGGCAATCCCCGCGCTCCCCCAATATTGGTCTGATCGGCGACCCGCGTAGGCGGGACATTACCCTTCAAGATCAAAGGCTTCGGATTCCGCCGTCAAATCGGTGGGACCGCCTTGGGAGCAATCCAGATGCAACATCCATTCCGCGCTTTCGCGCGCACGCTTTCGTTTGCCCATCCGCTCGGCCGATTTCGTTCGTTCGAGGAACGGCTAGGCATCGCCGTTTTCACGCTGGCACTGATTTTCGCAACAACCCACTCCTTGTGGGCACATGAGTTCAAGGCCGGCGATATCGAGATCGTCCATCCCTGGTCGCGCGCCACACCTGAAGGCGCGGCGGTTGCCGCCGGCTACTTCACGCTGAAGAACCATGGATCGACGGCCGATCGCCTCGTCTCGGCAACCGGCGACATAGCCGGCATGACGCAAGTCCACGAAATGGCTGTGGACGCCCAGGGCGTCATGACCATGAAGCAACTCGCCGACGGGTTGGAGATACCGGCCGGCGGTGAGGTCACGCCCAAGCCCGGCTCGTTCCACATCATGTTCATGGACCTGAAGCAGCCGGTCAAACAGGGCCAGCCCTTCAAGGGCACGCTAACCTTCGAGAAGGTGGGCACGGTCGAGGTCGAATACGCCGTCGACGCCATGGGAGGCGAGCATGACGACCACGGCGAATAGTGCTCGTCCGGCAAAGCGATTGGGCTCGATCATCGCGCTCGCCTGCCTGGCGCTTATGCTGGTCGGGATAACCGCAATGCTTGTCTGGCCAAGGCTGGTGCAGCGGAACGTCTCGCCGATCGGCGGGTCGTTCACGCTCACCACCCAGACCGGGGAGAAGCTTTCGGACGCCGACCTGCGCGGCAAGCCGTTCGCGATCGTCTTCGGCTTCACGCGCTGCCCGGAAGTCTGCCCGACGACGCTGTGGGAGACGACGGAAGCGCTCAAGACCCTCGGCCCTGATGCCGACAAGCTCAGGGTGCTGTTCGTCTCCGTCGATCCGACGCGGGATACGCCGGAATTCATGGCGCGCTACCTGCAGTCCTTCGACAAGCACATTACCGGGCTTACCGGCACCGAAACCGAGATCGCCTCAATCGGCAAGGAATACCGCATCTACTACAAGAAGGTGCCGACCGACGACGGCGACTACACCATGGACCACACCGCGACGATGTTCCTGATGGATGCCGAAGGGCAGTTCACCGGGACGATCTCCTATGGCGAGGAGATGGCGATGCGGGTGCAGAAGCTGCGTCGGCTGATCGGCGGCTAGGCATGAGACTGGGCCAGTGCACAAGCTCCAGTCCCTGGGTGCAGTTAGGACTGACCTTCGCCACGGGTGCGGCGTCCGGCCTTGCCGTGTTCGCCTGGGTTGTCCCGAAGTCTCCCGAACCGGGCGCGCGGCTGTTCGATCTGCAGCGCAACGGCCTCGACGTCTTTGATGCCTTCGTGGTGGCATGGCTGTTCGGCCAACTGGCTGTTCTCGTCCACCATGTGCTGCCTGGCATCGCACGCGACTGAAATAGCACGGCCGCGTCCCGGACGCGGCTGTTCCCCCTTCAAACATTTGCAACGGCGGCCGCTCGGACCGCCTTCCTGGAGAGGTTATCATGTCTACCGCAACGCTTGCGACACAGCCGGACGTGGCTGTCAGCACAAGGCTCTATCGCGCCATATGGCGCTGGCATTTCTATGCCGGCCTCTATGTCATCCCGTTCCTGCTGGTGCTCGCCTGCACCGGCCTCATCATGGTCTACGGCAATTCGATCGAGACCTTTCTCGGCGCCAAGCACTACGTGGCGCCCGGTGGCGAGCGCGCTTCCTACGAGGCGCAGTCGCAAGCGGCCGTCGCGGCGATTCCCGGCGGCGCGCTGAAGCTGATGGTGGTGCCGAAGGAGGACGACCGCGCCACCGTCTTCATCGTCAACGGCAATGGCAAGGACAATGTCGTCGCCATCGATCCGCATGACGCCAAGGCGCTGGATACAATCGTCAAGGATGATACTTGGTTCTACTGGGCCGACAACATCCACGGCACGCTGCTGCTAGGCGATGTCGGCGATCGTCTGATCGAGGTCGCCGCCGGCCTCGGCATCGTGCTGATCCTCACCGGGCTCTATATGTGGTGGCCGCGCAACGGACGTTCGCTCGGCAAGGTGCTGTTCCCGAATCTCTCCGCGCGGGGGCGCTCGTTCTGGAAGGAAATCCACGTCTCCCTGGGCTTCTACCTCTCGATCGTGCTGTTCTTCTTCCTGCTCTCCGGTCTCTCCTGGACCGGCATCTGGGGCACCAAGATCATGCAGGCCTGGAGCACCTTTCCGGCGGCAAAATGGGACAATGTTCCGCTCTCCGACAAGACCCATGCCTCGATGAACCATGGCGCGATGAAGGAAGTGCCCTGGGCGCTGGAGCAGACGCCGATGCCGATGTCGGGTTCGCAGGCGGGTTCCGCCGGGCTGCAGATGGGTTCCGTCAATCTCGACACGGTCGCCGCCTACGCCCGTGCCAATGGATTCACCGAGCAGTTTCGCATCAACGCGCCGCAGGACGACGGCGGCGTGTACACGATCTCGGCCGACTCGATGGATGCCGACACCAAGAACCCGTTCGGCGACCGCACTGTGCATATCGACCGCTACACCGGCAAGATCC
This sequence comes from Mesorhizobium sp. B2-8-3, assembly GCF_006440815.1. NCBI lineage: Bacteria > Pseudomonadati > Pseudomonadota > Alphaproteobacteria > Hyphomicrobiales > Phyllobacteriaceae > Mesorhizobium > Mesorhizobium sp. B2-8-3. The sequence goes on from NZ_VFTW01000004.1 coordinate 413,220, forward strand.
TCGCCGACGTGCGCTTCGCCGACTACGGTCTGGCCGGCAAGGCGATGGCGGTGGGTATTGCCCTGCACCAGGCCAATCTCGGCTGGTGGAACACGGCGCTCAACGTGCTGTTTTGCCTCTCCGTCATCACCATGGCGTTGTCCGGCGTCGTGATGTGGTGGAAGCGTCGCCCCACGGGGCGCCTCGGCGCGCCGCTTTATCCGAAGGACTACCGGGCGCCAGTGGCGATCATCGTCATCGCACTCGCGGTCTCAGTCATCTTCCCGCTGACTGGCATCGCGATCGTCGTCTTCGCCATCATCGACTGCTTGGTGCCGAAGCGCTTCAAGGAAGCTGGTCTTCAGCCGGCGGGAGCCTGACGCTCGAACGGGCTCGCCCGCTTTTGCGGACGAGCCCATATCGCGGAACAATCGGGCTCCGCCATCAGGTAGGATCACTCCCCGCCGTTCGGATCGAGCATGCCAAAGATCGCGACGAGCAGGATGGCGGCAAGGCCGAGGCCGATCTCGACCAGCGTGCCCGTCCGGATTGCCGCGAGGGCCGAGGCTCGGTCGCGGCCGATGCGGGGCACAAACCGATAGCGGTTGAGAATCGCTACCGAAGTCATGACGAGCACGACAGCGATCTTCGCCGTCAACAACGCCCGGTAGGTCGAACTCCAGCCGAACGGCCAGCCGACGATGAAAAGGCTGTTGCCGATGCCGGAGAGGATCGCCAGCGCGACCGCCCAGTGGCCGGCCGTCGAGAAACGGCGAAGCGCTGTCGCGGTCTCCGCCCGAAATGCCGGCCGGCCGAATCTGGCCAGCACGAGTACAAGCGGCAGCAGGGCGCCGAACCATGCGCCGGCGGCAAGCAGGTGCAGGATGTCGTTGAGCGGATGGACAACGCCTTGCCAGCCGTCCTGCATGACGGCGTGTCCAGTGAGCGCGAGGCTGGCCAAGGCCAGGGCCGCCGTCGCAGCCGTCGCCATTGGCACAAGGCGGGCGGAAGCGCTCTGCGCGATCGCCAGCGCGCCGGCAGCGGACAGTTGCCAAAGCCACGCCTTGCCGACGCTCGTCGAGACAAGGATGTCGCCGAGCACCTGTCCGTTGACGGCATCCGGCCAGCCATCGCCGATCATCGCGGCCTGCAGCGGCAATGCCGCGCATGTCGTGACCAGGGCCAGGCTGACCGCCGTAAGGCGAAAGATCGTCAACCTCTCCGCCACCGGCTCGGCCAGACGTCGCGGGACAAGCGTTGCAAGATAGCCGAAGCCTCCCCATAGCAGCATCAGCGCCGCATCGTGAACGAAGCGGCAGGCCATGAGCAGGGTGTCCGGCGTCATCGGGCGGCCGGGCGATCGGATGTAGGGTGGTCCATCATCGGGCGGAGCGAACGAGGGGGCACGAATCGTGCCCCCTCTGGCCGATCACGGCTTCACGGTGAACTTGTAGTCGCCATGCGTCTTGTGGCCGTCCTGCGACAGCGCATGCCACTCGACCTTGTACACACCGGCGGCGAGACCGGCAGGTAGATTGACCATGAAGGTCTTATCGCCGTCCATCAGCATGTCATTGTCGGTCTTGACCGCCTTCTTATCGGGTCCGGTGACCTTCACGCCGGTGAACTTCAGGTTGAGCTCCTCGCTGAACTTGAGGTCGAGCTCCGTAGGCGCTTCCTTGACCGTCCCGTTGATCGGCGGTTGCGCCGCTTCGAGATGGGCATGGGCATACGCGGCGTCCGAAAGCGCGACGGAAGAGAGGGCTGCAAATGCGGTTGCGAGAACGATATTGCGCATGGTTCATTTCCTTATGGTGGGCGGACTAGGCCGGCCCGAATTGAATTGGAGATTGGTCGAGATCTAGAAGCGATCCTGCAACCGCCACGGTTGCTTCCGCCGGTTTCCAGTCAGGGGGGACCGCGTGAGCTGAGCGGCTGAAGCTCGTAACGCCGGACCAATGCATCGGAAAAACGCCTGCTGTCGGAGGTGATGAGGAAGGCGTTCAACAGCGGCTCGACGCTGTTCGCTTCGGGAATGATCGCCGTTGCGAAATCGCAGCCGGACAGGCAGCAGTCGCAATCACAGCCGCCGCTATGCGATCCGCTGTGCGAAGTGGTTCCCGCATCGGCGGTGCACAAGATGTTGCCGAAAGCATCGCGCGGCCCGGTGGCGGCCTGCGCGCCGATTCCCGCACCGCTTACGAATGCCTGAACGAAAAGAACCAGTACAGCGGCGATCGCTACTGGTGCGGGCGATCGTCTGCGCGACAATGTCATTTGGCCAAGCCGATCCTGTCCTCCAGGGCTATAGCATACGTGATTTCGGCTTGGCTATCGTGGCTTCGGCCAGCGGGACGATAACAAAAAATGGGGCGCCGCGGGCGAAACCGTGGCGGCCGGCGAGCACCGATTGGCCTACGGTGCCTGGGTATCGTCAGGCCGCGGGAGGTCGGACCTGCCGAGAGCGGATCGCACATATTTCACATTTCCGTTATGTGATAACATCGCTTTCTGGTTGACTGACGTAATAACATAACCTACCCAGTGATCGCTTCGGCGACAGGGGTTGCCTCGCTCTGCAAAGGGAGAAAGACATGCGTTCCTTTCCATTTTTGGCGGCGCTGTTGTTCGCCGTGACATTGCTGACAGGCGGCGGTGCTCGCGCCGAAGATAAGGTGAACATCGTCGCGGCCGAGAATTTCTATGGCGATCTCGCCCATCAGATCGGCGGCAGCAATGTCGCGGTGACCAGCATCCTTGCCAATCCCGACGATGACCCGCATCTGTTCGAGACCAGCCCCTCGACGGCGCGCACGATCGCCGACGCCAAGATCATCATCTACAACGGCGCGGATTACGATCCGTGGATGGAGAAACTTCTATCAGCCTCCACCAACGCGCAGCGCACGACCATCGTGGCCGCGGATCTGATCGGCAAGAAGTCGGGCGACAACCCGCATTTGTGGTACAATCCGGCGACGCTGCCCGCGATCGCCAAGCAACTCTCCGCCGACCTTTCAAAGCTCGACCCCGCCAATGCAGCGCACTATCAGGCCAACCTGGCGAAGTTTCAGTCGTCGTTGGACGCAATCAACAAGCAGATCGACGACGTCAAGAAGGCCTATGGCGGAACCGAGGTCACTGCGACGGAGCCGGTGTTCGGCTATATGGCCGATGCCCTCGGCCTCAAGATGCTGAACTACGATTTTCAGGTCACGGTGATGAACGATGCCGAGCCGAGCCCGACGCAGGTGGCGGCATTCGAGAACAGCCTCAAGGACGGATCGGCCAAGATCCTCTTCTACAATTCGCAGGTGACGGACGAAGCGACGACGCGTCTCCTCGACATTGCCAAGCAGAACAAGGTCACCGTCATAGGCGTAACCGAGACGGAACCCGCCGGCAAGACGATCCAGTCGTGGTTCGGCGGCCAGATCAGCGACGTGCAGAAGGCCCTGGCCGCCCGCACACAATGAATGTCATCGCCTTCGACAGGGTCACATTGACCTATGGGGGACGCCGGGTTCTTACCGACGTCTCCTTTTCCATTCCACAGGGTGCGTTCGTGGGGCTGCTTGGCGCCAACGGGGCGGGCAAGACAACGATGCTGCGCGCGGTCCTGGGGCTTTTCCGTCCGGCCAGCGGAACGATTTTCGTCCTTGGCCGGCCGCCGACACGCGGCAATCCCGCCATAGGCTATATGCCGCAGGCGCGCCGCACCGTGACCCATGCCGGCATCAGCGGCTTCGATCTCGTCGTCACGGCGGCGGGCGGCCATCGTTGGCGCTGGCCGGCGGCGTCGGCGCTCGAGAAGGACGCGGCATGGAAAGCGCTTGAAGAGGTCGGCGCGGCCGATATCGCCAGGAGGCCGTTCGCGGAGCTGTCGGGGGGCGAGCGGCAGCGAATCCTTATCGCCCAGTCGCTGATCGGCGACCCCAAGCTGCTGCTGCTCGACGAGCCGCTGATCAGCCTGGACGCCGCGCATCAGCGCACCATCATCGAACTCGTCCATGAGGTCGGCGAGCGGCTGGGTATCGCCGTCATCTTCTGCTCGCACGAGATCAACCCCTTGCTTCGCGCCGTCGATGCCGTCCTCTATCTCGGGAACGGCAACGCCGCGATCGGGAGCGTCGATGAGGTCATCAACGGTCCGGTCCTGTCGAGGCTTTATGGAACGCACATCAACGTGGTGCGGGTAGGCGGACGCATCTTCGTGATGGCCGACGACGTTGAACTGGAGGGCGCCGCGCATGTTCACGATGTTTGACTACGAATTCATGCGCAACGCCTTCGCCGCATGCACGGTCGTTGCCATCGTGACCGGGGCGGTAGGATATTTCCTCGTGCTGCGAGGCCAGACCTTCGCAGGACATGCGCTGGCTCATGTCGGATTTCCTGGCGCAACGGGCGCCGGCCTGCTCGGCCTGTCGCCATTCTTCGGGTTGACTATCTTCACCGTGCTGGCCGGCATCGGCATCGGCCTTCTGGGCGAAAGAGCGCATCGCGACGTCGCGATCGGCATCGTGCTGACGCTTTCGCTCGGTCTCGGCTTGCTTTTCCTGCATTTCTACACCGCTTTCGCGTCCCAGGCGACGAATGTCCTGTTTGGAAACGTGCTCGGCATCAGTTTCCGGACGGTCGTCATCCTTGCAGCGCTTTCCCTGGCGATCCTGGTCGGCTTGACCTTCATTTCCAGACCCTTGCTCTTCGCCAGCCTGCAGCCTGAGCTGGCGGAGGCCAAGGGCGTGAACCTCGATCTGGTTTCGACATTGTTCATGATCATTGTCGCCGTGACCACGGCTGAAGCCACCCAAATCGTCGGCGTGCTTCTCGTCTTCGCGCTGATGGTCGCCCCGGCGGCAACGACGCTGCGCCTGACCCGCGGTGTGCTGCGGGGCATCCTTGTCTCGATCGCGCTAGCGGTCGCCATCGCCTGGACCAGCTTGTGGCTTGCGTTCGAAACAGACTGGCCGACGAGCTTCTGGATCACATCGCTCGGTGCCACTGCCTATCTGGGCGCCGGTCTCATCCGGCGCTTGAAGGCGGCGCAATGACTCCCTGATGAACGGCTGAAAGCGTCGAACACCAGAGCAGCCGGCCCGCCGCAGCCACGCAACCAAGATGTTTTTCTGGCCGGGATACCGTTCACGGCATCAGCTTGTGTTCGCCCTGCTTCAAGGAATCGCGCGGACGCGTAAATTGCTGAACAGGAGGCTCGTAGCGGTATTTCCCAGTGGGCAATCCATCGGCGGGAGCAGCCCCCGATGGTTGGGACATGGTTGTTGGAGGCTTGGTGGCGATCGCCGTTCCTCCAAGGAGGAGCCCGATCGCGACCAGCCAACTGCCCAGAATGCGTGTGCCGATCGTGTACCACGCAGGCGGGAAAATCCGTCCGATAAGGCCGACGGCGACAACGATCCAAAGGGCGATGATCGTCCCCGAGAGCGGTATTCGGAGATCGTTCAACGTAGGGTCGGTGAACTTTGTGACGACGGCCAACAACGCGCCGATGAGCAACGCCGCGGCGGGTATTGTGCAAGTTCGGAAACGACCGGAAACGACGAGAACGATGCCGATTATCAGCATCGAAAATGGCGCGGTAAGGAAAGCGTGAGTCGTCGCTCCCCGTACGCCGGCCATCACATCAAGGAATCGATCGTAAAGCAGAGTCCCGACCACCTCGCCCAGCAGCAATGCCACGAGTGTGAGAACTCCAAGCCTCAGGCTTACCAGAGCGGTTGCGACGCCCAGTCCGACCAGCGGCAAGACGCGTTCAGGAGAAAGGGCGCTGTTGAGGATCCACCACGACGTCTGCGTCCTTTCGGAAGAGGTCGCAAGTAGGCCGATCATGGCAGCGCCGGCGATGGCCACGACAGGGCCTGACCATCGAAGCAGGAATCGCCACGCCGATCGCTTGGGATATGTTTCAGGCGACAAGGAAATAAACGCCTCCCGCCGCGATCAATCCGCCCAGGCCCTGCGACAACCGTCCGCTGAATGCCTTGCCCAGCAGAAGTCCGAATCCGATACCCAGCAGGTGGATCAAGCCGGTGGCGATGACGAAGCCGATTGCATAGTCGGCCGGGTCGGCTGCATTCGGCAGTTCGGCGCCGTGGGCGTGGCCGTGGCAGATGGCGAACACGGCAATCATTAGCAACGCAACCCATTCCGCCGGCCGCCAAGCGCAGGCGATGGCCAGCCCCAGGGCGATGATCGACAGCGCAATGCCAATCTCAACACCGGGCAGCGGGACACCTGCTATTCCGGCAATTCCGCCGACGACCATGATCAGCGGGAATGCAACCGGCAGCGTCCAGATCGAACGCCCACCGATCTGGGCGCCCCACAGTCCCACGGCAAACATGGCCAGGAAATGATCAGGCCCTGTCAGCGGATGTTCGAAGCCGCTGCCAAATCCACCCGTCCCCGACTGAATGATATGCGCTTGCGCCGTCGTGGACCCGGCCGTCAGAGCTGTTGCCGCCGCCACCATGCCGTATGGAAGGTAGCCAAACCGGAGGGGGCTGCTGATGGACGGCAGTTCCGCTTTCTCTTCAAGTGTCTGCGCCACTCACGAACCTGCCATGTTGCCAAAGCGGCAAATTGCCATCGATGGAATCATCAAGATAAGACTTTTACGCTCAATGGATTCAGCGAACCAGAAAACGGCTATTTTTGGCGTTGAACTCGAAGCGGAGCGTTAATCGTCGGCGCCGGAGCGTGAGAGCGCAAGGGTGCCGAAGCTGAAACGAAGAGGCGCTTGAAGTCCCGGTCCCCTCTGGGAGTTCAGTCCGGAGCAGATCTGGCGGGCAGATTGTCTTCGGAATCGAACACTTGCCGAGAGACGGAGGCGATCAGCTTCGGGCTGGCGCCGCGAGAGCATTCGCGTGATCGAAGTTCACGTGACTGAGGTGTCCACGGTCCTTCGGGACCGCCGTCATGGCCTGCTCCAAATATCGCGAAATTCTCCCCACGTGGTCGATCTGCTTTCGCAAGGCTTCAAACCTCTGCCCGGTCAATCGAGTGCCGGCCGTCAGCCGCACGGATGTAGGATCGTAGTAGCGGCCGCCGATCCGCAATTCGTAATAAAGGTGCGGCCCAGTCGAAAGACCTGTCGAGCCGATATAGGCGATGACCTGCCCCTGCTTCACATATTGTCCAACCTGAAGCGTCGCGGGCACTCGGGAAATATGGGCGTAGGTCGTGAAATACCCGCCATCGTGCTGCAGGCGCACATACTTGCCATAGCCGGGCTGCCAACCGATGATGGCAACCTTGCCGTCCCCCGCGGCGACGATCGGAGAGCCATAGGGGGCGGCGTAGTCGACGCCGTTATGATGCAGCCATCGCCTGAGAATGGGGTGCAGCCGCCAGGCAAAACCATCGCCAAGCCTTCCGTTGGCGACCGGCTTTGCCATCATCATCTTTGAAACAGACCGGCCCTGGTCATCGAAGAATTCCGCCTCTTCGTTTGCGGACGGCCGATAGCGATAGAATGTCTTGCCGCCATCTCCGCTGTCGAATCTTGCCGAGACAAGTTCGGAGCTGCCATCAGCACGTGTCCGGAAGATCAGCTCGATCGAGTGGGCGTCAGCCGAGTCACCATCGAGCTTGAGGCCGCAATTGCGCGCCAGCCCGATAATCTGGCTCGCCACGGCGGGCGGCACGTTTTCCTTTTCAAGGCGCTGCATGACAAGCGGATATTTCGCCCGCAGTTGCGAGACATTTCCATCCGCATCCAGTCCGTCCATGCCTCCCGCGTGGAAGCCTGCTTCGGTCGCCTCGGCAGCGAGACGGTCAAACAAGTCGTGGTTGGCGACCGGCTGAAAACCTCCAGCGTCGCTCCGCGCAAGAATCGCCTCTGCACCATTATCCCGAAGGACCCGGACCGCCGCGAGTTGCGCGGTTCCGGCTTTCGATGCCGGCGTTTCAAGCATCAGGTCGACACGGTCGGAAGGGGCAATGGCCTGCTCCTTCAACGCATCCGCCAGCAAATGGCCATCGGCATTGCTCAAACCCGCGGCAGCTAGAAAAGCGGCAACGTCCACATCGGACTTCGGCATCGCCGCCACCCGTTTGATATGCGGCGCCGGCTGCTCCGCGGCCATGCTGACATTGATAGGAGTCCCTCGCGCCGCCATCATCTTGGAATTGCCCGGGATTGGCCGAGGGACCGCGCTCGGAGCACGGTTTGATGAGGCGTCGGTCCGTGGCTTTGCGAGCAGCGCATCGAAGGGACTCGGCCGCGCAACAGCATCTTCCTGAAAAAGCAGCGGTTCCGCCGCATCCGATTGATCGTCAGCAGATGGATTTCCCAGCGAAAACTCGACATGGCGATAGGTGAATTCGTTGGCGGATCCATTGGGGCCGGCTTCCACCAGATTGGCGATCGCATCCGTTCCGGCGACATGCGGCGGTGGCAGCCGATCGTCCTTTGGTGTCGATCCTTGTCTTGTCCTTTGTGGTTTTGCCGGGATTGCCTGGGCAAAGGCCGGAGGACGCACGGCAACACGCAATGTGCCAAGCAGCATACCCGTGGCGCCGATGGCCGCGACCATGATCGCGAGCACGAGTCGCGCATGGGTTCGAAACGCAAACCGCACGGTTCGTTCCTGCCAGTGAATGCCCGCCAGGGGACCATGGCTCAAATCGATACCGCGATGCCGGAACGCGCCGGAATTGCCATCATGCCCCCGACGATACTTGCCCGCTGCGGGCACGACAGGCACTGCCATTTGCCAGATTTCCCCTCTCTGGTCCCCGCCCCACATCTTGTCAGGATCGAACGATCCCCGCCCTCTATGACGAGGAAGCGTCCCGAAGGACACCCGTTCAACCCTCACATCTTTGTGCTTGATACGTTATACTATAACCGATAACAAGATGAAAACCGCCCCCTCAACGGAGTTTCCCGCCATGCAGACCCAGACTCCAGTGACCGTGCTGACCGGCTATCTCGGCGCGGGCAAAACCACGCTGTTGAACCGTATCCTGTCCGAAAATCACGGCAAGAAGTTTGCCGTCATCGTCAACGAGTTCGGCGAGGTCGGTATCGACAACGATCTTATCGTCGACGCCGACGAAGAAGTGTTCGAGATGAACAATGGCTGCATCTGCTGCACGGTGCGCGGCGATTTGATCCGCATCATCGACAGCCTGATGCGCCGTCGCGACCGTTTCGACGCTATCCTGGTGGAGACGACCGGCCTCGCCGACCCGGCGCCGGTCGCGCAGACGTTTTTCGTCGACGAGGACGTTCGTTCCAAGACCAGGCTCGATTCCATCGTGACTGTGGTCGACGCCAAGCATCTGCTCGGCGAGATCGACGAAGCGCACGAAGCCCAGGAGCAGTTGGCATTCGCCGATACGGTGCTGCTCAACAAGACCGACCTCGTCTCGGCCGAAGACCTGAAGGAGGTCGAAAGCCGCATCCGGCGCATCAACCCCACTGTTTCCATCCACCGCACACAGCGTTGCGACGTCGATCTCGACAAGGTTCTCGGCCGCAATTCGTTCGACCTTGACCGTATCCTCGAAGTTGAACCGGATTTCCTCGACGAGTTCCACGAGCATGAGCACGATGACCATGTGACCAGCTTCGCCCTGGTCACCAGGGAACCGCTCGACCCGAAAAAATTCCTGCCGTGGCTGCAGACGGTCACGCAGCAGTTCGGCATGGACATGTTGCGCATGAAGGGCATTCTCGCTTTCAAGGACGACGACGACCGTTTTGTGGTGCAAGCCGTCCATATGCTGCTGGAAGGCGATCACCAGCGGCCGTGGAAGGCTGATGAGGAGCGGACCAGTCGTCTTGTCTTCATCGGCCGCAATCTGCCGAAGGGTATCATCGAGAGCGGGTTCATGGGGTGCCGGGCGTGACCTTCGCCTATCACGAGAGGCCGCGAAGCTGGTGAAATTCGTCAATCCCTTTGCGCCCAGACGGGGACCTTCATCATCTCATGCCGACAGGATCAAACAATGGATACGCGATCGGCTTGATCTGAAGGAAGATGTCGCAATCACCGTGACGGAGGTTCGCTGCCGCGAATCCGGCTGCCCCGACCTGAAGACGGTCATCAGCATATTGGAGCGGCCGATACGCTCCTTGCGCGTCGGCAAGGCCGTGGCAATGATCGCAGAGCCCGACATCGCGCTCGCGCTGCAAATCGGGCAACGGCTTCTCGACGCAAACGCGGAGAGTTCATCCCCGAAGGTCAGCGTCAAACAGCATTGAAGGCATGGACTGGATCGAGGATCAAATTGAATGGATTGCGGACGGCAAAAAGGTTGCCGTCGGCCTGACCCGTTTTGGAATGGGCAAGAACCTGCTCCTTTTGCCGGCGCTCAGCTCGATCTCGACCCGCACCGAAATGCGACCGCTGCAGGAGCGGCTCGGCGCATCCTTTGCCACGACGGCCATCGACTGGCCCGGCTTCGGCGCCTTGCCTCGCCCCAGGATTGCCTGGCGCCCGGAACTTTATCGTACATTCCTGCGCTTCGTGACGCAGAGTGTCGTTCAGCCTGCTGCGACCATCGCTGCCGGTCATGGCGCGGGCTATGCGCTGGCAGTGGCCGCCGAAAATCCGGGTGGCTTGGGTCGCCTTTGCCTGCTGTCGCCGACCTGGCGTGGGCCGCTTCCAACCATGACCGGCAGGCGCATGGCGCTGTTTCGCGGGCTGGCAAAGGCCGTCGACCTGCCGCTCGCCGGGTCTTTTCTCTATCGGCTCAATGTGAACAGCCTTGTCATCGGCATGATGGCGCGCGGCCATGTCTATGCCGATCCGGCCTGGCTGACGCCGGAGCGCATGGCCGAAAAACGCACCGTCACCGACGCGCCCGGCGCCCGCTACGCTTCCTTCCGCTTCGTCGCCGGGGAACTCGATCCGTTCACCGATCGCGATGCCTTCCTGGAAAGCGCGCGACGAATCTTGACGAAGATACTCGTCGTCTACGGCGGCGGAACCCCACGCAAGTCCAAGGCGGAGATGACGGGCCTGGCATCGCTGACGAATGTGCGGACCGTCGAACTGCCGCGCGGCAAGCTCTCATTCTACGAGGAGTTTCCGAACCAGACCTGGGAGACGATCAACCCGTTCCTTTCAGAATCCGACTGAGGCCGGACTGGTTCACGATACCCAGGGTGTGAAGTTGGCGTAACGCAGGCTGCCACTTCAGGAAGCTGAGGCATTGCAGCTGGCGCAGCGCACCTTGAGTTCAATGGCGACAGTATCGACCTGAAAGGCCTCTTGCTCGGCCCAGGCCACAAGCCGACGATCGACTGTCTCGTCGTGGTGTTCAACAACAGTTCCACACCGGTCGCAGACCGCGAGGATCGTTGTTTGTCCATGATGGGGGTGCGCGTCGGTGCAGCGCACAAAGGCGTTCATGCTCTCGACCTTGTGGACGATACCGCATTGAATAAGACCGTTGACCGCCCGGTAAACCTGCACCGGTGATTTGATCCCCCGAGGCCCAAGTTCCCTCAAAATCTCGTAGGCGCCGATCGGCTTACCTGCCTTGTCTATGATCTCCAGCACGAGCGCCTGGTTCTTGGTCAGACCGCCGGGGATCGTGCCGACGCGATTGAGATCGAGCATTCGGTTCACATTTCTGTTATGAAATAACATAACTTTCTGTTGACCAATGTAATAACATAACCTACCCAGGGGTCAACTGGAATTGAAAATCTACCGGAGATCACATGCAGGCAGAGGCAGGGCGCAAATTGCCGGTGACCGTCCTTTCCGGCTTTCTCGGCGCCGGAAAGACGACACTTCTCAACACCATTCTCGGCAATCGCCAGGGTCGGCGGGTCGCTGTGATCGTCAACGACATGAGCGAGGTCAACATCGATGGGTCGCTGATCCGCGACGGCGGGGCGAACCTGTCGCGGACCGACGAGCAACTGGTCGAGATGACCAATGGCTGCATCTGCTGCACCTTGAGGGACGACCTTCTGAAGGAAGTTCAGGCGCTGGCAAGGCAGGGCCGGTTTGACAATCTTCTGATCGAATCCACCGGCGTTTCCGAGCCGCTTCCGGTTGCCTCCACCTTCGAGTTTCGTGACGAAAATGGCGTCAGCCTGTCGGACGTGGCGAGGCTCGACGCCATGGTCACTGTGGTCGACGCCGCCAATCTGCTGAAGGACTACGCCTCGAGCGATTTCCTGAAAGATCGCGGTGAATCGCTTGGCAATGGGGACAACCGCGCGCTGGTCGATCTGTTGGTCGAGCAGATCGAATTTGCCGATGTCATCGTGCTCAACAAGGTGTCGGCCGCGACGGCGGCCGACCTCGACGCCGCGCGAAAGATCGTGCGTGCGCTCAATCGGGATGCGCGGATCATCGAGACTGATTTTGGTCGGGTGGACCTTGCGGCAATCCTCGACATCGGCCTGTTCGATTTCGACAAGGCGCATGAGCATCCGCTCTGGTTCAAGGAGCTGAACGGCTTTTCCGAACACGTTCCCGAAACCGAGGAATACGGGATTAGTTCGTTCGTTTACCGGGCGCGCCGGCCCTTCGATCCGACGAGATTCAAGGCTTTCATCGACCGCGCATGGCCGGGCGTCGTCCGCGCCAAGGGATTCTTCTGGCTGGCCACGCGCCCGCAGCATGTTGGCGAATTGAGCCAGGCTGGTGCGTTGGTCCGCAGCGGCCGGCGCGGCTTCTGGTGGTCGGCGGTTCCGAAGGCCAGATGGCCCGACAACGACGGCTGGCGCCAATCCATGCAGCCTTATTTCGATCCGGTCTGGGGAGACCGCCGGCAGGAGATCGTCTTCATCGGAACGCACCCGATGAACGAAGCGCGCATCCGGAATGAACTCGATTCCTGCCTGGTTGCCGCCGAAACTTTCTCGCCGGCACAATGGAAGCATCTGTCCGATCCGTTTCCGCGCTGGACGGAGGAAGCCGCATGAACTGGCCACGAATCTCGGCGGGGCGAACGATCTTCGCCCGCAGCTTTCTCGTCTGGTCCGCGTTCGAGCGTCTGGGGGTCTTGGTCCTCATCATCGTCGCGCTGTGGCTGGCGGTTGCCTGGGCGGTGTCGCTGGCATGAACAAGACAGATCCCGCAGCCGCCGAGGCGGGCGGCCGCCTCATCAGCCTGTCGAACGTGACAGTCGCCTATGATCGGCGCCCGGCCGTGCATCATCTTTCCGGCTCATTTCTTCCGGGCAGCATGACGGCGATCGCGGGCCCGAATGGCGCCGGCAAATCGACGCTGGTCAAGGCGCTGATGAACCAGCTCCCTGTCGTGGAAGGACATATCGACCACACCGAACTTTCCTCGCGCGACTTCGGCTACCTGCCGCAGGCGGCGGAGATCGACCGCAGTTTCCCGCTGAGCGTCGGAGACACGGTCATGCTCGGCGCGTGGCACGTTGTCGGTGCGTTTCGCGGTATCACCGCGGCGATCACGGCGAAGGCGCGGGAGGCGCTGTCGGCCGTCGGCCTGGAAGGGTTCGAACGTCGTCCCATTGGCTCGCTCTCCGCAGGGCAGTTCCAGCGTGTGCTGTTCGCCCGGCTGCTGCTGCAGGACGCACGGGTCATCCTGCTCGATGAGCCGTTCACCGCCATCGACGCCAGGACCACGCGCGATCTGATGGATATCCTGCTGCGTTGGCACCGCGACGGCCGCACGATCATCGCCGTCCTGCATGATTTCGAACAGGTGAGGGCACATTTCCCCGAAACGCTGCTGATCGCCCGCGAACCGATCGGATGGGGTCCGACATCATCGGTGATGACCGCAGAGAATCTGCTCAAGGCAAGAGCCATGGCGGAAAACTGGGACGACTTTGCCGAGGTTTGTCACCGGGCCAGGAACAAAGCGGCATGAGCCTGCACGACCTGATTTTGGCGCCTTTCGCCGACTATGGCTTCATGCGCCGGGCGCTTGTCGCCTGTTTCTGCCTTGGACTGGGCTCCGGCCCGGTCGGCGTGCTCCTGATGCTGCGCCGTATGAGCCTGGTCGGGGATTCGCTCAGCCATGCCGTCTTGCCCGGCGCGGCGGTCGGCTTCCTGTTCGCGGGCTTTTCGCTGACTGCCATGGGCATCGGCGGGCTGATCGCCGGGCTCGCCGTTGCGATCCTGTCGGGCATCGTCAGCCGCACGACGTCGCTGCGCGAGGATGCCAGTTTCGCCACCTTCTATCTCACGTCGCTCGCCGCCGGCGTGCTGATCGTCTCGCTGCGCGGATCGAGCCGGGATCTGCTGCACGTACTGTTCGGCACCATCCTCGCGATCGACGCGCCGGCGCTTTACCTCGTCGCGACGATCGCCTCGCTCACGCTGATCATCCTTGCGATCGTATACCGCCCGTTGATCGCCGAATGTTTCGACCCGGGATTTCTTCGCGCGGTCGGCGGACGCGGGTCGCTCCACCATCTCGTCTTTCTCTTCCTGGTCGTTCTCAATCTCGTCGCCGGCTTTCAGGCCCTGGGTACGCTCATGGCGGTGGGGCTCATGATGCTGCCCGCCGCGATCGCGCGGCTATGGGCACGCAGCGTGCCCGGAATGTTCATCGTCGCGGCTTCGACGGCAGCGCTCTCCGGTTTCGTCGGGCTGATCGCCTCATTCCATCTCGGCTACGCCTCGGGACCATGCATCATCCTGACCGCAAGCCTCCTCTATTGCGTCTCGCTGCTTGCCGCTCCGTCGGGTGCCGTGCGGCGTCTGTTTCCCCGCCCACACCTTACGGGCTGATCACCAAGGAGAGTTTCGATGAGAAGACTGAACATGATGGCCACGCTTGGGCTCAGCGCTGTTGCCGTGTTGGCGGTGGCGGCCGCTGCCTCCGCGAAGACGCTGCATGTCGTTGCGAGCTTCACGGTGCTTGCCGACGTGGCCAAGGAAGTCGGCGGCAGCAATGTCGAAGTCAAGACAATCGTACCGGCCGACGGCGATCCCCATGAATACGAGCCGACGCCGGACGACGCCAAGAACCTCAAAGCCGCCGATGTCGTTTTCGTCAGTGGCGAAGGGCTGGAGGGCTGGATGGATCGCCTGATCAGCGGTTCCGGTTACACCGGAACGCCGGTCGTCGCTTCCGAAGGCGTCAAGACCCGCACGATGGATGAGGATGGCAAGACCGTGACCGATCCGCATGTCTGGAACAGCCCGGTCAATGTCGAGGTCTGGGTCGGCAACATCGAGAAGGCGCTCGAGGCGGCCGATCCCGAGGGGGCAGGACATTTCAAGGCGAATGCCGAGAGATACATGAAGAAGCTCCATGAACTCGACGCCTACGCGCGTTCCAAGATCGACCCGATTCCGCAGGAGAAGCGCAAGGTGCTGACCAGCCATGACGCCTTCGGCTATTTCGGACGTGAGTACGGGGTTTCTTTCCTGTCGCCGCTTGGCTTGTCAACTGAAGCCGAGGCCTCGGCCGGCGACGTCGCCAAGCTGATCGAGCAGATCAAGAAGGAAGGCGTGAAGACCTATTTCTTTGAAAACTCCAACGATCCTCGTCCCGTCAAGCAGATCGCGGGCGCCACGGGCGCCGAAGCGGGCGGAGAGCTCTACGTCGAGGCCCTTTCGAAAGAGGACGGTCCCGCGCCAACCTACGCCAGGATGTTCAAATACAACGTCGACCAATTGGCTGCTGCCATGGCGAAACAAACGCTGGCGCAGCAATAGAATATTCCATGCCAAAAGCGGATGGGGCCGTCGCCCCATCCGTGGATTCACCCTGCGATTCCGCCTCTGGCGATGAGATCGAAGAAGCCGCGCCGTGCGGCTCTTGGCTCTGTCCAGAGTGGTATCGGGAGGCCGGCTTGCGGCGTGACGGTGACCTCCAGAATCCAGGTACGGGTTTCAAGATGCGTGGGAGCCGCGATGGGCTCGCTTCCGCACCTGCCTGCCCGGCGGCTGCCTCGTCGATCTGAGTTTCGACGTCGAGACATTGGCGAGCCTGCGCGACGGCAAAAGCCTCAAGGTCAAGGTGGTCGCGGACGGGGGGAAGGAGACCAATCTGGCACTCTCGCTGAATGGCTTCCCCAGCGCCGTCGACAGGACGATGGCGCTGTTGAAGTAGACGTTCTATTTCCCGTACCGTTGCTCCTGGGCATCGGCAATGTGTTCGCAAAACAGCTCCCCGTTACACCGGGTCTCGTTCGCTGGATTTCTCCGGATGGCTACCCGCGCGGTGTCTTCATGAAGGCCGTCGAGCGAAGCTCGGGATTCTGCAGTCGAATGTAAGATCTGACTTATATTTAAACATCCTAATGTTTACATCAATAAATCCGAAACAATTCAATTAACCTCTTTATAAGTTGCTTGATGTGTGATGTTCTTGACAGACTTGCTTTGCGGGTGCCGATTCGATCGCCAGTGCAACGCCGCCATTGCCCGGGACCAAGGTGCGATCGCGGTTGGCAATCTGATCAGGCTGAGGAGAGGGTGATGCTGGAGCAGATCAAGCCAGCAGTGGGCATTGCGGATATATGAGGTCGTGGCGCAGCCTAGTCAGGCGAGTGGCGCGTCATTGCCGTCGGTCAGTCGACTGATGCAAGGATCCGCCGAGGGTCATCCCGTTCCGGCCCGGCAAAGCGGGCAGGCAACCCTCCTTGCCAGCTGTCGGTTCGCCACCAACCCCTTCAGCAAATCTCTTATCACATGGATCGGTCGGCTGCCGCCCCGGCCATATCGATTTGCAAGGCGGCCGGCATGTTACGACGACTGGTTGCGGCAGTGGCCATTCGACGCGGGGGAATATGATGGATAGAATCGTGAACAGCAAAGCAGGCATGTCGGCGGAGCCGACGCGCGAACCATCATTTGCCCATCGCCTGCTGCGCGGCGGCCGTATGACCAAATGGAAAGGCCAGGCGGCGAGCTATGCGCCGAATCTTGCCCACCTGGCTTCGACGGCAGCTCCGGTCTTGCGTGGTGCGCTTGTGTCGGCCGCGCTATTGGCCGGGCTTGGCGCCGTCCCTGCAGGGGCGGCCGATCTCTATTGGGACGTCAACGGCACCGCTGTGGGCCTCGGGGGTACCGGAGCCTGGAACACCTCGTCCCTGCTTTGGAATCCGAGCAGTGATGGTGTCACCGGGCCGATGGCCAGCTGGAACAATGCCGCCGTCGGCGGCGACAATGCCTTCTTCAACGGCACCGCCGGGACGGTGACGCTCGCGGGGCCGATGACGGCCCACAATCTGACCTTCGGTGTCGCGGGCTATACAATCGCTGGCAGCACGCTGACGCTCACCGGCACGACGCCGACGATTTCCACTGCCGGAACCACCACAATCAGTTCGGTGATCGCCGGATCAGGCTTCACCAAAGTCGGCGCCGGCGGGCTGACGCTCACCGGCGCGAACACCTTCACGGGTGACATCACCGTCTCGGCCGGAGGACTTGGGCTCGCCAGCGATGCCTCACTCGGCGCGGCCGGCAATGGCGTGTCACTTGCGAATGGTACCTCTATCAGCTCGACCAGCGCACTTGCCGCCAGCCGGGTTGTTACGATCGTCAGCGGACGTGCGGTCGCAGGTAGTGGGGCGCTCACAGCGCGCTTCACCGGGGCCGGCGGGCTGCAGGTTTTAGGCACAATCAGCAACGACGCCAACGACTATACAGGTCAGACGGTTTTCGGCCAAGGCACCAACGGCTTCACCTCGGTAGCAGACCTTGGGGTGGCAAGCTCGCTCGGCGCGCCTACGGATGCGGCGTCGGGTACCATCACTGTAAGCGCCGGTGGCGGAGTGGGCGGCAATCTGGTCTATTTCGGTGACGGCGACAGCTCCAATCGCAACTGGCGTTTCAACAACACCTCCAGCGGAGGCAACTATCTCCAGAACGCTGGCACCGGGACGCTGACGCTGACCGGCGATATTCTTGCCGGCGGTGCCTACGGACTTACCATGAATTTCTCCGCGGCGTCCGGCGACATGGACCTGCTGGGCGTCATTAGTTCCTCGGTCGCCCGGGCTATCGCCTTTACCGGAAATGCTGGCCGGATCATCACCCTCGGGGACGCCAACACCTACACCGGGCCGACCACGATCAACACTATCACCGTCAGGGCCGGGACCCTGGCGAACAGCGGTGCCAACAGCTCGTTCGGCACCGGCAACACTATCAATTTCGGCGGCGGCACGCTGAGCTATACCGGAACGGGCTCGGCGACCAACCGCACGCTGACGATCTCGGGCTCCAGCACCATCAGCAATGACGGCACCGGCGCGCTCTCCTTCAGCGGACCGACGAGCTTTGTCGCGGGCGGCGTCGCCGATACGCTGACGCTCGGCGGCAGCTTCGCGGGGGCGAACACATTCTCCGGCGTGATCTCCGGCGCCGGCAACCTCACCATGAACGGCGCCGGCACCTGGGTGGTGAGCGGCAGCAACACTTTCACCGGCACCACCACGGTCCAGGGCGGAACGCTCACCGCCGGCAGCTCTGCTGCATTCGGGCCTTCCAATCCGCTTGTCGTCAATGGCGGCACGCTTGACCTGGGTGGCTTCGACATAACCGCGCGCTCCTTGGCGGGCACCGGCGGGACCGTGGACCTCGGCAGCAACAACCTGACGGTGAACGGCACATCGGGCAGCGCCACCTATGCCGGCGTCATTACCGGCGCCGGCGGCCTCACCAAGCTAGGTGCCAGCACGCAGACGCTGACGGGCGCCAACACCTATTCCGGCGCGACCAGCATCGGCGGCGGCACGCTGGCGCTGGATTTCACAGCGCCCGGCGCGCCGACGGACAATATCGTTTCCATATCCTCGGCGCTCAATATGAGCGGCGGCACGCTCACCGTGAAAGGTGGCACCGGGACGAACAGCCAAAGCTTCAATGGCCTGAACGTCACGGCGGGCAACAACCGGATCAACGCGACCGCTGGCGCGGGCGGCGTGCTGGCGGTCAAACTCGGCGCCGTCAGCCGTACCGGCGGTCTGGTCGATTTCGGCATCGGCACGGGAACGTCGATGGCCACCAGCAATGCCAACGGCGCGCTTGGCGGCTGGGCAACCGTCAACGGCACCGACTATGCGCAAGTGTCGGGCGGCTTCATCACCGCATTCACCGCCTATGTTGATGAGGACAACGCGGCCCTGTGGGCGACGGGCAATATCCTTAGCGACGAAGCCGGCAACGCCAATACGCCCTATTTCGGCACGGTGAACGGCAATGTCGCGCTCGGCGGCCTCAAATACACGGCGGCGGCCAATTCCATCGTCACTGTTGGCGCCGGCAATACGCTCGGCGTGGACGGCACTATAATCGTCTCTCCCTCGGTCGGCACCGCGAACCAGACCATCCAGGGCGGCTCCTTGACCGGAGGCGCCGGTGGAAGCGCGCTTGGCGTGCAGCAGAACAGTGGCGGCACCTTCACCGTCGCCTCGAACATTATCAACAACGGTGGCCCGACCTCCTTCACGGTGGGCGGCACGGGAGGCTCGACCGGCACCGGTGTCGTCGCGCTGACGGGCAGCAACAGTTACACCGGTGCGACGACGGTGAGCGGTGCCACGCTCGCCTTCAACAGTGTCGCCAATGGCGGCGCGGCGAGCGGCATCGGCGCCTCATCCAGCGCGTCGTCGAACCTGGTGATCGAGAACGGCACGTTGCGCTACACCGGCGCAACGGCCTCGACCGATCGCGGCTTCACCCTCGTCAACGGCGGTCCATCGCGCACCTTCGAGGTCACCAACGCCGCCACCAACCTGACGTTCTCCGGCCAAGTGACCAGCCCGGACGATGCCGGCTTCACCAAGACCGGCGCCGGCACGCTGACACTGACAAACGCGAGCAACGACTATGTCGGCGTCACCACCATTGCCGGCGGCACTCTGGCCATAAGCACGCTTGCCGATGGCGGGCAGGCGAGCGGTATCGGCGCGGCGAGCAACGCTTCATCCAATCTTGTGCTGCAAAACGGTGGGAAGCTCAGCTATATCGGCGGAACCACCAGCAGCGACCGTGGCTTCACGCTCGGCACCGGCGGCGGAGCTATCGACGTAATCGGCGGCACCACGCTGACGATGAGCGGGGTTGGCACCGGGACAGGTGGTCTCACCAAGGGCGGCGCCGGTGTCTTGGTGCTGTCGGGCACGAACAATTATACCGGCGGCAGCACGGTAAGCGCTGGCATTCTGCGTGCAGGGTCTGCCGGTGCGTTCGGCACAGGGGCGATGACAGTGGCCACGGGAGCGACTCTCGATCTGGCCAACAACAACAACACCGTGGGCGGGCTCGGCGGCGGGGGCAGCGTGCTGCTGGGCGCGGCGACCCTGACGACGAACGGCAACGGCAGCTTTTCGGGCACGATCGGCGGCAGCGGCGGCGTCGCCGTCGCGGGCGGCAGCCAGACCTTCAGCGGCTGCACCGACAGCTACACGGGAGCCACGACCATCACCGGCACGCTGAACGTCAGCTGCCTGCGCAATGGCGGACAGCCGAGCGACATCGGCGCCTCGAGTAGCGCCTCGACCAATCTGCAGATCGATGGCACACTGAACTATACCGGCGCCAGCGTCACGACCGATCGCGGCTTTACACTGACCTCGGGCAGGATCACCGTGGAGAACGCCGCCACGACACTCGAGTTCAGCGGGGTGGCGACGGGGACGCAGCTCGAAAAGTTCGGGCCCGGCACCTTGGTGCTCTCCGGTGCCAATACCTACAACGGTGCGACTTTCGTCAACGGCGGCACCCTCCGCGCGGGGTCGACCAGCGCATTCGGCTTGAGCGGCCTGCGAATGGACACGACCGGGGCAACCCTGGATCTGAACGGTTTCAGCAATACGGTCGGTTATATCAGCCAAGGTAATCTGGGCATTACTGGCGGCAACATCACGCTTGGCAGCGCCACGTTGACGATAAGCGGTATCGGAAGCGCCAATTACAACGGTGCCATCAGCGGCAGCGGCGGGCTTGTGAAGAACGGGGCCAGCGCGCAGTCGTTGTCCGGCAGCGCTAGCAGCTACACCGGCCCGACTGTCATCAATGGCGGCATCCTCGCCGTGGCCAGCCTTGCCAATGGTGGCACCAACAGCTCGATCGGAGCATCGAGTTCCGCGCCGAGCAATCTGATCATCAATGGCGGCGTGCTGCGTTATAACGGTACGGGTGGCAGCACCGACCGGCAGTTCACCTTCGGCCCCAATGGCGGCGGTCTCGACGCGTACGCCTCTGGCCCGGGTCCGATCAATTTTACCAGCACGGCGCCTGTCACCATGTCAGGCAGCGGGAGCCGAACGCTGCAGCTCGCGGGCCTGAGCACTGCCGACAACTCGCTTTCGGCGCGGATCGACAACCCGACGGGCGGCACTACCGCTCTCACCAAGAGCGGCACGGGTACCTGGGTGCTGAAGAACCAGACCAGTACCTATACCGGCATCACCACGATCAGCGGCGGCGTGCTTGCCGTCGACAAGCTCGCCGATGGCGGCCAGGCGAGTTCGATCGGGAAGTCGTCGAACCTGGCATCCAGCCTCGTGATCGGCAGCGGTTCGACGCTGCGCTATACCGGCACGGGCGACACCACCGACCGGCTGTTCACGCTGCAGACCGGCGTCAGCTTCATCGAATCGTCCGGCACCGGGGCGATCCAGTTCACCAATACCGGGTCCGCATTATACAGTGGGGCCGGAGCGCGCACGCTGGCGCTGGGCGGCACGAACACCGGTCTCAACATAATGGGCGGAACGATCGTCGACCAGAATGCCACGACCGGGAAAACGACGCTGGCCAAGAACGATGCCGGCACGTGGGTGCTGACGGGCAACAACAGCTATTCCGGCAACACCGTCATCAATGACGGGAACCTGATCATCGGCAATGGCGGCACGTCGGGCAACGCCGGCACAGGCAATGTCGTTGTCGTCAACTCGACCTCGACGCTGTCGTTCAATCGCAGCGACACGTTCAACTTTGCCGGCAACCTGAGCGGCGCGGGCAACATCGCCCAGATCGGCGCCGGCACGACCAGGCTGACGTCGGCGATCGACAGCAGCATCGGCGGCACGACGCAGGTCGATGCCGGCATGCTGGAATTGGCAACCAACCTGACCAGCAGCGGCGGCACGACCGTGAATGCCGGCACGCTGCAGGTCGACGCGGGCAAGGTGCTGACCACCCCGACCCTCGCCATGGATGGCGGCTCGACCTTGAACATCAATGGCACCGTGCAGGCGGTCGGCGCGACCCCCGTAGCAATCACCGGCGACGCAGGGGCAAGCACGATCAACATCGCCAATGGCGGCACGCTGCGCGGCAATGGCGACCTTGGCGGTGGCAGCGACACTGTCAACCTGACCGGGACCTTGAACACCGGAGTGGGAGCGCTGAACCTTGACGCCGGCAACGACACGCTGACGCTTAACGACGGCGCCGTTCTCACCGGAACAGTCAACGCCGGCACCGGTGGCGAGACGGGCGCGGGCGACACGCTTCGGGTAATCAACACGGTGAATCGCACAGTCCAGGGCGCGGGCATCAGCGGCTTCGAGAGCCTGGACAAGCAGGGCACCGGAACGTTGACGCTTGTTGGTGACCACAGTTACAGCGCCGGCACGACGATCCAGGGCGGGACGCTCCAGGTGGGCAGCGGCGCGACAGCGGGTACCTTGACGACACCGAGCGTGACCAACAACGGCACGCTCGCCTTCAACCTGAACAACACCTATACCTTCGATGGGGCCATCTCTGGCACGGGTTCGGTCAACAAGCTCGGCACCGGCGTGACCACGCTCACCGGCACCAACAGCTATAGCGGCGCCACCAACGTCAATGCCGGGACGCTGCTGATCAACGGCAACCAGTCGGGTGCTACCGGCCCGACATCGGT